>NZ_NOYS01000032.1:0-31763 GCF_002258475.1 Rhodococcus sp. 06-1460-1B
CGCCACCGCAGAAGACTGTACCGGAATGAGCGCCTGAGGCTAAATCGCCTGCTCAGAGCGCATCCATCGGGTCATTCCGCAGGCTGCACTCCGGCGACTACTTGCCGGTGAGCTTGTCCTTGATGTTCGAGGCCGCGTCCTTGACCTTCTCGGCACCGTCTTTGAATGCGGCGGAGGTCTGATCGCCCTTGCCCTCTGCTTCGAGGTCCCTGTCTCCGGTTGCCGAACCTGCGGCTTCTTTTGCCTTGCCGCCGAGGTCTTCGGTCTTGTTCGAGATCTTGTCGTCGAGTCCCATGAGTGTCTCCTTCGCAAGTTCGGAGCGCAGCGTTGCGCCCTGCCCTCCACCCTCCCCAATGTTGGACATTCCGGCCACCCCGTGACGAGATCGTTATCTGTGGCGGGCGAAGAACTGGGTCAGCACTTCGGCGCATTCGGCTTCCAACACTCCCCCGCGCACCTGTGGGCGGTGGGTGAGTCGACGGTCTCGGACGACGTCCCACAGCGAGCCGACGGCCCCGGTTTTCGGTTCCCAGGCTCCGAACACCACGGTGCCGACGCGGGCCGCAACGAGGGCCCCGGCGCACATCGTGCAGGGTTCCAAAGTGACTGCCACAGTGCAGTTTTCGAGTCGCCAGCCATCTCCGTGCACCGCGGCTGCTCGACGCAATGCGAGAACTTCCGCGTGCGCAGTGGGGTCGCCCGACGCCTCCCGCGCATTGCAGGCCCGGGCGATCTCACGTCCCGACGCGTCGTACACGACGGCTCCGACGGGGACGTCGGCGTCCGATGCCTCGGCTGCGGCCGACAGCGCTGCGCGGATCATGTCCGCGTCGGGCAGCGGCACCGGTTACCGCCGCAGCTTGTTCACCGCTGCGGCGAATTCGTCCTCGAAGCCCAGGCGCTCGGCGATGGATTGCAGTTGTTCGTCCGGATAGTCGTCGGTCTCGGCGACGATGATGCCCAGGACTGCCTCGGGCAGGCCCAGGTCGGCGAGGAGAGCGAGGTCGCCTTCCTCGTAGGGTTCGATGTCGTCGAGTTCGTCGGGGTCGACGTCGGGGATCTCGATGTTGAGTGCGTCGAGGACGTCGGCGGCGATTTCGTAGTCGACGGCGGCGACCGCGTCGGACAGCAGTAGGCGGGTGCCGTTGGGTGCGGGACGCAGGATGACGAAGAATTCCTCGTCCACGTCGAGCAGTCCGAACACCGCTCCCGAGCTGCGTAGTTCACGCAATTCGGTTTCTGCTGCCGACAGGCTGGTCAGTGCGTCGTCGGACAGTGGCGTCACGGTCCACTTGCCGTCCTCTCGGACAACTGCAACGCCGAATCCTTCGAGGTCGTCGTACTCCGATGCGGAGGCACGGTTGTTGTTCGCGCGCTGTGCGGCCATGTGCGCAACGGTAGTCCGGTAGGTGCCGGTATTCGAAGTCCACCTCCCTTGGAAGTCACCCACCTGTGCCAATCTGATCGGGTGACTTCTTCTTCGGTGTGCGTTCTCGGTCTGGGACTGATCGGTGGGTCGATTCTGCGGGCGGCGCACGACGCCGGTCGCCGGGTGTGGGGCTGGAACCGATCGGCCGACGCGATCGCCGGGGCTGCGGACGATGGCTACGACGTCGGCACCGATCTGACAACCGCTCTGACCAGGGCTGCAGACGAGGATGCGCTGATCGTCATCGCCGTTCCGATGCCTGCCGTCGACTCCGTTCTGCAGGCCATCGCCGAGCATGCACCCATCGCCCCGATCACCGACGTGGTGAGCGTCAAGGCCGAGGTTGCCGCGGCCGTCGCTGCTCGCGGACTACAGGCCCGCTATGTCGGCGGCCATCCGATGGCGGGTACCAATCACTCGGGCTGGTCGGCGACGGACCCGACGCTGTTCACCGACGCGGTGTGGGTCGTGTCCACGGACCCCGGGGTCGACGCGGACGTGTGGATGCGGGTGGCCCAGCTGGCCCTGGACTGCGGTTCGGTGGTCGTTCCGGCCGGCAGCGTCGAGCACGACAGTGCCGTCGCCCGCATCTCGCATCTACCGCATCTGCTGGCCGAGGCATTGGCGATCGTGGGGGCCGCGGGTGGGCCGTTGGCGCTCGGGCTCGCCGCGGGGTCGTTTCGCGACGGCACCCGGGTGGCGTCCTCGGCCCCGACTCTCGTCCGTGCGATGACCGAGGGCAACGCGACCGCGCTACGAACCGCGCTCGACGAGGCGCTGCATGCGCTCACCGCAGCGCGCGAAAAATTGGACCAGCACTCGACCGAAACGCTGGTCGACGCCGGACATGCGGCGCGACTGCAGTACGAGCAGCATCAGCGATTCGACATCACCGACGTCACCCCGGGCGAGCCGGGGTGGCGAGAGAACCTGCAGGACGCGGGGCGACGCGGTGGCGTCGTGCGTCAGATCCGCTCGGCGAGTCCCGGGTAGTCGACGACGAAGCCGTCGGCGTCGACCGTCACCGACGATGTCGAGACCGGCGAGATGACGTGGATGCCGTGCGCGCCGCTGCTGTAGGTCAGCGTCGCTTCCTGGATGCTCAGATCGAGGAGGTTGACGTAGACCGTCGGCACCTCGAGGTCCTGGACCTGGGTGTGCAGACCGAATCGTCGGATCGGCAGGGTGTTGAAGAACGGGCTGAGCACCATGTCGACGTCGAGGGCACCGCTGTAGGTCGAGCGCTGGTGGTTGGCGGAGTTCTCCACCATCCAGTAGCCCTCGTCGTCGCGGCTGACGGAGGCCTGCCGGTCACCCGATGCGAGCGAGGTGCGTACCGAGAGCCTCTTGGTGACGCCGTATTCGTCGGTCACCAGGTCGTACGACGCACTGAACGCGGGATGATCACTGCAGGCGGCCCCGATGATGCGTCCGGCAGCTTTGATGCGGTTGCCGGAAAGCTGGACGCGCACGGACTCCATGCGGGGAACGTCGTGCGCTCGCCACGTCAGGATCGAGGGCCAGGATTTCGCGTCGGTGGTGGCGGTTGCGGGAACGGAGACGTGCTCTGCACCCGATGCTTGAGTGATCACAGGTCCTACGGTATGCGACAGGGCCCCCTGTGGAACAAGCGGACGCGACTTTTCTTTGCACCGACCCGGCCGTTCATGCTGCATTCGGCCTCGGCCGACCCCCGTCGACGTCGACTTCTGGCCCGCCACCGTGTGCGACGCCTTACAGCGGCCGGGCCCTGTCGATTTCGCTCACGATTACTAAGGTGATGGCCGTGACGACAGGGAACCCAGGCGGCGGCCAGTTCGATTTCGCGCATTCCGAGCAGGCCGCGAAGAGCCGACAGGACAAGGCCACCGCTCTGGCGCGCTACGTCTGGGAGCGCGGCATCAGCGGCGCGGAACTGCTCGATCTCACCGACGCCACCCGTCGAAAACTGGCCCGCGCAGCCGACCTGCATCCACCGAGCACGATGGAAACGTGGACCATCGTGGCCGAGTTGCTCGATCGCAAATCCGCGTGGGCAGCCGAGCACCCGGGTCACGACGGGGCGACGCCCCAACATGCCGACGAGAAGATCATGTGGGTCAAACCGCCGATCACCCCGTGGAGCTAGACGAGCGAGTCCTCCCACGCCTCGTGCAGGTGTGCGAAGCGGCCCTCTCCCGCAATGAGGTCCGCCGGGGTGCCGTCCTCGACGATGTTCCCGTCCGCCATGACGAGGACGCGGTCCGCGATGGCCACCGTCGACAATCGGTGCGCGATGATCAACGCCGTCCGGCCCTGCAGAATCGTTTCGAGTGCGCGCTGCACCAACCGCTCGCTCGGGATGTCGAGACTCGACGTCGCCTCGTCGAGCACGATCACCGACGGCGCAGCGAGGAACACCCTCGCGAAGGCCACCAATTGCCTTTGGCCCGAGGACAATCGGCCTCCGCGCTTACGCACGTCGGTATCGATCCCTTCGGGGAGCGAGGCAATGAACTCGGTCAGTCCGACGGCCTCCGCGGCAGCGCGGACCTCGGCGTCCGTCGCGTCGGGACGTCCGAGGCGGATGTTGTCGGCCACCGAGCCGGAGAACAGGAACGATTCCTGTGTCACCATGACGACGTTGCGGCGCAGGTCCACGTCGGAGATGTCGCGCATGTCGATGCCGTCGAGTCGCACGGATCCGGCGGTCGGATCGTAGAAGCGCGCCAACAGCTTTGCCAGCGTCGACTTTCCGGCTCCGGTCGCGCCGACCATGGCAACCACCTGTCCCGCCGGCACGTGCAGCGAGAACTCCGGCAGCACGACGCGCTCGGTGCCGTAGGAGAAGTGCACGTCGTCGAACGTGATGTCTCCCTTCACCGTTCCGATCGACACCGGGTTCTTCGGGGCAACCACCGACGGCTCTTCCTCGAGTACGCCGGAGATCTTCTCCAGCGCAGCGGCGGCCGACTGGTAGGCATTGAACACCATCGCCAGCTCGTCGAGCGGGCCGTAGAACCGGCGAAGGTACAGCACGTACGCGGCGAGCACGCCGACGTCCATGTGGCCGTTGATCACTCGCCAGCTACCGAACACCAGGATGATCGCCAGTGTGACGTTGCCTATCCACCGGACGATTCCGGTGTAGCTCGCCATGCCGCGCAGGGCCGCGGTGGTGGCGTCTCGGTACTCCGAGTCCTCGGTCTCGAGGATCGCGTCGTTGCGACCTTCACGCCGAAAGACCTGTACGGCACGGATTCCGCCCATCGACTCCACGAAATGAACCACCACACGCGCGATCGCCACCCGTGTTCGACGGTATCCCTGGCGTTGGCGTCGCTGTGACCACCGGGTGACGAGCACCAGCGGTACGAAGCCGGCGAGCACGATCATCGCCATCGGAACATCGAGATACACGAGGATGACGGCAATCGAGACCATCGACAGGATGGCCGTCAACGCGTCGTTGAGCGCACTTTCGAGCAGTGTCTGCAACGACTCCACGTCACTGGTCAACCGCGAGATCAACCGTCCCGACGTGTATTTCTCGTGGAACGACAGACTTAGTTTCTGCGCGTGGTCGAACACGCGTCCACGCAGGTCGTAGAGAATGTTCTGACTGAGCCGGCCCGAGACGGTGAGAAACGCGTAGGTGGTGAACATTCCGAGCAGGCCGAAGCCGGTGTATCCGCCCACGGCCCACAGCAGCGGACCCCAATCACCCTGTCCGGCAGCACCGACGCCGTTGTCGAGGGCGTAGGCGACGAACAGTGGGCCGGCCACATAGGTGATGTTGTCGATCAGGATGATGACGAAAGAGAGCAGGGCCTGCTTCTTGTACGGGCGCACCAGCGAGGCGAGCAACCGTCGAGAACGCCCGGCCAACACCAGGTTCCCGGTGGCGTCCACCTCGGAGTCCTCGCCGCCCACTCCCCGCCAGTCTGCGGTTGCGGTCTGCTCAGCCATGGATCGACCCCATCACGTCGCGGTACCGCGGCGAGGACGCCAGCAGTCCCTCGTGCGTTCCCTGCTCCACAATTCTTCCGTTCTCCAGATACAGCACCCGGTCGGCCAACGCTGCAGTCGACGGCCGGTGTGCCACCAGCAATGTCGTCGAATGCGCCAACACGCGCCGCAATTCCTTCTGCACTTTCGCTTCGGTGTCCACGTCGAGTGCCGAGAGCGGGTCGTCGAGCACCAGCACCCGAGGCTTGCCCAGCACCGCACGGGCCAGTGCCAGACGCTGCCGCTGCCCGCCCGACAGACTCATGCCCTGCTCACCGATGCGCGTGGCCAGGCCCCACGGCAACCGGTCGACGAATTCCGTTGCGTGCGCGATCTCCAGCGCCTCGGTGACCTCGGCATCGGATGCACCGGGAGAGCCGAGCGCGATGTTCTCTCGCGCACTGGCCGAGAACAGCACCGGATCCTCGAACGCCACCGACACGATCGAGCGCAGATCGGCCAGCCGCATCGACGCCACGTCGATACCGTCGATCGAAATGGTGCCCTCGGTGGCGTCGAACAAACGAGGAACGAGGTTCGTCAGTGCCGTCTTTCCGCTGCCGGTGTTGCCGACGAGCGCAACGGTCTCCCCCGGCTCGACGACGAAACTGACATCGGTGAGCAGCGGCGAGGACGCGTCCGGAAAGGTGAATCCGACGCGGTCGAACTGCACTCGGCCTCGGATCTTGTCGGGCAGGTCGACGGGGTCGTCCGGATCTGTCACGGTTTCCGGGGTGTCGATGATCTCCCAGTACCGATCCGCCGCGGTCCGCGCGTTGTTCAACTCCGCCAGTAGGTATCCGAAGGATTCGATCGGCCACAGCAGGAACGTGACGATGGCGATGGCAGCAACGAGCGTGCCGACCGTCATCGTGCCCTGCACTATCGAGTAGGTCCCCACGGCCAGAATCGCGCCGATGGTGATCGGCTGCAGTCCGACGATCACCGCCCAGATGATCGCGAGATAGCGCACCTTCTTCAGTTCGGTGCCGCGAAGAGTGCGAGCCTGACGCAAAAACTGCTTGCCCAGGTGCGCACTTCGACCGAACGCCTTCAGAACACGGATGCCCTGGATGGATTCCTCGACCGTCGTCGTCACATCGCCCGCTTGGTCCTGAGCATCACGCGCGACGACGCGGTACAGCGTCTCGAACCTGGTGCAGGCGATCACCAGCGGAACCGATGTCACCAACATGATCAGACCCAATTGCCATGCCTGAACTAGCAATACACCGATACCCACGACGAGCGTGACGGCATTGATGATGATGAACGGGCCGATGAACGCCATGAACCGGCGCAGCGACCCGAGATCGGCGATGGCACGGGAGAGCAGCTGACCCGATTCCCAACTCTCGTGCGCCGCGACCGACAGCCGTTGCAGCTTGTCGAATACCGTTGCCCGAGCACTGATCTCGAACTGGCTCGACGGGCGGGACACCAGGTATCGACGCACCCAGATGCCGGCCGCGTCGATGGCGCCGAGCAGCAGGATCAAAGCCGCGGGCCACCACACCGCGGAAAAGTTGCGGTCGGCGATGGGCCCGTCGATGACGCGTTGCATCACCAGCGGAATGACGAGGCCGGTGAGGGTCGCGATGAGCGAGACCACGATGGAGCCGATGTAGAACCACTTGTACGGGGCCAGGAACGGCGCGAAACGCTGCAGCGACGTGGGTGTCCGCGCAGCATTCGGGTTCGACTCAACGACGGTTGGAGCTTCGGGGTCGAGCACACCCGTGGACACGTGTTGTTCTCCTTATTGCGGTGCCCGAATGATTTCATTGCTCAGGCTCAGTTTCCAACCGATTTTCGGGCGGCGTGCATTCCAGTGTGGAACCTCGAGCACGGTCGAGGTCAAGTTCGACCGACGCTCAGCTCGCGGACGCTCAGCTTGTGGACCTTCAGCGCACCGGCTCTCGAGTAACGTGAACCCGTCGGGCGAGAGAAGGGCACACGTGAGCACACGGTCGATGGTCGGGTTGTTCGCCGGAATCGGCGGGCTCGAGCTGGGGTTGGCCGAGGCAGGGTGGACGACGCAGCTGTTGTGCGAGATCGATCCGGGTGCCGGCGCGGTGCTGTCGGCGCGCATGCCGAACGTTCCGCTGCACACCGACGTCACCACGCTGCGCAGCCTGCCCACCGGCACCGAACTCGTTGCCGCCGGCTTCCCCTGCCAGGACCTCTCCCAGGCCGGACGGACCGCAGGCATCACCGGGGCTCGTTCCGGGCTGGTCGACGAGGTGTTCCGGCTGGTCTCACGTCGCCGCGGCCCGCGGTGGCTGTTGATGGAGAACGTGCCGTTCATGTTGCAACTCGGACGTGGTGCAGCGATGCGACACATCACCGACGCGCTCGAGGACCTCGGCTACATGTGGGCCTACCGCGTCGTCGACGCCCGTGCGTTCGGGTTGCCGCAGCGTCGACAGCGCGTGGTGATGCTGGCCTCGCGCACCGACGATCCGCGTGAGGTGCTGTTCTCGCAGGATGCCGGGCCGTTGCCCGACGGCGATCCGAGTACTGCGCCCTGCGGCTTCTACTGGACCGAGGGCACCCGCGGACTGGGCTGGGCCGTCAACGCCGTCCCCACCCTCAAAGGCGGCTCGTCCCTCGGCATCGCCAGTCCGCCGGCCGTGCGGTTGCCGTCCGGGGAGATCGTCACGCCCGGCATCATCGGGGCCGAGCGGCTGCAGGGGTTCGATCCGGACTGGACGCTGCCCGCGGTCGAGCGCGCCGGGGTGCGCACCGGGCATCGCTGGAAGCTCGTCGGCAATGCCGTCAGTGTGCGGATGGCGTCGTGGGTGGCCGGTGCACTCGACGACCCGAAGCCCTACGACGTCGCAGGCGATACCGCATTGCTGCCCGGTCAGGCCTGGCCGACGGCCGCGTGGGGCCGAGACCGCGCGAGCTTCAAGGTGACCGTCTCGACCATGCCGGTGCACCAACCGCCCGAGGACCTGATCGACTTCCTGGACGACTCCACCCTGCTGTCGGCGCGGGCCACGGCCGGGTTCCTCAAGCGCGCGCGAGCCGGCAACCTCCGCTTCGCCGACGGCTTTCTCGACGACCTCGACGCCCACCTCGAGCGCATGGGTGGGTACACGCAACGGGTGTCGGTGTGAGC
Organism: Rhodococcus sp. 06-1460-1B; assembly: GCF_002258475.1. Taxonomy (NCBI): domain Bacteria; kingdom Bacillati; phylum Actinomycetota; class Actinomycetes; order Mycobacteriales; family Nocardiaceae; genus Rhodococcus; species Rhodococcus sp. 06-1460-1B. The sequence continues at coordinate 8,541 of NZ_NOYS01000032.1, forward strand.
GCGACACGTCCCGTCACCGACGCGAAAACCAGTGCACGGCTCAGTAAGCAGCGCCGCCGCGACACCAAACCGGAAGTGGCGCTGCGTCGTGAGTTGCACCGACGAGGACTGCGCTATTTCGTCGACCGCGCCCCTGTGAAGGGCATGCGGCGTCGAGCAGATCTGGTGTTTCCCCGACGCAAAGTGGCGGTCTACGTCGACGGCTGCTTCTGGCACAGTTGCCCCGTCCACGCGACGAAACCCCGCAACAACGCCCAGTGGTGGGCCGACAAGCTGGCTGCCAACGTGGCCCGCGATCGCGACACCGACACCCGCCTGATCGAGGAAGGCTGGCGCGTCGTGCGGATCTGGGAACACGAGGACCCGGTCGTCGCCGCCCAACGCGTCGTCGACGATCTTGCTGCAGATCCGATAGTGACCAACTGAAACCCACAGCACTCCCCGCGCGTCCAACCTGATGATCGGTCGATTCGAGTCGGGGGATGGGGACAGTGCGTAAAAGTTGGGTGCTTGCGGCGATGGCAGCGGCGATGTCGGTATCGACCAGTGGATGCGCGGTGGTGTTGCTCGGCAGCGCGTTCCCCGCCGGCAGTGCGTCGCCTGTGGGGCAGAACCGGTACGGATTCGAGATGTCGGAGGCAGACCGCTATCTGGCCGACTCGGCGGCCTTCGTCCGCAGCCTGGATCCCTGCGGCTTCCTCACCGAGGACGACCTCTCCGCCCTCGGCACCGTGGTGCAGCTCCGACCGGACGGCCAACTGAGTAGCTGCTCGGCAGAAGTCAACCCTGGGCGATCGGACGCCACGGACTCCGTGTCGATCAAGTTGAACGGATACCAGCCGACGCCGGCCGACCCGAACTTCGAGCAAGTCACGATCGGCGACGAACAGGTGTACCTCGACGACGCCTCCCGAGGGACGTGTCGCGTCAGCTTCCCGCTTCGCGACGAGTTCGACGGCACCACCTCCGGGCCCATGGACGATGTCCTCACCGAATCCGGTCGTAGTTTCGCCACGATCGACGTCTATCTTGCTGACGGAGACGCCTGCAGTGCAGCGAAATCCGTCACCGAGACCGCACTCGGCCTCGTGAGCGATCCACCACTACGTGCCGATTCCAGGTACAACCTTCCGTTGGCCACGAAGGACCCGTGCAGCGTTCTGGAGCATCTGCCCGAGACCTGGACGGTCGACCGGTGGAACCCTGCCGCGGATCCGTACGGCTGCCACTTCGAGGCGTCGTCGGCGACGTTCGAGGACAACCTGGTACTGCTCGACGTCGCGCTCACCTACGACGACAGCGACTTGCGTTCGACAGATCGCGAGAAGATCCGGCAGGGCGGTTACACCGTGGAGACTCGCGACTCGGATTCGGTGTGTTCGGCCGACATCGTGTTGGGCAACCCCGTTCTCGGCCTGCCCGGTAACGAGGACTCGGCCGCGCGTTACGCCCGCACGGTTCCCGAGCTGTCCGTCATGGCGGACGACTGCGACTCCGCCGTCGCGCTGGCGGTGGCAGCTGCCGACGAGCTCACTGGTTAGCCTTGGTCGGTGCGCGCGAAAACCGAAGGTGTGGATATCCGCCGAGTGATCGCGGTGGTGTTTCTGATCCTCGCCGGGTTGCTGTACTCCGCGTGGGTGGCCGAATTCTTCCTCGATACCGGGCTCGACCCGGCCCGATCCTTCCTCAGCGAACTCGATGCCCGCGATCAGCCGTATCGCGAGTTCTTCTCCACCGCAGACGTGGTCACGGGTTCGCTGATGATCCTCGCCGCCGTGCTCGGTTTCCTCGTCAGCCCTCGCCGACGGCTCGTCGTCACCGGCTGGGTGGCGTCGGGCATCTTCGGTATCGCCACCATCGCCGACGCGAAACTGCCCCTCGAGTGTGTGGCCGCCGACGATCCGAGCTGTCCGATCGAGCCCAGCGGGTTGTTCCCACAGCTTCATCATCTTCATGCTCTGACGAGCACCATCGCGGTGTTCGCGATCTTCACGGTCATGATCGCGTTCACGCTCGCCGCATTCCGCTATCGGGCCTATCCCCTGCTTCGGACGCTCGGTGTCGCGGTACTGGCCATCACGGCCCTGGCCACGGCATGGCTGATGGTTGCCGACAACCTTCCCGGCGATCACGGCCTCGGCATCGCTCAGCGGGTGCAGGTGGGCGGGATGTCGGCGTATCTGGTGGTGCTGGGGTGTGCGCTTAAACTCGGCGCATGTCTTTCACCGCGACAGCACTGAACGGGTCCAAGGTCGAGCAGTACCAGCAGCTCACCGAGCAGGCCCGCGGCCTGGTGTTCGAGGAATCGAACCTCATCGCCAACGCCGCCAATCTCTCTGCGTTGGTCTATCACGCTCTGCCCGAGGTCAATTGGGTCGGCTTCTACCTGTTCGACGGCACCGAACTGGTAGTCGGTCCGTTCCAGGGCCAGCCTGCCTGTGTTCGTATCGCGCTGAGCAAAGGGGTCTGCGGCGCTGCCGCGACCACCCGCGAGACACAGCGAGTGGCCGACGTCCATGCCTTTCCCGGCCACATCGCGTGCGATGCGAACACTCGCTCCGAGGTCGTCGTTCCGCTGTACCAGGGCGAGAAACTGATCGGTGTATTCGATCTGGACAGCCCGATACCCGATCGCTTCGACGCCGACGATCAGGCCGGCCTCGAAGCGATCGCGGCGGTGTTCCTCAGCTCGCTGGAGTAGAACTAGCTGCTGCCTCGAAGAACCAGGCCATGACCAACGCACCGGGGTCGACGACGCCTCGCGCGGCCTCACCGACATAGCTGGCGCGGCCGCGGTTGGCGGTGATGTCCTTTGTCGATTCGGCTCCGGTCTTCGCGGCGTCGGCGGCATCCTGCAGGGTGCCGCCGTCCTTCTCAAGCGCGTCGACGGCCGGGGCAATGGCGTCGATCATCGTCTTGTCGCCCACGCGGGCTCCGCCGAGTTCGGTGATGCTGTCCAGTCCGGCCCGCGCGGCCGCTGCGACAGCCGCGGCAGATGGCTCGGTGTCGAGCATCGTTCGGTAGAACTGGCGGAACCAGATACCGAACAGTGCGCCGGACGTACCGCCTGCGTGGCCGAGGTAGGCCTCGCTCACGGCTTCGAATACCGTTGCTGCCGAATAGGTTTCCTTGATCGCGTCGAGGTCGAGTTGTTCCAGTGCGGCCACCATGTTGGTACCGAAGTCGCCGTCGCCCGCCTTACGATCCAATTCGGTCAGAGCGGGCTCCTCGTCGAGTACCCGCTGGGCCCACGACCCGATCCACTCCGAGACAAATGCCGACTTCTCTCCGGTGTCGGACGGCGAGAACGTCGGCCCGAATGCGCCGCGCTCGCCCACCGGTTTCGCACCTTGGCTCTGCGCGTTGGGCCAACCGGGCGCATCGGTGGGGGCGTCCCAGAGTTCGAGCATCTCGTCGTCGGCGCGCACCAGAGTGATGGACGCTCCGCCCATGTTGAGCGCGGTGACAAAACTTCCGACGAGTGAGCGGGTTATCTCGATGCCCTTACCCGCGAGGTACTCCGAGAGTTCCCCGAACAGCAGATGCAGTTCGAGCGGGTGCGTTGCGCCGAGCCCGTTGACGATGGCGATCACCGATTCGCCCGAGTTCAATCCGAGCGAGCTCACGATGGGCTCGGTCAGCTTCTCGACGACCTCCTGAGCAGGCAGCCGGGACACCCGGTCGGTGCCGCGCTCGCCGTGGATACCGATGCCGAGTTCGATTTCCTCCTTGGACAGTTCGAACGACGGCCCGTCGGCACCCGGTAGCGTCGGCGGGTTCAATGCGACCGCCATACTGCGCGCGTTCTCCGCTGTTCGACGCCCCAGCGCGACCACCGCCTGCAGGCTGTCGCCACGTTCTGCCGCTGCGCCGCACACCTTTTCGACGACGATGGTCGCGGCAGTGCCACGGCGACCCGGGCCGTCCTCGCTCTCGCTGGCCACGTCGTCGTCGACGAGAACGACATCGGCCGCAATACCGTCTTCCTGCAACAACTCTCGGGCGATCTTGAAGTTCATCACGTCGCCGGTGTAGTTCTTCACGATGTGCACCACTCCGCCGCCGGAGTCCACGGCCTTGGATGCCTCGTGTACTTGGAGGGCGTTCGGTGACGTGAACACCAGGCCGGGGCACGCGCCGGTGAGCATGCCGCGACCGATGAATCCGGCATGCATCGGCTCGTGGCCCGATCCGCCACCGGACAGCAGCGCGACTTGACCGTCGGAGATGCGATAGCGACGGGTGAGGAATCCGGGATCGGCGTGCCAGGTGACGTCGTCGGTGGCGGCCACGAAGCCGCGGAGGGCGTCGGCGACGAATGTTCGAGGAGAATTGGAGAACATTCCTTCACACTAAGCCTCCATTGTCGGCTTCGGTGAGCTGCCGGGCCGCCGCGCGTCTACAGTCGCGAAGATGACCACCGAGACCTGGGCTTTCGACGCATCGGACGGCGGGCAATTGGCTGTTCGGACGGATGTCACCGGAAGGGCATCCAAGATGGGGCATCGACTCACGATTGCGGTGACCTCCTGGACCGCGACGGTCGAGTGGTCCGGGGACGCCCCCACCGCGGTGTCACTGACCGCCGAGGTCGGCTCACTCGAGGTGATCCACGGCGAGGGTGGACTGACACCGTTGATCGGTCCGGAGAAGATCGTCGCAAAAGCCAACGCACTCAAGACCTTCGACGCCAACCGGTACCCGACAATTCGATTTCGTTCGGTGGAGATCACTGCCGTTGCCTCCGGATTTCGCTTGGCGGGTACCGCCGAGATACACGGTGTCTCGAAGGAGATCACCGTGGACGTGGACGTCACCGACTCCGGCGACAGATGGCAGATCGGTTCCGAAACTACTGTGCGTCAAACGGATTACAACATCACGCCGTATTCGCAGATGTTCGGAGCCATGAAGGTGGCAGACGAAGTGACCGTGACGTTCGACGCCAAGTATCGCAAGCCCTGAGCCTTCCCAATTCACCTGCAATGGTGGACACTACGGCGGTGAACCGAAATCGATGGACGATCGGATCGTGCGCATCGGCCCTGGTGTTGGCCGTGGCCCTGACCGCAGGCTGCAGCAGTCCGGCGACCACGTCCCCGGACGGACCTCCCGGAGTGAACGTCAACGGAGTGGGCGAAGTCCAGGGCGCACCGGACACGTTGACGACTCAGATCGGCGTTCAGGCCACAGCCGAGGACGTCACTGCCGCCATCGAACAGGCCAATGCTGCGGTAACCGAGGTGACCGACGCAGTGATTGCCGCCGGCGTCGCACGCGAGGACATTCAGACGCAGCAGGTGTCGATCGATCCGCAGTACTCCGGAGCTCTGCCGGGCGGCACCTCGGCTATCTCGGGATACCAGGCCACCAACACGTTGCAGGTCACGGTGCGCGATCTGTCGAAGGCGTCTGCAGTCCTGGGCGATGCCACCTCCGCCGGTGGCAACGCGACCCGAATCTCCGGGGTCTCGTTCAAGATCGACGACGATTCCGAGCTGATCACCGATGCCCGGTCCAGGGCGTTCGCCGACGCCCGCGATCGCGCCGAGCAGTATGCGTCGCTCGCAGGCGGCGAACTCGGTGACGTTCTGTCGATCACCGAGTCGATCACCGGTCAGGAGCAGCCGACGAGCTTTCGCGACTCCGCTTCGTTCGACATGGCAGTGCCCATCGAACCGGGACAGCAGACCGTCAGCGTGTCCGTGTCGGTGAAGTGGGCGCTGAACTAGCGCAGTGAGTTACTGCCGCTGCAACTATTGCTCCACTGAGGAGGTTGCATCCCGGGGATTCGCCGACTCGAGCCCGGGAGTGGAGCACAATTTGCAGGACCACCACGCACGGGCTCAGCCGGCCGGCGGGGGCGGCAGCCGGTAGTTCACCGGGGTCGCCGAGAAATCCACCGGATTTCGGACGCCCTCGGCCGCTGCCCCGGGAACCTCGATGCGTGGTTCGAGACCCAACGACTGCGCGAACGCGAATGCCTCCTCGATGGAATTGACCGGCCCGGCGGGAACGTTGCGGGCCATCAGTTCTCGATACCATTCGTCCGCAGTACGCGTCCGCTACGCCGAGTTCAGGATGTCGACCAACTGATCTCGATGTTCGACGCGAGCAGAATTGGACGAGAAGCGTTGATCCGCAGCCACATCCGGGGTACCCAGCACGTCGACCAGCGCCTGAAATTGCCGATCGTTGCCCACGGCCAACGCAAGCGGTCGATCGGCGGTCTCGAACACCTCGTACGGCACCAACGACGGATGCTTGTTGCCCATCGGAACCGGCACGGTGCCCGCCCCGAGGTAGGCCGCCGACTGGTTGCTCAACGCGGACAGTACCGACGCCATCAGCGAGGTGTGCACCTGCTGACCCGCACCGGTGTTCGATCGATGATGCAGTGCGGCAAGGATTCCGCTCAGCGCATGCAGACCGGTGACGATATCGACCATCGCCACGCCCACTTTCGTCGGTGTGGATGCGTCGGGGCCGGTGACGCTCATCAGCCCGCCGACGGCTTGGACCACCAGATCGTATCCAGGAAGAGCAGCACCGCCGCCGGTACCGAAGCCGGTGATCGAGCAGTAGATCAGGCCGGGGTTCGTCTGCGCGACAGCCGAATAGCCGAGACCGAGCCGGTCCATCGTTCCAGCGCGGAAGTTCTCGATCACGATGTCTGCGCCCGCGACGATCTCACGGGCCTCGGCCACACCGCTCTCGGACTGCAGGTCGATGAACCGAGACGTCTTGTTCCGATTGACCGAGTTGAAATACGTTGCCGTACCGGCAGAATCGTAAGGCGGGCCCCACAATCGGGTGTCGTCACCGGTACCCGGTCGCTCGATCTTGATCACGTCCGCGCCCATATCGCCGAGCATCATCGTCGCGTACGGTCCGGCGAGCACACGGGAGAAGTCCGCGACCACGAGGCCGGTGAGCGGACCGGTGGCGTCTGTCATCGGTCCACTGTATTGCGCGGCCGGCTGCAGTTCAGTTCAGGTCCGGAACGAACGCTGCCAGGACGGCAACCATCGTGTCCACGATCTGCTCGATGGGTGGACGAGGCGGAGCAGTGCGGGACCAGTCGGAGACGATCTCGGTGAGCGCACCGAGGAATGCCGTTGCGGCCAAGCGGTATCCACCCGGGGGAACGAAATCGGAACCGACTTCCGAGCGCAGGGTGTTCTCGAAGAACTCCACCCACTGCGCACGACGGCGCGTCCGATGCTGTTCGACGGCATCGCTGACACCCAGCATCTCCAGATAGGAGATGCGCGCCCGACGTGGGTCACCACCGATCGATCCGACCAGGGCCGTCATCGCTGCGACGACCAGAGAGCGGCGATCACGGTCGACCTGCTCGTCGAGTGCGGCGACGACGGCGGCCAGCGCGTCGTCTTGGATCAGGTCGTAGACGTCCACGAGCAGCGCCTCACGGTTGGCGAACTCACTGTAGAACTGACTGCGTGCGAGGCCTGCCGCGGCGCAGATGTCCGCCACCGAGGTGGCGGCGTACCCGCGTCCCCCGATGACCTCGATAGCCGCGTGCAAGAACCGAGCTCGTCGATCGGCTTTCCGAACAGCGGAGGATCGTCCGGCGTAGATGCGGCCCTGATCATCGGCGACAGTCACCGAGGGAGTCTACAGGCGACGCACCGCTCGCAGCCCCGCTGATCGGTTCCATCACGACCCGATCGGCTTCCCGAACAATCCGGCGATTATCTCGCCGACGGCCGCGACGAACGTCGGGTGTGCACGCGTGTCGAGCGCCATCGAGCCGACATCGTTCGTCCGGCAACCCGGTTCCACCGGAACACCGGCAAATCGGTCGCGCATCCACAACACCGCACTCGGAAAAGCGATCAGCTCCAAGCTGATGTGCTCACTGAAATGATCGCGGGTGTACGTGACGTCGGCACCCGGACGGCTGCAGTACGACTCGACCATCGCGTTGACCGGCCCGATCGGCACCAGCCAGTCCGGGTTGGAATGGTAGACGTAGAGCGGCATGTTCGGAGTGGTGCGGCCGAGCTGCATCGCGGACAGGGCCTTCTTCACCACCGGTTGCTGGATCGGGTCGCCGTCGGTGTGCAGCAAGCCTTTCAGGTTGACGAACGGCAGCAGCGCCGACGAGTAGCCGACACAGAGGTTGTCCTTGGCCGCGAACAACGTTCTACCGAACGGGTCGACGTGTTCGTCGATGAAGGCGGCCAGCTCAGGACTCTCGCGGCTGGCACCGATGATGCCGGCGGCGACGATGCCCGATCCCAGGGTGTTGTTCGCGTTGTCGACCAATGCCCCGAGTTCGGCCGGGGTGCCGCCCTCGGTGACTCCGACGATATCGAGCTCAGGGGCGTAGTTTTCGGCCAGTTCTGCTGCGTGCCCGGTGGCGATCGCGCCACCGGAGTAGCCGCTCATCCCCACCTTGGTGGCCTCCCCGGCCAACTGCATCGGCGCGAATTTCTCGGCAGCTCGGATGCCGTCGAGTGTGATCCGGCCGGCGACCGGCCCGGCGGCGAACGAATTGTTCGGGCCCTGATGATCGGGTACCGACACCGCTCATCCTTGCGCCAACGCTGCCTGCACTTCGAGGAATTGAGCGCCCGACGTCACCGCGCCGGTCACCGGCCAGGGGATGGCACCCGCTCGCATCGCGTACGACGGAGCGCAAAAGGCCGCGAGAGAATCCTCGGCCACCTGGATGGAGATCAACGGACGCGGTGCCGCAGGCACTCCCCGCGGCTTGATGACCGTGGTCACGGCGGCGATCGGCTCGTCGCGCCCGTTGTTGGACCGGAACGACAACTGCCACGCGTCGACCTGCGTGGGAATGACGTTCAGAGTAGCCAGCTCGACGGGCCGTGCGGCGATGATCTGGCCCGGCGCGGCCGCTGCCACCACGTCGGCGGGAGGAAGGTAGAAGTCGGTGTCGAACTCGGGAATCTTCGGCCACGTGAGCGGCGGCAGAGGCGGCTGAACCTCCACACCGGCCGGACCGCTGGATTCGGGTGCAGCGGAAGCGGGGCTGGTCGTAGCGGCAACGGCAGCGGCTACGGTCGCCACACCGATTGCTACCCGCAGCGTCCAAGATCGGGCAGAAGACACGGCTGTACTCCTTCGCGCCGGACAACGGGGTCCACAGGACGCGCGCCCGGCGACATTTCGTACAGCGCATCCGACAATCTTGGACACCGATGTCCGAGATGGTGCTCAGAACTGTAGAGCGAAGTGGCGTGGATAACAATCCCCGAACCGAAAAAGATTCAGAACTGAATCGAGCCCAATTGCACGGGGTAGTTCCCGTTCGTCACGCGACGGCGAAAGATCGCTTCGCCAAACCGAACTGGAAGCCGGTGATGGCCGTCGACACCGGAGCTTCCGGATTCTCGGCGGCACCGAGGGTGACGAACAACGGCGTGAAATGTTCGACGGTGGGGTGCGCGTACGGCATTCCCGGTGCGGCACTGCGGAAGTCGGCGAGAGTCCCGACGTCACCGCGAGACAAGGCGTCGGCGGCCCAGAGGTCGAAGTCCTCGGACCACGTCGGCACGGTGTTGGTTGCGAAATTCTCCCGGGACAGGAACGGCAGTCCGTGGGTCATGAACCCGGAACCGATGACCAACACACCCTCGGCCCGAAGTTCCTTCAGCGCAGCGCCTATCGCCATCAGCCGATCGGGCGCGTGCGTCGGCAGGCTCAATTGCAGAACCGGGACATCGGCATAGGGATACATGACCTTCAGCGGCACCCAGGCACCGTGATCGAGTCCGCGCGCGGTGTGCCGATGCAGGTTCTCCGACGCCGGAATGGCCGCGGCCACCCGTGCGGCCAGCGCCTGAGCGTCGGGAGTCCGATATTCCATCGAGTAGTAGCGCTGCGCAAATCCACCGAAGTCGTAGACGAGTGGTGTCGCCGCAGCCGTCGCGGACAGGCTCAACGGGGCCTCTTCCCAGTGTGCGCTGACGATCAGGATCGCCTTCGGCTTGGGCATCGACTGCGACCAGGTGAAGAGTTCGTTCATCCAGAGTGCGTCGTCGAACACCGGGGGTGCACCGTGACTGATGTACAGGGCGGGCATCGGCCCATCGTGTGGGGTCCACATCTGCTGCGACCGGCTCGCGGGTGCTGCGTCGGCGAGAAACGCATCGAATGCGGCACCCGCGACGGGCGGGTTCATCACAGAAGTCATGGCGGGTCCTTCGAAGTACCTAAGTTGAAACTTCAACTTAGCATCCATTGGGCATTCCAGCCAGCATCGATACTCTCGGCTGTATGCCGGATGTCTATCGCGCCCCGATGCCGAATGGCGTCGAGCGTGCCCTCACCTACGGACTCTGCGGCATGTCGGCCGACGACGAACGCTCGCTACGACGGGTCGAGCGTTTCGAGCAGGTCGCGGACCGATCTTTCGTTTGGACGCGAACCGAGCACGGCGAGTACTTCCTCGGCCGAATTTCCGGCCCACTACGGGAGGATCACAGCGCCGACGCGGTGGCGTCGAACATGATCTTCGTCCGTGACTGCGAGTGGATCGGCGAGCCTGTTCCCGAGCACGAGGTACCCGCCGCGACGCTGCGCACATTCGCGCGCGGCGGGCGAAATTTTCAGCAGACACACGACCCGCGGGTCGGTGCAGAGTCGGCTAGCGTGTGGCGAGCGCGAGGTCGCTGACCTGGGGATCGACCTGTACGAGAGAGTAGCCCTTGATCTCGAACTTGTTCTCCCCCTCGGGCGGTCCGAGCACGGCGCGGACGATCAGGGTCGCGGCAGCAGCGACGAGTGCGATCACGATGACCACTGCTGCCACGATCAGCAGGGTGCGGGGGCCACCGAACAGGTTCTTCGAGCTCATGGGTCCATCATGGCCCCTCCTCGGTGGGACACGAATCTCGCTGCGTGAGTAGTAAAGGTGTTGATCAGATGAGTTCGTGGCTACAGTGAATCCGTGACCGACGCACCCGAGCCCGATTTCTGGTCGTTCATCGACACCGCCAACACCACACTGGCCCGGGAGTACGGGTTCGAGCATCAGCTGGCCACCGAGGTTCTGCTGACACTGAACCGAGCGTCGAACATCGTCACGTACGACCTCGAGTCGACGGTTCATCGCCCGCGAGGCTGGTCATGGTCGTCGTTTCGGCTGATGTTCGTCACGTGGCTGGCCGGCCCGATCGAGCCGCGACGAGCAGCCGAACTGACCGGCATGAGCCGCGCCGCCGTGTCGAACCTGTCCAAGACACTCATCTCCGGCGGCCTGCTCGCCAGCACGCCCGACGAGAAGGACGGACGTTCGGTGCGCCTCGCCCTGACCGCACTGGGGCACGACGAGATGGTCGAGGCGTTCGCCGAACAGAACGAACGGGAGAACGCATGGGCCAGCGCGCTCACCGAACCCGAACAGCGAATCCTGGTGATGCTGTTGACCAAACTGATCACCAACCGCAGCCAGTTCGACGTCCGGGGGCGCAACTGAAGGTTGCGTAGATCACGTCAAAGTAGTTAATGTCTTTACTACAAGCGGTGACAGAACTCAGGAGAGAGCACGTGGCCTACTACCGGCAGCTCGGATCGGTTCCGCCGAAGCGGCACACCCAGCACCGAACTCCAGACGGCAACCTCTACTGCGAGGAGCTGATGGGCGAAGAGGGCTTCTCTTCGGACTCGTCTCTGCTGTACCACCGCCACATACCGTCGGCCATCGTCGATGCCACGGTCTGGGATCTGCCCGATCAATCGACGACGCCCAACCATCCGCTCGTGCCGCGGCACCTGAAGTTGCACGAGCTGTTTCCCGAATCCACGGTGGCGGACACCGACGTCGTCACCGGCCGACGCCTCGTTCTCGGCAACGACGACGTCAGACTGTCCTACGTCGTCGCATCGAAAACTTCACCGCTGTATCGCAATTCGATCGGTGACGAGATGGTCTACGTCGAATCCGGTTCTGCCACCGTCGAAACGGTGTTCGGCGCTCTCCAGGCGCAGCAGGGTGACTACGTGCTCATTCCGCGCGCGACGACGCATCGTTGGATTCCCGACGGTCCACTGCGCGCCTACGCCATCGAAGCCAACAGTCACATCGCGCCACCGAAGCGGTTCCTGTCGAAGTACGGGCAGCTGCTCGAGAACGCTCCCTACTGCGAACGCGATCTACACGGCCCCACCGAGCCTCTACTCGCCGACGGCGAAGACATCGAAGTACTTGTCAAGCACCGTGGTTCGACGGGCATCGTCGGAACCCGCTACGTCTACCCGCAACACCCGTTCGACGTAGTGGGGTGGGACGGCTGCCTGTATCCGTACACGTTCAACATCTCCGACTACGAACCGATCACCGGCCGTGTGCATCAACCGCCGCCTGCGCATCAGGCATTCGAGGGGGCCAACTTCGTGATCTGTAATTTCGTTCCGCGCAAGGTCGACTACCACCCGCTCGCAATTCCGGTGCCGTACTACCACTCCAACGTCGACTCCGACGAGATCATGTTTTACGTCGGCGGCGACTACGAGGCCCGCAAGGGTTCCGGAATCGGCCAGGGATCGATCTCGGTGCATCCGGGCGGTCATGCTCACGGTCCGCAACCCGGTGCATACGAACGCAGTATCGGTGCCGAGTTCTTCGACGAACTGGCCGTCATGGTCGATACCTTCCGCCCCCTCGAACTCGGTGAAGGAGCGCTCGCGTGCGAGGACACCGGGTACGCATGGACGTGGGCAGGCCGGGGGCCGAACCGATGATCCCGAAGTTCTTCCATCGCCTGTGCGACGACGCCGCTGCCTTCCCTCCCGGCAATGCACCACTCGATGTTGCTGCAGCACAACATCTCGAGTACCGGGCGAGTTCTTTCGCAGACCTCGTCGGACCGCTGGTCGTTCCGATGGACCGGGTGAACGAGCTCGTCCTGGGCACTCGGATGCAGGTCGCGTTGACCACATCTGCCGGCCCGGGCAGCGTGGAGGCAGGCCTACGCGCCGCCGACCGCACCGCCGGCGTGACGGTCGTTGCCGTCGAAGTGGCCGTACCCGAGGGCACGAGCATCGACGCCTTGCGCAACATCACTCAGGACATCGACATCTATGTCGAAATCCCCCGAGACTCCCGACGAGACGACATCTTCGACGCAGTCGACGAGTTCGGGTATCGCGCCAAATTCAGGACCGGCGGCGTCACGGCCCACGAGTACCCGGACGAGCGGGAGCTTGCCGCGCTCATCTACGAGGCGGCACAACGCGAGGTCCACTTCAAAGCCACCGCGGGTCTGCACCATGCCGCCCGTAACACCGATCCCCACAACGGTTTCGAGCAACACGGTTTCCTCAACGTGATCCTCGCGGCGCAGGCCGCACACAGCGGCGCACGCGTCGGCGAGCTCGAGAAGATCCTGGCGATCCGGGACGCCGACGTCCTCGCCGGTCTCGTCGCCGGGATCGAGGGTCAACGCGCCTTCGCATCGTTCGGCACCTGCAGCATCCGCGAACCCCTGGACGACCTCGTCCGCCTCGGACTCGTCCCACCTCAGTGAACCAAGGAGCGCGCCGCTCATGACGCACATCGACATCCCCGCCGACTCCGAGTTCGGAATCGACAACCTTCCTTACGGCATTTTCAGTACTCCTGGTTCGGACGCTCGAGTCGGAGTCCGGTACGGCGACAATGTGATCGATCTGTTTGTCGCACTGAACGATTCGGATTTCGCCTCGCCCAGCCTCAATGCTTTCATGGCGCGCGGCCGCAGTCGGTGGGTCGAGGTCCGCGAGTCCGTCACCGCCATGATCGACAGTGACACGACCCCCGCGGACGCGATCGTCTCGGTTTCCGACGTCACGATGCACCTGCCGTTCGAAGTTGCGGACTACGTGGACTTCTACGCGTCCGAGCACCACGCGTCCAATCTCGGCCGACTCTTTCGTCCCGATGCCGAACCGCTGCTACCGAATTGGAAGCACCTGCCCGTGGCGTATCACGGACGGTCGGGGACGGTCGTCGTGTCCGGTACCGACGTCAGGCGTCCGAACGGTCAACGCAAGGCACCCGACGAGCCGTCGCCCACGTTCGGCCCGTCTCGTCGACTGGACATCGAGGCTGAGATGGGCTTCGTCGTCGGCGTTCCGGCGGATGGTCCCATCTCGCCGGATCAGTTCTCCGAGCACGTGTTCGGTGCCGTCATCGCCAACGACTGGTCTGCTCGCGACATCCAGGCCTGGGAGTACGTGCCGCTGGGGCCGAACCTCGGCAAGAGTTTCGCGACGTCCATCTCGCCCTGGGTGGTCCCCTTGCTCGCGTTGGATCAGGCGCGGGTGTCGACACCGGCGCAGGAGCCCGCGCCGCTCGAACACCTCCGCGAATCCCGTTCCTGGGCACTCGATATCGATCTGTCCGTCACGTGGAACGGCCATGTCGTATCCCGTCCGCCGTACAGTTCGATGTATTGGTCGCCGGCCCAGATGCTGGCTCACGAGACCAGCAACGGCGCGACATCCCGAACCGGTGACCTGTTCGCGTCGGGCACCATCTCGGGGCCCGAGAAGAATCAGCGCGGTGCCTTCATCGAACTCACCTGGGGTGGTAAGGAACCGGTGTCACTCGGATCGGAGACCCGGACGTTCCTCGAGGACGGCGACGACGTCGTTATCGCCGCCAGCGCTCCGGGGCCGAACGGTGCGCGCATCGGGTTCGGCGACGTACGTGGCCGGATCGTTCCGGCCTGAGGCCTATCACTCGCCCGTCCGTCTGTATGCGGGGGCTCTGGGGGTTCGATCGGACTCGGCGCTGTTGAGCAGTGGCAGTGCCCGGAACTCGACCAATTCCGAGAGTACGACAACACTGGTCGACCGCGCGATCGTGCGAGATTGATTGAGCGCAATCAACGTTCGCTGCAGATCGTCATGAGACGCCGCGGCGACCCGGCACAACACATCGCCGACGCCGGTTGTCGCGAATGCCTCCAACACTCCGGGTATCTGCTCCAGGACGGCGACGACGTCACCGAGCGCACCCTGGGCAATCTCCAATGTGACGAACGCCTGCACGCCGTAACCGGCTGCTGCCAAACCGATTCGAGGCTGATAGCCGGTGATGACACCGCTGTCCTCCAATCGCTGCAGGCGGGCCGACACAGTCGCACGTGCAACACCGAGCGTTCGCGACAGCTCGAGCACGCCGATCCGCGAATTGTCGTGCAGCGCAGCGAGCATCGCCCGGTCCAATTCGTCCAACGTCGATTCCATGACGCACCTCCACTTTGCTATACGAATCGTATAGCAAAGTGCGGAACAACCTGCCCTATCTGCACAGCACGGACAGCTATTCAGGCGTCGATTGACTCCCCTGCACCGCGATGTTGGGCTGGGCGGAACAGTGTGCCTCACTCGGACCAACCAGGAGCTTTCATGAGCCTCGACAACATCCTCAACGACGACGAGAAGCTCGCCGATCTCGACGCCGATCAGCTGCGGCAGCTAGTCGGACTCGTGGAGTACGACGACAAGCGAGATCCCTTTCCCGTCAGTGGCTGGGACGCCATCGTGTGGGTGGTCGGCAACGCGACGCAGACCGCGCACTTCTTCCAGTCCGCCTTCGGCATGGAGCTCGTTGCGTACTCGGGCCCGACCACCGGCCAACGCGACCACCACGCGTACGTGCTCAAGTCCGGCGCAGTGCGTTTCGTCATCAAGGGAGCCGTCGACCCCGACAGCGAACTGGTGGCACACCACACGCGCCACGGCGACGGCGTCGTCGACATCGCGCTGGCCGTGCCGGACGTGGACCGGTGCATCGAACATGCGCGAGCCCAGGGCGCGCGCGTACTACAAGAACCGACCGACATGTCCGACGAGCACGGCACGGTCCGCACCGCGGCCATCGCGACCTACGGCGACACCCGACACACGCTCGTCGACCGATCCCGCTACACCGGCACCTACCTCCCCGGTTATGTGCCACGCACGTCGACGTTGCAGCGACCGGAGGGCGCTCCCAAGCGCATCTTCCAGGCTCTCGATCACGTGGTCGGCAATGTCGAGCTCGGCAAGATGGACGAGTGGGTCGACTTCTACCACCGCGTCATGGGCTTCACGAACATGGCCGAGTTCGTCGGGGCCGACATCGCCACCGATTACTCGGCGTTGATGAGCAAGGTCGTCTCCAACGGCAACCACCGAGTGAAGTTCCCGCTGAACGAGCCGGCCATCGCCAAGAAGCGATCACAGATCGACGAGTACCTGGACTTCTACCGCGGACCGGGCGCACAGCATCTGGCGCTGGCGACCAACGACATCCTGTCTTCGGTCGATGCGCTCCGCGCGGCGGGCGTCGAATTTCTCGCCACTCCTGATTCGTACTACGAGGATCCCGCACTGCGAGCTCGTATCGGTAAGGTCCGAGTGCCGATCGAAGAGTTGCAGAAGCGCGGAATTCTCGTCGACCGAGACGAGGACGGGTACCTACTGCAGATCTTCACCAAGCCGCTGGTCGATCGCCCGACGGTGTTCTTCGAGATGATCGAACGCCACGGCTCGCTCGGCTTCGGCATCGGCAACTTCAAGGCACTGTTCGAGGCCATCGAACGTGAGCAGGACGCTCGCGGCAACTTCTGACTCGTACCGCGAACGACGCCGCCCACTGTCAGCGTTCGGTGGGCGGCGCAGTTCGTCCCAGACCACCTCGGTCCTCGTCGAAGATCAACCACGTGCGCGTCGCCCGGACGCCGTCGAGCGATTGCAGGCCCTCCAGCACGACTTGCCGCAGGCTCTCGTTGTCGGGAGTCCTGATGAGTACCAGCACGTCGAAATCCCCTCCGAGCAAACTGAAGTGGTCGACGAATTCCATCGACCGCAACCCCTCGGACACACTGCGCCACGAATCCTGACGGATCGACAACGCGATGAACGCCGAGGTCCCTAGCCCGGACGCCCCGTGATCCACCTGCACGGTGAACCGTTCGATGACACCCGCATCCTTGAGCCTGTCCACCCGTGTATAGGTATGTGCCCTAGAGAGATTCAAACGATCGGCCAGCACCCGCATCGAGACCCGCCCGTCGGCAGTCAGCTCGGCGAGGATGCGACGATCCGTGTCGTCCAATTCCACACGTCTCGAGACGTCGTCCATTCGTCCGCTCCTACCTGGTGGTTCGCTACGCCGATCCGACAGATAGTCAGTTCGTACCTGAAATGTCGGCAATATGTCTGCAATCCTACGACCATAGGACTTCTTCCTCACCGATTCGGCCAGAATCACCGTACAAGCCGATCTCAGGAGAATGCCCCATGACGACCGTCGAGAAGGTTCCGGCAACGTCCTACCAACAGTTCATGCCTGCCGACCGTCCCGTGCAGTACCTCGCACCCGATGGGACGGGCGTGGACAGTGCCGCCCGCTACGCACACCCGTCGAACGAGCGCCTGCTCGAGATGTACCGCTCGATGGTGCACGGCCGCCGATTCGACCAGCAGGCAACAGCATTGACCAAACAGGGTCGGCTTGCGGTCTACCCGTCCTCCCGCGGCCAGGAGGCCTGCCAGATCGCCGCAGCCCTGTGCCTGGGTGAGCAGGACTGGATGTTTCCGACGTACCGTGACTCGATGGCTCTCGCGGCGCGAGGCGTCGACCAGGTGGAGCTGCTCGGCATGCTCGCCGGCTACTGGCACTGCGGCTACGATCCCACCGCCTACAAGGTCGCTCCCCAATGCACCCCTCTGGCAACACAATTGCTGCACGCGACCGGTTTCGCCTACGCCGAGGCCAAGCAGGGACGAGACACCATCGCCCTCGCGTTCTGCGGCGACGGAGCGACCAGTGAGGGCGACTTCCACGAGGCCCTCAACTTTGCCGCGGTGTTCCGCGCACCGGTGATTTTCCTGGTGCAGAACAACGGATTCGCCATCAGCGTTCCACTCGCGCGTCAGACTGCAGCTCCGTCGTTGTCGCACAAGGGAGTCGGCTACGGCATCGGCAGCGAGCAGGTCGACGGCAACGACCCGATCGCGATGATGGCCGTGATGGACGAGGCAGTGAAGTACGTCCGAGCAGGCAAAGGACCGGTGGTCGTCGAGGCGCACACCTACCGCATGGACGCCCACACCAATGCCGACGACGCCACGCGCTACCGCAAGGCAGACGAGGTCGAAGGATGGTTGGCCCGAGATCCGCTCTCGCGCCTCGATTCCTACCTCGAAGCCCAGGGTCTGCTCACCGACGAGCTGCGTGAACAGATGACGGAATCGGCCGACGCCGATGCCGCAGCACTTCGCGCGGGCATGAACGTCGAGCAGGACGTCGACCCCGAGGATCTGTTCCGGTTCGTCTACTCCTCCCCCACGCCCGGCCTGATCGAACAGCGAAATCAGGTCGCCGCCGAGATCGCAGCAGGAGAACTGTCATGACCACGATGAACATGGCCGGAGCCCTCAACGCCGCCCTACGCGACGCGTTGACCGAGGACGAGAAGGTGGTCGTCTTCGGCGAGGATGTCGGCACGCTCGGCGGCGTCTTTCGCGTCACCGACGGACTGACCCGAGACTTCGGTGACGATCGTTGCTTCGACACCCCGCTCGCGGAGTCGGGCATCGTGGGATTCGCGATCGGAATGGCGATGTCGGGCTACAAGCCCGTCGTCGAGATGCAGTTCGACGCCTTTGCCTACCCGGCTTTCGAGCAGATCGTGTCCCATGTTGCCAAGCTGCGCAACAGAACTCGCGGATCACTCACCGCGCCGATGGTCATCCGCATCCCGTTCGCGGGAGGTATCGGCGGCGTCGAACATCACTGCGACTCGTCCGAGGCCTACTACGCGCACACCCCGGGCCTGAAGGTCGTCTCCCCGTCCACCGTCGCCGACGCGTACTCGCTGATGCGTGACGCCATCGCAGATCCCGATCCGGTGATCTTCCTCGAACCGAAGCGGCTGTACTTCTCGAAGGACGACATCGACCTGGCCAAGACCGAGCCGATCGGCACCGCCGTCGTGCGTCGTGCCGGTACCGACGTCACTCTGCTCGCGTACGGCCCCACCGTGTCGGTTGCCATGCAGGCAGCAGAGTTCGCTGCCGAGGACGGCCGGAGCGTCGAGGTGATCGATCTGCGGTCGATCAATCCGTTCGACGACGAAACCGTCGCAGCCTCGGTACGGAAGACCGGACGCTGCATCGTGATTCAGGAAGCGCAGGGGTTTTCCGGCGTCGCCGCTGAGATCGCCTCGCGCGTCTCCGAGCGCTGCTTCCACCACCTGCACGCGCCGGTGCTGCGGGTGACCGGACTCGACATTCCCTACCCGGCACCGAAACTCGAACACTTCCACCTGCCGTCTGCCGACCGTGTGCTCGATGCCATCGACCGACTGCAGTGGAACGACGCTCCCGACCTCAGCAAGGCGGTCACGGTATGAGCATGCAGGTATTCCTGCTCCCCGACCTCGGTGAAGGACTGACCGAGGCCGAGATAGTGGAGTGGAAGGTCAAGCCCGGCGATACCGTCACCATCGATCAGGTCGTCGTCGAAGTAGAGACAGCGAAAGCGTCCGTCGAGGTGCCCTGCCCCTTCGAGGGCGTTGTCGGCGAACTGCATGCGGCCGAGGGCACCTCACTCGCCGTCGGCGCACCCTTGATCAGCATCACCGGCGGTGCCGTCGCCGATACGCCTGCAGCCCACGAGCGATACCGCGAGGAAGAACGCGCCGGCTCAGGAAATGTGCTGATCGGCTACGGAACCGGCCACGGCCCCACCGGCCGCCGGAAGCGTAGTGCGGCTGCGCCGCAGTGGAGTGAAAAAGTGCCGCCTGAGGCACTTAACCGCACCACTGCGCCGAAGGTGCTCTCCCCCATTGTTCGGAGCATGGCACTGCAGGGTGGGCTGGATCTGGCGTCTATCGATGTCGCCGGCAGTCATGGAGTCATCACCCGCGCGGACGTGGAACGGGCACTGTCCTCGAGCACTCCCAGTGCCGAGGGCGTCACTCGAATTCCCATCACCGGCATCCGTAAGACCATCGCCGACAAACTCTCTCGCAGTCGTGCGGAAATTCCCGAGGCGACCGTCTGGGTCGACGTCGACGTGACGGCTCTGCTGCAAGCCCGACGTGACCTCGACGCCTCCATCGACGGAGTGAAGGTGACACTGCTGGCAGTTCTCGCCAAACTCACCATAATCGCGCTGGCCAAGTTCCCCGAGCTCAACAGCACCGTCGACACCGCCGCGGGCGAGATCCTGCGGTACGAGAACGTCGGACTCGGTATTGCCGCGCAGACCGATCGTGGACTCATGGTTCCCGTTGTGCCGCAGGCCGACAAGGCCGACCTGAAGGAACTCTCCGAGCGGCTGGCCGAGCTGACCGAACTCGCGCGAACCGGCTCCCTGCCCGCAGCACGACTGAGCGGTGGAACGTTCACGCTCAACAACTACGGAGTGTTCGGGGTCGACGGCTCGGCCGCGATCATCAACCATCCCGAAGCCGCGATCCTGGGCATCGGACGCATCATCGACCGCCCGTGGGTAGTCGACGGCCAATTGGCCGTCCGCAAGGTTGCGCAGCTGTCATTGGCGTTCGATCACCGCGTGTGCGACGGCGGAGTGGCCGGCGGTTTCTTGCGCACCGTGGCCGATTTCGTCGAGAACCCCGTCGTGGCATTGGGATCCGTCCGATGAGTGACGTCGACGTTCTCATCCTCGGCGGCGGATCAGGTGGGTACTCCTGCGCCGTGCGGGCGGAGCAACTCGGCCTGACGGTCGCATTGGTCGAGGAGGACAAGCTCGGCGGCACGTGCCTGCACCGTGGATGTATACCGACCAAGGCACTGCTGCATACCGCCGAGGTGGCCGACGCGGTCCGCGGTTCGGCGCATGTCGGCGTCACCGCATCGTTCGCGGGCGTAGATATGCCTGCGGCACTGGACTATCAGCGCAGTGTGGTCGCCGGCCTGTACTCCGGACTGCAGGGCCTGCTGAAGCGTCCGAACATCGAGATCTTCTCGGGCCGTGGTCAGGTCGTCGGTCCTCGTACCGTCGAGGTGGACGGTCGACGCATCACCGGGGCCTCTCTCGTTCTCGCGACTGGGTCGTATTCGCGCACCATCCCCGGTATCGAGCTGGGGCCGCGCGTGCTCACCAGCGACGGGGCGTTGTCGCTCGATCGAGTTCCGGAGTCTGTCGTCGTACTCGGCGGCGGGGTCATAGGTATCGAATTCGCCAGCATCTGGGCATCGTTCGGTGCCAAGGTCACCGTCGTCGAGGCCCTCGATCGCATCGTTCCCGGTGAAGACGAGTGGGCCTCGAAGCAGTTGACCAAGGCATTACGCAAGCGCGGCATCGACATTCGTACCGGTACCAAGGTCGAGACCGTCACCGAATCTTTCGACGACGTTTCGGTGGCATTGTCATCCGGAGACAGCCTCGCCGCCGATCTCGTGCTCGTCTCCGTCGGACGCGGCCCTCGCACCGATGGCCTCGGGCTGGCCGAGCAGGGCATCGCCACCGAACGCGGCTTCGTCTCTGTCGACGACAATCTGCTCACCACCACAGAGGGCGTCTATGCCGTCGGCGACATCGTGGCGGGCTATCAGTTGGCTCACCGCGGATTCCAGCACGGCATGTTCGTCGCCGAACACATTGCCGGGCTCGCGCCGGCACGTATCGACGGAGATCTCGTTCCGCGCGTAACCTATTCGCATCCGGAGGTGGCGTCGGTCGGTCTCACCGAGAAGGCCGCGGAGGAAAAGTACGGCACCGTGACCTCGGTGGTCTACGACCTCGGCGGCAACGGCAAGAGCCGCATCCTCGCCACCGCGGGCGGAGTCAAGGTGATTCGCGCACGCGAGGACGGCCCTGTTGTGGGTGTCCACCTCGTCGGTGACCGCGTGGGCGAGCTGATCGGCGAGGCACAACTTGCGGTGGCATGGGAAGCATTGCCATCGGAGGTCGGTAGCTTCGTGCACGCGCACCCCACCCAGAACGAGGCACTGGGTGAGGCAATGATGGCGCTGTCGGGACGACCGTTGCACGCGCATAGCTGAGCGCGTTTCTTACGACCGGCTCCCCGAATGCACGTACAACGAGTCCGCCCTGTGGCGGCGTCACATGGCCCGACCGTTCGACGACTTGGCCGAAGACCTCGAGGCCGGCCATCTTCCCCGGCCTCGCACGATGGCAGAGCAAGTGGCGCTGCTGATTGTCATCGCACAGGCCTCAGCTGCTCTCTCCGCCGCCGAGCACAGCGAAGACTTAGCAGCCCTCGCTACTCACCCGCAAGACGGCGACTGGGACGCCGTGCCCGACGGCCTGATGGGCGACCGTGACGCCGAAGGCTTCTGTCACCCCGCCACCGCCATCCAAGAGCTTCAGGTCTTACCCTGTCATACGTGGTTTACGGCAAGAGCCGGTGAAGATTCACGCGATCCTCGCCGAGGGTTTGTGCCGTTACCTGCGTAACCCTCACCCTCGTGCTGGGTTCTGTACCGGCGCATCGGAACCGCGTGCCCCGCGGAGCGCTTCGCTCTCTTCCATCCACAAGCCAGCGCCCACCTCAGGCCGCACAGTCCTTGTCGGTCGGTAAGCTTCCTGCGGGTCCGGTCACGTTCCGGCGCGAATCTGGGAGCTTTGTGAACATGCCAACGGACACCGAAAACACTTACGAGACCAAGACGGTCCGCGCGGTCCGAGGCCTTGAGTCGCGAACGATCGAGAAGATGGAAAGCGAAGGCTGGGAGGTTGTCTCTCAGACACCCGGCAGGCTCCGGACGGAAATCATGTTCCGACGTTCAACGCCCAGCTCTCGCCGGGTCCTCTGGATTGTCGGTGGCGGCGCGTTTGCGCTGGTGTTAGCGGTCATCTTAGCCATCGGCATTATTGGCGAAAGGGACACCGACTCAGCGGAAACTGCCAGTCCTGCATCGAGTGAGATAGCTGCACCGAGCGAGCAGCTGGCCCCGGATGCGACAGGAACGCCGGCACCATCGCCGGTGTCTGGTGACGTTGTTCTCACGCCTGAGAACAGTCCGGAGCTCGCGGCTGTGCTCGCATTGAGTGACTACTGCTCCCCGGACATCGCGGCGTTCGCTGCTGCCCATCGTGGTCAGACGATCTCGTTCCCGGGCAGCGTCGGCGACATCGCACCCTACGAGGATGCGAGCACTAGGTGTAATGAGCAGGGACGTTGTGGACGGCGTGGCAGCGACAGATAGGTGAGGACCTCCGGTATCGGTGTGGTTACCACAACTGCACCGACAACCGAGAGG
>NZ_NOYS01000045.1:0-24791 GCF_002258475.1 Rhodococcus sp. 06-1460-1B
TCATCACTACGCGATGGCCCACCCACAACACGGGTACGACACGCCCGAGCTGCGGCTACGCCGCCTCACCGAATGTCCACCACCCCACGGGACTTACCCGCCGAATTCGCAGGTGCAACCAAGATCATCCAGCACCCGGCGGCGGGCACCCTGCAATTCGGAATCGAGTTTCTGACCTCGCCGAGCGCGCAGGATCAAAGTCTGATCGTCTACACGGTCGAGGAGAATTCCAGTACGGCACACGTCCTGCCGATCCTGGCCAGCTGGGACCCGAATTCGGCGATCACCACGTGACCGGCACGGCCGATCATGCCGTCGATTAGGCGCTGGCCGGGCACTGTCCGAGTTGGCCGTGTCGTCAAAGTAGACTCCATAGACCGTGAGCCTCACCCTCGGAATCGTCGGACTGCCCAACGTCGGCAAGTCCACCCTCTTCAATGCACTGACCAACAACGATGTGCTGGCCGCGAACTATCCGTTCGCGACCATCGAGCCCAACGTCGGCGTGGTCGCGCTGCCGGATCCCCGGCTCGAGAAGCTGGCCGAGGTGTTCGGTTCGGAGAAGCTCGTGCCCGCGCTGGTGTCGTTCGTCGACATCGCCGGCATCGTCAAGGGTGCGTCCGAGGGCGCAGGCCTGGGCAACAAGTTCCTCGCCAACATTCGTGAGGCCGACGCCATCTGCCAGGTCGTGCGCGTATTCGCCGACGACGACGTCGTGCACGTCGACGGTCGCGTAGACCCCACCGCGGATATCGAGGTCATCGAGACCGAACTCGCGATCGCCGATCTGCAGACCCTCGAGAAGGCGATCCCTCGCCTCGAGAAAGAGGTGCGGATCAAGAAGGACCGCAAGCCTGCGCTCGACGCGGCTCTGGCTGCGCAGGCTGTGCTGAACGACGGCAAGACGCTGTTCTCGGCGAAGGCCAAGCTCGACTTCGAGCTGCTCGGTGAATTCCAGCTGCTCACCACCAAGCCGTTCCTGTACGTGTTCAACGCCGACGAGTCGGTGCTGACCGACGACGCGAAGATCGGCGAACTCGCGCGACTGGTAGCACCCGCCGATGCGGTGTTCCTGGATGCGAAGATCGAGTCGGAGCTGCTCGAACTGGACAAGGAGTCGGCGGCCGAGCTGCTCGAATCCGTCGGTCAGACCGAGCCCGGTCTCGACGCTCTCGCCCGCGCCGGCTTCCACACTCTGGGCTTGCAGACCTACCTCACCGCAGGCCCGAAAGAGGCTCGCGCGTGGACAATTCACCAGGGCGACACCGCGCCCCAGGCCGCAGGCGTCATTCACACCGACTTCGAGCGCGGCTTCATCAAGGCCGAAATCGTCTCCTTCGACGACCTCGTCGCCGCGGGTTCGATGGCCTCCGCCAAGGCTGCTGGCAAGGTGCGCATCGAGGGCAAGGACTACATCATGTCCGACGGCGACGTGGTGGAGTTCCGCTTCAACGTTTAAGAACATTGCTGCTGGCGAGAAAACCCAGGTGGCTACTCGACGTTTCCATAAGAATTGCCAGCTCACAGGCGATGTAGATGCGCCCCGTAAGCGCACCTTACGCGGGGCGCATTAGGGCTATGAACGGCCCGCGATGGGGCTAGAACGGGGCTAGAACCTGCCTGAGCACACCCCTGGGGACCTCGTTCCTCGCGTATCTTGTCCCGTATGGCGGATGCAAGTAAGAACACGGTCTACCGAAACGTGCAGATGCAGCAGGAGCAGCAGTTAAAAGCGCAGCTCCTGGCATTGCCAGGAGCTGAGCCCAAACGACACTTCGAATCCCTGAATAGGGCGTCCAGAGTATTGTCCGGTAATGCCGAGGACTTTCATAGACTTGTTGCCAAATTCGTGGGAACCACAAATATGCCAACAGAGCTAGATGTCGACTTCGAACATGAACTGGTTAGAAGTTTTCACAATTACCTCGCTTCTGTAGGAACCTTACGAGATATTCAACGAGTCGTTCTCCGTAGCTTCTGGCCGCAAGTGACTGTTTCGGTGAAGAAGGGAAAATCCGAAAAACAGCTTTCTGAGTGGGAAAAGACTGTTTATTCGCCGAAGCTCAAGGAGGTATTCGATCCTGATGCGTCTTTTATATTGAAACTGAGGGATTACGCCGTCCACTATGCTTTGCCCGCGTTTGGCGTCGGGACATCGATTAAGTGGAAGCAAGGCGACGTGGGCGTATCCCATACTAATAGGATTAGGCTTAAAAAGAGCGAGCTGCTCAAGTGGGGTGGTTGGGGCACCGACGCCAATGCGTTTCTGTTCGCCGCCGATGACTGGATTGAATTTCTGCCTGTCGTCGAGGAGTATATGAAGTCGGTTCGGAAATTCTACCAGTGGTTCTGGGATGTCATTGAATTCGAGCAGCGGGCACAGATCGATGAGTACAAAGCAAAAGGGAAGGAATTTTGGCTTTGGTACGCGCTGAACAACGTTAGGCCGGACTGGATCGAGAAGGGGCAGCCGATGCCTCCCGACTGGCCGTCGACTGGTCCAATTCAGATGCGGCGAAAACGGGCAGCAGCGAAAATGGATCGGTACGCGAATGGAACCAGGGGATGGCGGTCAATTGAGGTTGACACAGCCGGTCAGGTGGAGGTTGGCGATTCCGACTGGCAGATTCCGGACTGAGTTTCGACACTTCTGCGCTTTCGTAACAGACGGGTTCGAGAGGCCGGAAGCGGAGCACCGGTCAGCTCTCCGGCGCTGCTGCCACCTTCGGGGCGACAGTGGCTGCAGGGTGGCCGGTCCCCGGTGCCTGAGCGTCGGCACTGCTCGCCGCTGCGGCCAACTGGTGCAACTGCCCGCATCGGCCCCTGTCAACGCGTGCGGACGCGTGTGCCGGTCGTCCTTTGGCGGCGGTCCTAGCGCGCGGCTTTTTTCTCGTCGCGGCCGCCTTGGGCTTATTCACCCCCACGATCGCTTTTACGACAACCTGCCGACCGCCGGGAGCGTTGTACCGGGCTCCGACCTTGACTCCAGTGAATCCGTCTTTCGACGTGCCGACGAAGCTCTCGGACTTCACCGAGCCGGCGAGGGTGGGAGCTATCCGTCCTTCGCGATGAGGGGCTGCGCGGTAGTCAGTTGAACCCCGGTTTGCGGGATGCGTTGGAGCAGTTGGCCGCTGGCCTGGCCGACGGGCTGGTCGTGACCAAGCTGGACCGGATGAGTCGGTCGCTGTTGCACGCGGTGGAGATCATGGAGCGCGCCCGCAGGCAGCAATGGGCGCTGATCATGCTCGACGTGCAGGTGGACACCACCACCGCTAGTGGCGAGGCCATGGCCAACATGCTGGCCACGTTCGCTCAGTTCGAGCGACGGCTGATCGGTGAACGCACGAAGGCGGCGCTCGCGGCGAAGAAGGCCCAAGGCGTTGCGCTCGGTCGGCCGCGCCAGATGCCCACGGCAGTAGCGCGGCGGATCGTCGAGATGCGTGCCACCGGCCAGACCTACGGAGCCATCGCGCGGACACTCACCGACGATCAGGTGCTCGGCCCGGCGGGACGCCCGGTGTGGCACGAGAGCACCGTGCGCCGGTTCTTCCAGTCGGTGGCACTCGCCAAGGCGGACGCCTGATGTCGAGAGTCAATCCGCACGACGGCTACCGCGAACGACGCGAGGCCGAACGCCGCGCAGCCGAAAAACTGTTCTGGCGTGAGACCGGGGCGGACTACGCCGCACTGCAAGCAACGCCAGAGAGCAACGGGCCGAACACAATCTCGGTGCCACCAATTGCCTTCACCGACGACGAACTCAAGGACTTCTGAGATGGGCGCGAACAGATACGCAATCCGAGAACAGACAACTGGCCGTGCACAGGCGAGGTGGTACGACGACACCGGTAAGCGTCGGTCGAAGACGTTCGCCACTCGGACCGAGGCAAAGAAGTTCCTCGACAACATCAAGAGCGACCGCAACCGTGGCGACTACATCGATCCGAACGAGGCGCGCCGTACGTTTCGTGAGGTGGCGGAGTTGTGGTTCCGTAGCCGCAACCTGAGGCCCAAGACCGCCAAGAGCTATCGCACCATCCTCGAACAGCGCATCTACCCAACCTTTGCCGACAGGCCGATCGGTGGGATAACCACGATGGATCTGACAGCGTGGATCACCGATCTGTCGCTCCACGGCAGGCGCATCAACCACAACAACAAAGGTGCCGCCGATCTGAAGAATCCGAACACCGTGAAAGACCGTCAGCGCCTGAGAGCGGCTGGTCGAACAACACCGCCAGAACGGGATTCCTGAGCCCGTTGGGGCTCCGCTGGCGGCGGCGGGTACCGTCGGCAATGCGGTGCGCGTGATGAATCAAGTACTCGACGCTGCGGTCCGCGCGCGGTACTTGCGAGGCAACCCGGCGAACGGGCTCACCCGCGACGACATGCCCCGCCACCATCGCGAGGAAGTGACGTTCTTGTCGGTCGCCCAGGTGGAACTCCTGGCGCAGGCGATCGAGGCAACCGCGGATGAGGCCGGTAGTGAGGACAGTGCGGCGTACGGTCTGCTGGTGCGCTTCGCCGCGTAGACAGGGATGCGAGCCGGCGAGATGTGCGGCCTCCGGTGGGAGAACGTCGACCTGTTTGCAATCGCGTAACCGTGTGCGAGTCCATCAGCACGATCAATTCGGGGGAGTGGTACGTGGTGCCGCCCAAGACCAACAAGACTCGGCACGTGCCCCTGCCGCCTGCCATGGCCACCCACGCACAAACTCAAACCGCCCGGGGAGCTTTTGCGCCGGGGATGTACGTCTGGCCGACGCCGCGTGGCATCGATGGCGAGCGGTACGGAAGTGCGCCGATGCATTGGGGCCGTGACTTCTACCTCGTCTTCTGGAAAAAGGCGGCACGACGCGCGGGCTTACCGAGTTCACTGCGCGCACACGATCTCCGACACACCTGCGCAGCCCTGCTCATCGCGGCGAACGTCCCTGCCAAGGCGATTCAGGCGCACCTCGGCCATAGCTCGTTCAAGGTGACTATGGACATCTATGGACACCTTTACGACGACGCCAGCGATGCTGTAACTGACGCAATGGGCGCGGCCTTTGCGAGACCGGCTATGGAGTCGTCTTCGGTGGGTCAATCAGCACCGCCTGCGTCGTCGGTGCAGCAGACGAGGTTGCGGGTATTGATGGGGTAGGGGTGGCGTCTTGGCTGGGCTTGAATGGCCCGAGGCCGAATGTGAGGCCGACGAACAGCCCAACAATGATCGTAATTAACGCTCCGATCCCTGCAACGATTATCGGGTGGCGCGAGATGCTGTCGGGATTTCTCAGCCAGCCGCTCCTGGGTGATGTTGCGTCAGGTGTCAGCGTCAAAGTCGAGTCGACCTCCGCTTCATTCGCCGATCGAGACGCTGACGGCGATGGAGGTTGCGCACTAACCGTCGAGGCACTGGTGCCCACTTGGAGACGAGATTGGTCGTTTGCACACGTCCAACCCGTTTCATTCCGCTGATCAATGAGCGAAGTGACGCGATTGTTAGTCGTTTCAATGAAGCCGAAAAGCTCATTATTTGCTTCGCCCGAAATTGTGACTCTGACGCTAATACCAGAAAAATTGCGGATGGTGAGTTCAACCCGACTGAGGGAGCGGGAAGTCTCCAATCGATTGTGGCGGTATTTCAAGGAAATGTACTGAGGAACTCTTTCTCCAGTTGGCAATAGCGCTTTACGGATATCTTGAACGTCGTGTAGGGAAATTCCAGACGGAGTGCTGATGAAGTAGCCCCCGGCCTCCAACTCTGTATCCAACAGGATGTCCGACAGTTCTGTCTGCAGCGCCTCCAAAACCGCAAGGGTGTCGGTGGCCTTTACGTCCGTCCACATCAGTTCTTTACT
This sequence comes from Rhodococcus sp. 06-1460-1B, assembly GCF_002258475.1. Lineage (NCBI taxonomy): Bacteria > Bacillati > Actinomycetota > Actinomycetes > Mycobacteriales > Nocardiaceae > Rhodococcus > Rhodococcus sp. 06-1460-1B. The sequence continues at coordinate 5,847 of NZ_NOYS01000045.1, forward strand.
GGCCGACATCTCGACGCCCCTCAGTGTGTTCGGTCTACTCTGCCGAGAGTGTACTGACCGAGTGCGCCTCGACACCGTAGGCGTGCCCCTCCAGGGCTATAGCGGGGCTAAGTCGGCGGTCAACCCTTGCATCGATGCTGGTGGCGCACCTGCACAGCGTCAATGTAGCGTTCCGCTTCAACGTGTAGCTCTGCTCGGCCGGCCTCGTGTGGTGGCTCGACTCGTATCGGGACAAACCCGGACTGTGGCACACTCTCGGCGGTGAACAGGTCGCTGACGCTCCACGCCGAAGCCACAGGTGCCAACTGCATCTCATCGCGGATAGAGACACCATCCGGCCCTGAGATTCGCGTGACTACCGAGTCGAACTACAGCCTGGGCCATTCCGTGACTCCCTGGCTTCCTCCGCTGTTGGCAGCAGGTATGCGGCACAGGTGGGACGTCGACTTCGACGCTCCCGTGGACTCGGTGGCACTTCGCAATGCGTCGAAAGCTCAGAGTGTCCTTCGCAGCTGGTACCCGAGGCGGTTTCACAAGATATCGATTGCGGCAGAACCCGTACACAGTGTCTCCGAGGCGAAGGGCGTCGGTTGCTTCTTCAGCGGAGGCGTCGACAGCTTCTATTCGGCGATCACCCAGTCCGAACGTATTACCCACCTGATCTTCGTGCATGGATTCGACATCCACATCGACGACGAGGAATTGGCGTCGAAAGCCTTGGCAGGGGTCCGAGAAGCGGCTGCGGATCTGGGCAAACCGTTGATCGAGATCAAGACCACGGTCAGGTCGGCGCTGGGCGATCCCCTGCAGCTCGAATGGGGCGGGGTCTTCCACGGCCCCGCGCTGGCGCATGTCGGTCTGGCATTGTCGGAGCACCTGAGCACGGTCATCATCCCGTCGTCCTACAGCTACCGGCAGTTACATCCATGGGGATCCCATCCGGATCTCGACCCCCTGTGGTCCAGTGGTGCCGTTGCATTCGAGCATCATGAGCTCGAACAAGACCGCTACGGGAAGATCCGTCGCATCGGCGGGAACGAGACTGCGATGAACCACTTGCGGGTCTGCTGGGAGAACCCCGACGGGAGCTTCAATTGCGGGCGTTGTGGCAAATGCACTCGCACGAAAGTCGGGTTGGCACTTGCAGGTGCCGAGAGCGTGACGCTCCCGGGCACAATCGACGAGGACGCTGCGCGTCGGATGAAACTGATGGTCTGGGACCGACGCCAACTGCGGGACGGTCTTGCGGCGATGCAGAAGTCGGGCAATCTCGACGCCGGCGTGCGCAAGGCTTTGCGGAAAGCCATTCGTCGCAGCTACTTCCATTCGGCCGCGTCGTCTGTGCGTAGCTGCTTCTGACCTTCTGGTCCTCGATCGATGAGACTTCGGTTCGCGGGACGACGCAACCGCTCAACCGCCTACGGTCCGGGTGACCAGTAGCCGCCACCGTTCGCGCCGTCGGAGACGCAGAACATGTCGAATCCGTCCGGCGACACCGCAATCCCTCTCGCTGCGGGGTCGCATTCCGACCCTGGCTCCGCATTGCCGTCGATGATCGGTGCCGACTGCACCCAATGCGCGCGAGTCGACCCTGCATAGGTGCACTTCAGGAACGTGCCATCGGCGGAGGTTCCGTGATTGTCGACGCCCGGATCGCATGGTCCGTCCACCTCGGGCAGTGGGGCCGAGGGGGCCTCGGTCGCGTCGACGGTGGTCTCGACCGGAGTCGGTGGTTCCGTAGCAGCAGGAACTGTGAAGAGTGCGGTAGCCGGTAAGGAGTACGGAACAAGTGTTTCGACGGATGCCGACGTTCTCGGCGTGAGAGAATCGAAACCGTAGACGACAGTTGCGACCACGAGCAGTTCGATCACTCCGATTGCCAAGCCCGCGACGGCAATTCCACGACCGGCAGGTCGCCAGAAAGCCAGGATTCCGAACACTATCGCGACGGGAAACAGTCCCAGGAGAGCTGCAACCAGTGAGATCACAGCGTACGGGTTGACCGGTTCGGTTGCGCGGTTGTCACCTTTGGTGAGATCTACGGTCATCGACTCGTTCCCCGTTCACGGTGTGAAAAACTAGGTGCGGAAGGTCATTCGGTGCGAACGCTACAGGCATCGGTGTCGGCCAGGTGGCAGTTGTCGTCTGCGCGCACGATCGACCGTCGGCTACGCTCCGAAGCAGTCGAACAGGAGGACATGGATGGGCCTGGAATACCTCGAGTCGTTGGTGCATCGAACCGCCACAGCGGGGGAGCCTTTCGAGCGTGGAGCCGACGAGTCGGAACTCGGATACCTGTCCGCACTGGCCGCGAGGCCAGGCACGACGTCGATCTGCGAGGTCGGGTTCAATGCGGGCTTCTCGAGTTGGGCGTTCCTCGAGGCTTCTCCCGACGTGACCGTCGTATCCTTCGACCTGGCCGCCTATGCCTACAGTGACGCCGCGAAAGCCCATATCGACGAACACTTTCCGGGCCGACACACCCTGATCCAGGGAGATTCGCACACCACCATCAGGGTTTATGCCGAGCAACACCCGGACGCGCGCTTCGATGTAATCTTCATCGACGGTGACCATTCTGTGGAAGGTGCCCGCGCAGACCTCGACGATCTTCGTGCGCTCGCCACCCCGGAATCGGTTGTCATCATGGACGACATCACGCCGTGGCTCTGGTTCGGCGAAGGCCCGACGCAGGCCTGGCAAGAGGCCGTCGACGCGGGTCGAATCCTGCACACCAACTACTTTCGCGACGGCGAACCCGTCGACGCGGTGACTCCTCCCGCCGCGCGTGCCTGGGCCGAGGGCCGTTATCCCTTCTGAAAACGGACGGGGTGTCGACCAGCGTTCATCGTCGACTGTCTGACACGGCCTGCCGAACCATGTCGGCGGCCGCATCGGGTGTCGCTGCGAACTGAACGTTGTCGAACCGGTGCAGGTAGGCGTCGTAGATGCCGGATACTTTCCTGTTCGCGTTGTCCATCGCCACGACGCGCTTGCCCATCATCGCGGCCAATACGGCCGCATGCAGCCGATCGGTGAGCACGACGGGTGCGAGATTCAGAATGCGCTGCGCCACACGGAGGTTGAGCTTCGCTGTCTGCTCGTACGAGCGAACGAGAGCGGGGTACAGCAGGCGATTCGCCTTGGGGAAGGTGTATGCGATTCGGGTCGGCAGCGTCACCACCGTCGAGATCGCCAGATCCCTTCCGTGCAGACCCCAGTCGTACTGGACGGACGACGCGTCGACGTTCACCGAAGCATGACCGAGGCTTTCGGAATCGTCGCGCACGAGTTTCACGACGTCCACTGCAGAGCCTTCGGCGCTGTGTGCGATCTCGGCACCGAACGCCATGTCCGGGCAGTATTCGACGCGGTTGTGCGGGAAATGGGCGAGCGCCAGCTCGTACGAACGCTGTTCACGCAGCATCAGGGTGAGATCCGGGTGCTGTGCGTAGAGGGCCGCGGTCCTGTGCATGGCGTCGGCGTCGGAGTAGTCGATGCTTTGGGGCAGGCACACGATCTTGTTGCGAGGAAACCGCGCAACGATTGCTTCACGAAATTTCTGGTCCATCGGCCAGCGGTCACCGAAATTTCCTCCGCCCTGCAGAAACAGGGTCCCATCACCGACTCGTTGTTCGAGCAGATCGTGGTTGTGGGTGAACGGATCGGACACGTAGTCGACGTGCACGTCCAACCGCTTCAGGTACTCGACCTCACCGGCGTAGATGAGCGAGTCACCGGCATTGAAGTGATTCGGAAAGTCCAAGTGAGCCACCCGATCTCCGGGTGACGCATGTTGCCGCAGGACGGCCATGGTCTCTTTGCGTATCGCGTCGACTACCTCGCGTGTCATCGGGGGCTCCGTCTCAGTGGTCGGCCGAGCGCGGCCACTCGAATCCGCAGTGCGCCGTAGTGGATTCCGATGTAATGGGCCCACAGACCGCTGGGCATCGGTCGTAGTACCTTCGGCAACCACGGATTGCGAATTGTCGCGAGATACAAGATCGCCGCAGTGTGCGCGGGAATCCGGGCAAGGGACGACGGATGAGGGCAGCCCGCAGCACGGTGCTTGGTCGACAGTTGGTACGACGTGCGTCCGTACGCGCGGCCTTGCAAGAACGATCGACGAACCGTGGTTCTGATGCGGTAGGCGACCGACGCATCCGCGGCATGTCCGAGAGTGAATCCTGCTTGCTGAAGCCTCCACGAATAATCGACGTCTTCGGCACCGCCCACGAGGTCTTCGTCGAAGCCTCCGACCTCGTCGAAGACTCGCCTCCACAGCGCGAAATTGCTTCCCGGGGCGTACGGCAGGTAGGCGGTGGGAAACAGCGTGCCGTTCGGCGGGTTGTCTCGCCACGCCGTCACCTCGGGCGGATTGAGGGAATCGTGTTCGATTGCGCCGCCCACGGCGTCGTAGCTGTCGAGTGCGCGCACCATGGCAGTCAGCCACGTCGGAGAAGCGACGTCGTCGTGGTCGACGAAGGCGATGATGTCGCCCCGCGCGGCTTCTACGCCGACGTTGCGGGCGTAGGAGACGCCACGCTTGGCGGACGCGTCGACGATGCGCATCGTCAGAGGTAGAGACAGTTCTTCGAGATGTGAGCGGAGGCCGTCGGTCGAGCCGTTGTCGCTGACGATGAGCTCGACATCGCCTGTGTAGTCCTGCGCAGCAAGCGCGTGGAGCTGCTCGTTCAGTTCGGGCAAACCGTTGTACACGGGGAGGACGATGGAAACCAGACTGATAGGCACGTTGTGACCCTACAACGAAATCCGGGTGCTGTTTGGTTAGGCATCCCAACCGCAGGAGTGGGGATCACACAACTCGAAGGGTTGTGTGGCACCGCCATTTACACACACAGTTCGACTGTCACCTCGGACCGATATGGCTACGACTTTCCGCGCAGTCTCTTCTCCAGCGGCGTCGGAAACGACGGGACCACCGCGGTACCGTCGAGCAGGGCGGTGATCCGACCGGCCTCTGCTGCAACCTCTTTCGATACCGCAGACCCGACGTCCTCGAGTAATTCCGTGACCACCGAACCGGTGGAATCCACGGCCCATCCGCCGACGATGCGTCCCTCCCACCAGATGGTCGGACCGATGTTTCCGAAGGTATCGAACAGTGGGTCCTTGTGTTCGCCGAGATACCAGTGTCGGTGCTTCCACCCCATCGGAGTGGGGTCCAGGGCTGGAAGCAGTATCGCCCGAGGTGGGGAATCCTGGAACACTGTGTCGGTCAACATGATTCCGTCACCCTCGGCCAGTTCGACGGCCACGGTGTCGAGTTCGGCGACCGCCCCACGGGTCTGCGTCTTGTTCCATCCCGTCCACCATTGCAGGTCGTCCAAGGTCGCCGGTCCGAACACGTCGAGCCAGCGTCGGGCCACGTCGGCTCGGGCGGAAGTCTCGTCCAACTCGGGAATCCCGTTGGGCCACCACTGATCGATCGGTGCCCAGGCATGTCGGCGCGACGTCCACGCGCCGCGCGGCTCGACCCGCACCAGCTTTCCCTCCGCGGCCATCATCACCAACACTTCGGAGGTCACATAGCGTTTGACGTCGTACACCTTGTCCGTGGTCGGCAGCAGAGCGGTCTTCAGTCCAGGGACTGCTGCGGACAGCTCCGCCCCGGTCGCCGTACCCATCGAGCGTAAAACGGCATCGGTCTCGGCTTCGGTTGCCGCCAGCCAGGATTCGACGTCGTCGATCACCGGTTCGGTCGGCAGCGTCGACACCTGCTTGATCAACCGGGTTCGCATCGTGCGGGCAACTCCGAGGCTGGCGGCAGCGTGGATCATCGGAACGTCGTCGTGCGCGACGACGAACATCGTGCGACGCATCGCCATCAAGCGAACCAAGCTACGGCGCTCGTACATCGCGTCACGGACATCCGACAATCCCAGCGAGCGGGCGCGCACAAGCACAGAAAGATACACCGTAGCCGGATCGGTGGCATGCAGCGCGAGCAACGACGACACCACGGATTCGGCGCTCGGGGCGTCGGACAAGTGCTGCGCGACGAGCCGCTGTCGCCGCTGGGCGTCGGTGATCTTCACGGGCTCAGTGTGACTGCTCGCGGGGAGCGGGACCGACGAAACCGGTGAGAAGCGCGTCGGCGATATCGGTCATTCCGTGCGCGCGGGCATCGTAGGCGGCTCCGACGTGGTCGTACTCGACGCGCTCGAACGACACCGTCCAGCTGCCTGTGCCGTGATCGTCCAGCACTGCGTATCGGGCGTGTGGAGACCCCGATTCCATGACGTGGGGGTAGGGCTGATCGTCGTCGTACGCGGGCGCGCCGACGCTGCCCGGATTCACGACGAGCGTGCCGCTGGGGAGAGTCCACTGGCGCTGCAGATGGGTGTGGCCGCAGGCGATGACAGATCGGTCCGTGAAACCTGCTGCCCTTTCGATGATTTCGACCTCGGTTGCCTCTCGAGAGCCGTGAGGGTCCACCGAGTGCAGGAAGTACTGCTGATCATCGGTGGGTGTTCCGTGTACTGCGAGGATTCCGTTACCCAGCTCGAGCGAGAACGGGAGCGAGTCCAGCCAACGTCGATGCTCGTCGGCGAGTCGATCGTGGGCATGCCGATCCCAACTGCCCATGGAATCGGGCTCCTGCTCGAGGAGGTAGCGATCGTGATTGCCGGCGATGGTGGGGAAACCCAGTGCCATCAATCGATCCGCAGTTCGGCGCGGATGCAGTCCGCCGGAGAGCAGATCGCCGAGGTTCAACACGGAATCGACGCGTTGCCGTTCGATGTCTTCGAGGACGGCGTCGAGCGCCGCGATGTTGCCGTGAATATCGGCAATGAGAGCTACTCGCACAAGCACAGGATCGCAGCGTGGGCATTCGACTGCAACACGGCAACCCTCGTCGAGCGTTGGAGACTTCGCCCTCGGATCTCCGTCTTCGATGTGTGGTTTCTCCATAGACCCTTGCCTGATGGGTCCCTAGTGTGGTCCAAGTCACTTCCGTTCGATGGAAAGCCGAGCCCATGCCTGCAATCACGACGAAGCCCGAGATCGAAACCAGGGTGGTCAAGAAGGTCGCTCGACGCATCATTCCGTTCCTCGGGGTGGCCTACTTCGTCAACTATCTCGATCGCACCAACATCGGGCTGGCCAAGCTCACGATGAGCGACGAGCTGGGGCTCACCGAGACGATGTTCGGATTGGCGTCCGGGCTGTTCTTCATCGGCTACCTGCTGTTCGAGGTGCCGAGCAACCTGGCCCTGCACAAGTTCGGCGCACGCCGCTGGATTGCACGCATCATGGTCTCGTGGGGAATCGTGGCCGCCGCCATGGCATTCGTACCCACAGCGGGCTGGCTGTACGGACTCCGCATCGTTCTCGGCATCGCCGAAGCGGGCTTCTTCCCCGGTGTCCTGCTGTACATGACCATGTGGTTCCCGCGGGCCTATCGAGTCCGGTTGATGGGCCTGTTCATGTTGGCTCTGCCGGTCTCCTCGGCGCTGGGTGCGCCTCTGTCGAGCGCGATCATCCAGTACTGGGACGGACTGTTCGGACTCTCCGGTTGGCGCGTGATGTTCTTGTTCGAGGGCCTCCCGGCAATCGTTCTCGGTGTGATCACCTGGTTCTACCTGACCGATCGGCCGTCGCAGGCCACATGGCTGGACGACGACGAGAAGAGTTGGTTGACAGCGGAATTGGAGTCCGAGGGGTCGTCGAAGAGCGCGCACATCACCGGCTCGGTCAAGCGGGCTCTCACCGACGCACGAGTGTGGATGCTCGGGCTGGTGTACTTCGGGATCACCTACGGCCTGTACTCGCTGAGCTTTTTCCTACCCAGCATCGTCGCCGGTTTCAAGAAGACGTTCGATACCGACTTCTCTCTCGTGACAACCGGGCTGATCGTCGCGGTTCCGTTCGCCGTGGGTGCTCTCGCCATGGTGTTGTGGAGCAGACATTCGGATCGGACCGGTGAGCGCACCTGGCATGTCGCGATCCCCACGTTGATCGGCGCGGTCTCCATACCCGTTGCGCTGTATATGGATTCGCCGTTCACCACGATGATCGCGGTGACGGTCAACGCAGTCGGAGTGTTCTGCGCGCTGCCGGTGTTCTGGTACCTGCCCAGTGCATTCCTCACCGGCGCAGGCGCGGCCGCGGGCATCGCGATCATCAATTCGGTGGGCAACCTGTCCGGCTTCGGCGCGCCGTACGTGACGGGCTGGCTACTCGACGCCACCGGGAACGCAAAGGCGGGTTTGTGGGTCGTAGGCGGCGTCATGATGTTGGCCGTCGGGTTGGTATTGGGGCTGCACCGTCGCACGGTGGACCACAGCACGAGCAGTGATGCTGGAGCGCCGGTCTCGCACTGACGACCGCGTGGATCCGGTTCGGGGGCAGCGGGGCCGTCTCACGGTCCACCGTCCGAGCGAGTTCGCTGCAACATTGCAGTTACGGATCCGACGACCGTCATAGGAAGAGCAAGAATTAGCAAGTCCGAGTAGGAGTCGTACGTCACGAGCATGACCCCGGCTATGAACAAAACGACGAGGGCACCGACGGCGATCCACGAGACCAGCTTGCGCATTGCAATTGCTGCTACCGCAGGTGGCGACGCGAGCAACAGGCCCACGACAACCAAAGGCCACACTCCGAGCACGTCGACGGCACGGTCACTGCACTGGTAGGAAACACCCGCGCCGGTCTTAGAGCAAGACATCGACACGTCGAGCATTGTCAGCGACAACCCGTTCCACGCAGTCAAAGCCAACGCGGCGACGGCCATGGCCCACCACACCGATCGCACCATGCCCGCAGCATAACCGCCGGACATCGACGGTCCGGGAAGGCAACTCGGAGCCCGAAGCAGTCGCCTGCGCTTTCAGGACGCGAAGACCTTGCCCGGGTTCAGGATTCCATGCGGATCGAGTGCTTTTTTCACTGCGCGGTGCATGTCCAGCACAACTGGGTCCAGCTCCTGTGCCAGTCCGTCCATCTTGAGCAGTCCCACGCCGTGTTCGCCGGTGACAGTGCCTCCGAGTTCCAATGCAGCGTCGATGATCTCGGCGAAGGCGGCCTGCGCGCGCTCGCGCGCCGGGATGTCGTCGTGCGGAGTGATGAGCAACGGATGCAGGTTTCCGTCGCCCGCATGGGCGATGTTGGCGATCGTTGTCTCGTATCGCAGGCCGATCTGTTCGATACGCGACAGCATCTCGGGCACATGCTTCTTCGGCACACAGACGTCCTCGGTCAACACCGGTCCGAGTCGCTCCATCGCGGGATACGCCAACCGCCGAGCAGAGAACAGGGCGTCGGCCTCCTCCTGATCGGTCGATACCGCAGACCAGGTGGCTCCGGCCTCGTCGAAGCACGTCAGCATCTTCTCGGCTTCCTGGTCTCCGATGAGCCCCGGATCGTCGATCCGCCCGAGCAACACCACATTTGCCTCGACGGACAACCCCATGTTCTTCCAGGCGTCGACGGCGATGAGGCATTGCTTGTCGATCAGCTCGAGCGCGGACGGCGTCAATCCGGCGGCGGCCACTGCGGCCACGGCACGTCCGGCGTCGACGATCGAATCGAAGTACCCGGCAACGGTCCGTTGCGGATCCTGGAGCGGACGCAGTTTCAGGGTCACCTCGGTGATGATTCCGAGTGTTCCTTCGGATCCGACCATCAGACCCGCAAGATCGTATCCGGCAACGCCTTTCGCGGTCCTACGCCCGAGTCGTACCAATTCTCCGGTACCGGTGACGATCTGCATCCCCATGACGTAATCGCGGGTGACGCCGTACTTGACGCAGCACAGCCCACCGGCGTTGGTGGCGACGTTTCCGCCGATCGTCGACCACGGTGCACTGGCCGGATCCGGCGGATACCACAGGCCTTGCTCTGCGACGGCTGCTCTGAGGTGATCGTTGACGACTCCGGGTTCGACGACGGCATAGCGCTCGAGTGGGTCGATCTCCTTGATGGTGTCCATCCCGTCGAGCGCGAGCACGACGCAGCCTTCGGTGGCGTTGGCTCCGCCGGACAAACCGGTACCCGCCCCGCGAGTGACGATGGGCGCTCCGTGGGCGAGACAGGCTCGAACGACGGTCTGAACCTCCTCGGCGGTCCGGGGACGCACCACGGCAACGGGCAGAGAATACGGGGCCCACTCCGCCTCGTCGTGCTGGTAGGAGGCGATGACGTCCGCGTCGACCACGATGCGATCGGTGGGCAAGGCCGCGGACAGTTGTTCGACGAGCGTCATGTTCTCGACTCTAGCTGTGAGCTGGGTCTCGGCCAATGTAGGTTCTCTCTATGTCCGCGGAGAAGTCATGGATGGAACTTCTGCTCGACGACGCGTCGATCGATCGTCTCGACGAGCACCGGAAGGCATTTCCGGGTGCCGAGGCGCACGCAGCTCTGCGGCTTCGCGCCCTGCTGGATCAGCGACGTCAACGCAGCACGGAGTTGGCGGCACTCAATGACATCGCCGTGCGACTGACGACGGTGCGCGACAACCGTGCTCTTCTCCAAGAGGTCGTCGATCAGGCACGCAGGCTTCTCGGTGTCGACCTCGCCTACATGGGATCCGTACAGGGAGACGAGTTCGTCATCGACGTCACCAGCGGAGCCCTCACTCCCCGGCTCGTCGGCCTTCGGCTCGAACAGGACGCAGGGCTCGTCGGACTCATCGTGCGCAGTGCGTCGCCGTCGTGGACCCCCGACTACCAGAGCGAGCCGGCGTTCCAGCACATCACCGGTGCGGACAGCGCGGCCCGGTCGGAGAACATGCGCGGTCTGCTCGGCGTGCCGTTGCGGGTGGGCGATCGAGTGATCGGCGCATTGTTTGCATGCAAGCGCCAGGAACGCGACTTCGCAGACAGTGAGATCGCCCTGCTCTCGGCGCTGGCCGCGCACGCGGCCATCGCCATCGAGAACGTACGGACCATCGATCGGCTCGAGACGCTGAATGCCGAATTATCGGAACGCACAGCCGAACTCGAACAGACACTGCAGTGGGACCGAACGTTGACCCAGGTGGTCCTGCGCGGCGGCGGCGTACGGACACTGGTGCGCGAGATTGCTGTATTGACCGAGCGTCCGGCGTACTTCGTTCCGGATGCCGCTGCGGTTCCCGCGGCACTGGCGGTCCACTCGGTGGAGGTCGACGAACTGCTACGCATGTGTGGCGACGGCAAGGACACCGTGTCGACGACGTCGATGACGGCTCATCGGGTGGCCGCAGCCGGTCAATTCCTCGGCGCGCTGATCTCGATCGGACCGGACGATGCCAGGACGCGTCTGCTGCTCGATCGAGCCGCGCCTGCAGTGGCCCTGTCACTCGCCGAGGAGCGAGCTGCCGCCGATTCCGCGCGGCGCGCCCAGGATGCGTTCCTGGTGGACCTGCTCTCGCACCCGGCGTCCACTCCGGATGCCGAACGGCGACAACTCCATTTGGCCGGACTTGCCCCCGACACGGCTTACTGTGTAGCCGTCGCGCAGGGTGCGTCGAGAACCAAGCTCGGCCGATTCCCGACAGGATCTGTTGTGGCGGAGCAAGGTTCGAGCCTGATCGTGGTGGTGCCCGCGCGCGATTCGGCGACGGTCACACCGATGTTCTTCGCCAGTGCCACCGTCGGAATCTCCGAGCCGAGCACCGGACCCGAGGCGCTGGCAAAGGGCTATCGGGAAGCTCGGCAGACCGTCGACGTGTTGGTCACCCTCGGCCGCGAGGGGGAAGCATGTTCGGCGCGGGGGCTGGGAATCTATCGAATTCTGCTCAGCCACTTGGCGCGTGAACATCTCGACGAACTCACGCAGGAAAAGTTGGGTCCGCTGTTGGCCGAGCAGAACAAGCGCGGGGTTCCGCTGATGGAGACACTCTCGACCTATCTGGCGCGTGGACGCCATCATTCGGCAACCGCGTCGGTTCTCGGGGTGCATGTCAACACGCTCTATCAACGACTCGACGCGATCGACCGCCTGATCGGAACGCACTGGCGCGACCCGGACAATGCTCTCGATCTTCAGGTCCTGATGCGGCTGCGCAGATCGGCCGACCTGCTGGGTCTGTGACGTCGATCGGGCTCTTCGGATCGGGGCCAGGCTCGCGGTGAGTCGGATAGCGTCGGGTCATGGCAGTCGACTTTTCGTGGTCTCAGTTTCTGTGGATAGTCTTCGTTTTCGTCGGCGTGCCGTCGACCTTCTGGGCGCTCCTTCTGTGGGCTCTGTTCTCGAGACTGCGAGAGGGGCCGGGGAAGGGATCTATGGGGTTATGGGCCACCGGATCGATTGCTGGCGCATCGGGTTTCGCCGCGTGTGCAGGGTGGCTGAGCTGGTCTGCCGACTATCGGGGCGAGTTCCGTGGACCGGGTCTCCCGGCCCCGAACGCGTTCCCGTCCTGGCAAGTGGCCGCGTGCGGGGCGACGGTGGTGTTGCTGTGCCTGCTGGCCGCGCATCTGTCGCGATGGGCGAATACCGGCGGACACGTCGCTGCGCTGGGTACGACCGCTGGGTTCTCGACGGCGTTCTGCGTCGACGCGAGCACCGATGTCACCGGGCAATCGGGCGTGGGTGTCATCCTGTGCATGATGGGCTGGGGTACCAGCTTGACACTGCTGATACTCGTTCGGAACGTGGTCGGTGGGCGAAAGCGGCCGGCAGTCGAGCCGTAACTGACGTCAGATCTCGATTCCCGTTGCCTCGACCACATTCGCCCACAATGCATCCCGCACCCGCGCGGAATCTCCGCGCCAGGAGGGATAGTGCGTCGGCCGCGGCGCTCGGTCGTGCCAGAATGTGCCGGTGCTGGTCAACGCGGGATCGGCGGCCACGAGCCAGACGATGGTGTCGGCACCGTCGTCGGCGCTGCGCAGAATGGGCTTCATCACCGAATCGAACAGTGGCATAGAGCCGGTGACGCCCGGCGTGGACGCCCAGCCCGGGTGCATGCTGTGCACCACCGGATCGTCCTCGAGTGAAAAGCGTTCGGCCAGTTGCTCGGCCACCACCACCTGCATTCGTTTCGTTCTGGCGTACGCCGTCATGCCGGAGTACTTACCGTTCTGGTACTCGAAGTCCGGGTTCTGCAGCGGCACCGCATACATGCCGCCGCTCGATACGAACACCACCCGCGATCCGGCGTCGAACAATTCTCTCAGTCCCACCGTCAGCGCGACCGGTCCGAGAACGTGCGTGGCGAAAGCGGATTCGTGACCCTGCGCGGAGAGTCGTCGTGAATCGGGCATCACCCCGGCGCAGTGCACGAGTGCATGCACCGCTGTCAGTTCGGACGCCAATGCCGCGATCAGGGCCGCCACCGAATCGAGATCACTGATATCGCACTCACGCACCACGAGCGAGGCGTCGGGCACTTCGGTTCGGATGGCAGCAGCGGCGGCGTCGAGTCGCTCGGCCGATCGTCCGACCAGGTGCACCCGCGCTCCGAGGCGGGCGAGCTGCTTCGCGGTAGCTGCTCCCAACCCCGAGGATGCGCCGGTCACCACCATGTCGATGGGGGAGGCGAACGGTAACGGATCGGCGGCCCAGAATCGCCGACGCACCGTGGCACCGATTCGGGAGTAGCCGGGAACGACGGCTCTGTCGAGAATCGTGTCCACCGTGCGGCTCAGCAATGACATGCTGCGCCAGTACCCCGGGGAGTCGGGATGTATGCGCGTCGGCAGCGACTGCTCGATGCCATGATGAGTCCATGGCGCACACCACGGTCTCAGACGTCACCCGCGACATCCTCGCGGAACTGCCCGCCCATCGACGCGAGACGTTCGAGCTCCGCCTCGAACAGTGGTTTCCCGATCTGCACGACGCCGTCACGGCTGTCTACCCCGAGCCTGATGCAGTGGCTGCCACGCTCGTGGAGATCGCCGCCCGTGCGTACGCGGAACGGTCCGAGGATCTGCACAGACTCGATCAGCGTCGACTGCTCGAACCCGATTGGTTTCAGCAGCCGGACATGTTCGGCTACGCCTGCTATGTGGACCGTTACGGCGAGACGCTGCGCGGAGTCGGTGAACGACTGGATCATCTGACCGATCTGGGTGTCACCTACCTGCATCTGATGCCGTTGCTTCGACCGCGGCCGGACGACAACGACGGCGGCTACGCAGTGATGGACTATCGCGCGGTGCGAGAAGATCTGGGCACCAACGAGGATCTGCGTACTCTCGCCGAGACTTTGCGCGGACGTGGTATCAGCATGGTGGTCGACCTGGTCCTCAATCACGTTGCTCGCGAACATGAATGGGCTGTCAAGGCGCGAGCCGGCGATCCCGTGTACCGCGACTATTTCTTGATCTACCCCGATCGGACGACCCCGGATTCCTACGAGCGCACCCTCCCCGAGGTATTTCCGGACTTCGCGCCGGGCAGCTTCACGTTCGACGACGAACTCGGCGAGTGGGTGTGGACCACGTTCAACGAGTGGCAGTGGGATCTGAACTGGGCCAATCCGGCTGTGCTGGAGGAGTTCGCAAGCATTGTGCTGCACCTGGCCAATCTCGGGGTGGAAGTGCTCCGCCTCGATGCGATCGCATTTCTGTGGAAGCGGCTCGGCACCAACTGCCAGAACCAGCCCGAAGTGCATGCGATCACCCAGGCTCTCCGAGCGACCGCTCGCCTTGCCGCTCCGGCAACGCTCTTCAAAGCCGAAGCAATCGTCGGCCCACGCGATCTGTTGCCGTATCTGGGGCAGGGCAGACACACCGGGCGAGTATCGGACATCGCCTACCACAACTCGCTGATGGTGCAGGTCTGGTCGATGTTGGCCACGGGCAGTACGGCTTTGGCGCGTCATGCCCTGGCGTCGTTACCGCCCACGCCACCGAGTGGCACCTGGGTGACCTACGTGCGATGCCACGACGACATCGGCTGGGCCATCGACGACGGTGACGCAGCGTCGCTCGGACTGTCGGGTGCAGGTCATCGGCATATTCTGGCCGACTGGTACTCCGGCGAGTTCGATGGTTCCTGGGCCGAAGGGCTTGTTTTCCAGTACAATCCGGACACCGGGGATCGCCGGATCAGTGGAACCGCAGCCGCGCTCACCGGTCTGGGCCCGGCCCGCCTGGATCCCGACGGCGCGTTCGGGCGAATCTTTCTGTCGCACGCCATCATTGCCGGATGGGGCGGCATTCCCGTCGTGTGGAGCGGTGACGAGCTCGGCTCCCCGGGAGACCTGAACTGGGCAGACGAACCAGCTCATGCCGAGGACAACAGATGGGTGCATCGACCCCGCGTCACCGACGCCGACCGCGCCGGCCGATTTCAGCAGGGGAGCGACGCCCAACGAGTGTTCGACGGCATCGCTCGCATCGCGAAGGTGCGCTCCGGTCTACCGATGTTGCACGCCGAGGCGCCGGTCGACGTCCAGACCGAATCCGACGACGGCCTGCTCGTGGTGCGCAGACGTCATCCCAGCGGCACCCTGGTGGGGCTCTACAACGTCACTTCTGAGCACCGCCCGTTCCCCCATGCGCAGTTGATCGAGCTCGGCATCCCGGCCCCCACCGAGGTGCTATCGCAGCACGACCTGGCGGTCGACGACAACGGATCGGTATGGCTGCCGCCGTACGCGGCCTGGTGGATCGTCGACAGCCCGTCGCGCTAGAGGACGCATTACCGTGACCGAGCTGTTACCCTCCCCGGGACGGTGGGGCTGGATACGAACAAGGGGACAATCTCGATGCGCGGTCGGTTACGAAGTACGGTGCTCGCTCTGGTAGCGGTCATGGTCGCCACGATGGCAACGGTGCTGATGGGGACCGGCGTGGCGAAAGCCGACTCCGAGCTGGTCTACGTCTACTCGCCGTCGATGGACAAGAACATCCCGATCAAGGTGCTCCGAGCTGCTGGTGGCGGCCCTGCACCCACGCTGTATCTGCTCGACGGGCTGCGTGCGCCCGAGGACAACAGCGGTTGGCTCATCGAAACAGACGTCGAGAGCTTCTTCGCCGACAAGCACGTCAACGTGGTCATTCCGTTCGGCGGCGGCGGCACCTTCTACTCGGACTGGCAGCGCGACGACCCCAAGCTCGGACGGGTGAAGTGGGAAACGTTCCTCACCCAGGAATTGCCGCCCTTCATGGCCGATCGTTTCGGGAGCGACAACGTCAACAACGCCGTGGCCGGCCTGTCGATGAGCGGCACCTCGGCACTGAACCTGGCGGCTCACCGGCCGGACTTCTACAAGGCGGTGGCGTCGTTCAGTGGCTACCCGACGGCCAGCAGCCCCGGATTCGCTCAGGGCATCTCGGTCGCCGTCGGCGAGATGGGCGGCAACGCGCGCAACATGTGGGGCACCTGGCCGTCGGCAGACTGGATCCGCAACGATCCGTCGCTCAATGTCGGCGCGTTGCGCAACACGGCAGTCTTCGTTTCCTCGGGTAGCGGCTCACCGGCCACGGACCCGGTGTTCAACCCGGCCAGCAGCCGCTTCGATCCCGTCAAGTTTGCGCAGATGGTGCCGCTCGAAACCGCCGCAGGCATGAGCAGTCGGGCATTCGTTCCGTTGTTGCAGGCTGCAGGCGGTCGACCCAACGTCAAGATCACCGGCACCGGCGTGCACTGGTGGAACCACTGGCAGCAGCATCTGCACGAGGCGTGGTTCGAGACCATTGCCCCGGCAGTCGGCGGTTGATCGACAGCGAGTAATCGATAGTCCGACCCGGGTGATTCTCGCTACGATTCCGACATGAATGCACCCGTCATCGCCGTGGACTACACGGTTCTCGACTGTCCCGATCCGGCAGCGCTCGCCCGGTTCTACAGCACGATCCTCGGCTGGGAACCGGTGCGCGACGACGGAGATTGGGTGGTCGTCCACGGTCCGGGCGAACTCCGGTTGGCCTTCCAGAAGGCCCCCGACTTCACCCCGGTCGACTGGCCGAACGACGGCATCAAGATTCACCTCGATTTCGTCGTCGACGAGATGGAACGGGCCCGCGACTTCGTCGTCGAGGCCGGAGCGACGTTGATCGACGACGCGCACGAGTCGTTCTGGGTGTACCGAGACCCGGTCGGCCACATCTTCTGTCTCTGCAAGAGAGACTGATCTGCGTTACGCGACCTGCGCGGCCGGCAGAGCTCGGCCGAGCCGATGATCCTCTTGCTCGCCGAGCCAGCGGGCGAGAACCTGGCATCCGGTGAGGCCGTCTGCGTACGGCTCCGACGCGTAGGCGATGTGTCGACCGCCACCCGAGTTGGTCCACACCCATCGTCTCCAGCCGAGCGACGTGGGCAGGTACCCGGACACCTCGGTGGCCGCGGTGCGGAGGCGTCGAACATCCTTCGCCCACTGGGCGGGTCGTAGGCGAGTGCGAGTCGCGTTCTGAAAACTGTTGCTGCGCACTAGTAGCCAGAGTTCGCGCAACCAGGTCTTGGGCGTGCGGAACGACATCCAGCGCGTCAGGTCGGCGATATCGCGAACGAGGCTGTCGTCGCTGGCATTGCAGATCATGTCCGACGCGAGAGCTATCCAATGGGTGGGAATCGACTCCGGCAGAGCCGGCCCGGTTCCGGCAACCCCGCGGCCGGTGCAGCCGGGCACCGCACCGGCCGGCTGCTGTGGATCCGAGACCAGACCGGCCGCGACGATGCGGCTGCCGTCGACGATTCCGTCGTGAACGAGGCCCAGTACTTCGCGAACGACCGTGGCTCCCTGCGAATATCCGATCAGAGCGAGAGGGCCAGTGGTGTTCTCGATCGCGCGACGCAGGCGACGAACTCCGAGTTCGGTGCTGTGCCGGTAGCTCAGTCCCCCGAACGCAACGGGCCCGTACGACGCCGGGTAGCCCACCCAGCGGCCGACGAAGCGATCGTCGAGTGCGCCGACGACACACGACAGGAGACCGGTGACGCGGGTCCGATGGTCGGCCGGACGCGATTCGCCGGTGCCGCCGACCGCGAGTACGGTTACCTGCTCCTGGTTCATGGTTACCGAGTGTGGCCGACGAACCTGAGCCGAACGCCCGACAAATGCTGAGAACTGTCTGGCATTGACGCGTTCAGCTCAGTGCGGCACGTACGTCGTCGAGGCCATCGCGCAGAAGTGTCTCGTAGCGATCCGGATCCGGTACGGCCGCTCGGTTTGACGTCACGCTGATGGCGACGGTGTCGCCGATACCGTGCACGCCGTGCGTGAGGCTCATGGCAGGGGAGAGGGCAGGGAACCCTGCCGTGAATCGAACGTGCCCGCCGCCGAGCGTGAGGTCCGCTGCACCGCGAGAGACACTGGATACGACCGTGTTGCCCGTGACGGTCGGCGGCACCGCAGTCGGATCGAACTGTGCGACTCCCCACGCCGCCAGGAATGCCGGGACATGGCGTTCTGTCTCGTTCTGAGATGCGCGGGCTGTCAGCGACACCGGGTGACCTGCTCGCGCTCTGCGCTCGGCCAGGTCTGCGGCCACGAGTCGGCTGCGAGTCCGCAGGTCCGGTTCGGCGGGAAACAAGCCGACGCCGACGTTGCCGAAGTTGTTGCGTGCGCCCACTGCAGCCGTCCGTGCGACGGTGACCTCGGCGGCGAGATCGGCCGGATTCTCGAGAAAGTGTTGTAGTGCAACGGAAATGGCCGTCAGGGCAGTGACGGTGATCGAGGTGTCGGCGAACTGGAGAGCCGACTTGGGCAGCACGATCGTTCGCAGATCCGTCCGGTCCGTAGGCGCAACGTCGAGAGTCGTCAACGCGCGAGAACGTGCAGGAGGAGGGACCGAACCCGACGCGGTATCTTCCTCCAATCGCAGTGCGTCGCGTCGCGCCCGAATGCCGGCGCGAGCCATGCGCACTACTCGCACAGGCAGAGTCAGGGCGGCAACGGCGGCGGTCAGGGGTGCGGGTGGCGCAGTCGGTGTAACGGGCCGAGAGGGGTAAGTCCCGTGGGGTGGTGGACATTCGGTGAGGCGGCGTAGCCGCAGCTCGGGCGTGTCGTACCCGTGTTGTGGGTGGGCCATCGCGTAGTGATGA
>NZ_NOYS01000030.1:0-441613 GCF_002258475.1 Rhodococcus sp. 06-1460-1B
CGAAGGGTGGCCCTTGTCGTGGGCGAGTTACGACAGGACTCGCCGAGCACCTACATATGAGGTTGTACGGGGACCATCACGTGAGGGTGTACACCGATAATTGAACGTTCTATATACGTTTGGACGGATCACCAGTATTGGTGTCGGTGCCCATCGGTGTCGGCGATGAATACGATCGCGTCGGTTCCGGATAGGTTTGCGGGAGAAAGTGGCAGGTGGCCCGGAGCGATCGGCGTACCCGCGGTAACGGACTCGGGCAGTGCGCTGCGTAGTGCGTCCGCTGGGAACAACGCGCGTCGGTCTGTGGCATCGCCCAACATGGCCTGCAGTGTGCCGACGGGTGCCGACGGGTTGGCGTCGGTCGCGATGAATACGTATTCATCGCCGAGGTCGTGGGCCACGAGCGCACCGGCTGCAGCCCAGCTCGCCTCGCTCGGTAACGCCGAGTCGCCGCGGCGCAGGTGCGAGTTGTGCGCGAACACCAGGGTCGGCCCGCGACCGCGTTCACGCGTGACGATGTCGCGGAGATTGTCGGCCATCATTTCGGCGCGTATGCCGAGTAGTTGCCCGATGCGATCGGGGGCGGTACTCGCCATGGCCGCGTGATAGCGAAGCAAACCCTGCGCAGCGCGCGCGTGCGCAGACACCTCCCACGGCGCGTCCAGTGGTGCAGCGGCGGCCAGTCCTTCCGCGATCGAGCCGAGAACCTGGGCTCTTTTGGATCCGCCGATCGACGCGGCGGCGTCGTACATCGCGTTCGGATCAGTCCAGTCGGCGTCGTCACCGAGGAGTTCGTCGAGGTCCCCTATGTGGGGAGGCAACACCTCTTCGGGGGCCAGGGCTTCCAATACGAACTTCAGGGACGGTCCGGGGCTCGGTGCTCCCGAGTACTCGACGGGCGCGTCGAAGCCATGAAATCGGACCCGGTCCTCCGGCGCGCACGCTGCGTTATGACCACGCAGCCATTCGAGCAGTTCACGGTTACCGGGAACTGCGCCGAACCCGTGACTGAAACCGGCCGACAACACCTCGTCGAGGCCCGCTGTTCCACCGGCCACGTAATCGTCGACGATGGACGCGGCGAAGATATCGGTCTCGAGCGCCACCGACCGGAATCCGCGAGCGACGAGATGGACGAGCAGCTCGTTGCGCAGGCTCGTGAAGGCAGGGATTCCGTGTGTCGGCTCACCGAGGCCCAGGAGGACGGCCGGACGCCCGGTCAGGAAAGCGTCGACCACGCGGCCAAGGTCTTCGCTGAGTTCTCGGGCGATGTTGTGCAGTTCTGCAGGCATATGTTTGACGGTATCGTTGAGCATTCCATTGAGACTTCGGCATCATCCAACCGGCTTAAAACCCGTTAACCCTCAATCGAGGCATTGTGAGACCCACCGATCTGGCCCGCCGACACGGACTGTCCACACAGGCGGTACGCAACTACGAAGAGGTAGGCGTCCTACCTCTCGCGGTCCGAAGTGACTCCGGCTACCGGTGTTACACGCTCATGCACGCTGCGGCGCTCGACGCGTTCGTGGCACTGCGCCGCGGACACGGGTACAGGCCGGCGGTCGACATCATGCGCGCAGTCAACGCCCGTGACGACGACTTCGCATACCGAACGATCGACGCCGACCATGCCGCTCTCCACTCCGAACGAGGCACCTACGGCGAAACGGCCGCCGCCCTGAAGAGCCTGTCGACGATGGCACCGCGGCCGATCGACGGACGCCCGCTGACGGTGGGTGAACTCGCACGACGCCTCGATCTGCACCCGGCGACGCTGCGGGCCTGGGAAGCGGAAGGAGTCGTACAACCCACACGCGCCCCGACCACCGGCTACCGCGAATACGCCGCTGACGCCGTCCGGGACGTCGAGATCGCGCGGCAACTCCGGCGCGGCGGCTACCGACTGAGTCAAGTCGCGCACTTCCTTGAATCGTTGCGCGGTGCCGGAGGTGTCGACGAGTTGCGTTCCTTTCTCGACGCGTGGCAGGCGCTGCTGAGCGCGAGGGGCCGTGACCTTCTTGTCGGCGCGGCTCGGCTCGATGCTTATCTTCGTCTTCGAGATCGGGATTCTTCGAGTGTTGGGTGAACGCCGGCGACAACTACCGGATTGGCGTTTACCGGTGTGCAGACCGCGTCAGCGAGCTCTGTGTGCGGTCCACTCGGGGTGTTCCCCGTCGGTGTCGCACACCCACACCTGGGCTTTGTCGCCGTCGGCTGCTGCGGTGTCGGTGAGCCAATAGGTTTCGTCGGGTGCCCATCCAGCGATGACACTCGCTGTGGCGTCGTCCACGGTGATGGCCGTCCCGGCTGCGGAGAGGTAGCCGCGGACGGTGAGGTGAATACCGTCGTACTGTTCCGCCACTCGTGGCCAGTCGGGAACGACCCATCGCCCGGCCCGCCCGGTAGCGCAGTACCAGTCGTGCCGCTTCTGCGCGGTGACCTCGACAGGGAACTCTCTGCATAGCTGCGCCCACGCCTGCGGGCCGTCGATCTCGTACGCGCGAACACCGCTGGGAACGCGCATGCGCCGCGAGACCGCCCGCTTCCATCCCATGCCGTCCTCGACGAACCACAGCTCCGCCGGGGTGCCATCGAACAACGAGCGAGTCGAGCTCCGTGTCGGAGGAACCGACCACCACTCTCCGGAAAAGCCCGCGGCCGGGTCCGCCGGCCGCACGGTCGCCGCTCGCACTTCTTCTTTCGCCGTGCGAGCACCGTAGTCGTGCAACGTCTCTGCGGTGGTCAGTGTGGCCGCCGGGTCATCCCGGAATTGCGCGTATGCGTTGTCCCACCACACGATCCACTGATCAGCAGCCGCGAGACCCGTCGACCACCACTGTGCGTGCGGCGTCGAGGCGACGTGTTCGGCTATCCGTTCCAGCTCACCCCGCACCGATGCGGTGGCGGCGAGAACGTCCTCACCGTTCGGTGGCTGCCAGTACATCGCGTGATCTACCGCTGCAGCAAGGACCGAACGCAGCACGCCGGCTGTCACTTCCGGGAGCGGCACCCGAGACAGGCGATCCGCCACATCCTCCGCTGTCACCACGGTCTGCCGCGCTTCCTCAGCACCGGGCCCGAACATCACCACTCCGGCACCTTGGTCGACGTCAAGGCGGTAGGACGCCAGGAACACCGCAGAGCAGAACGAATGCTCGACATCGACGGCCGAATCCTCTTCCGCGAGCAGCGCATACTCGAGGAGCAACCGACGACCACGCGGGCCCGCCAGTAACCAGTTGACCGCACTCATTCGTGCACCCTCTCAAACAGTCCATCAACAAGCCATCGAATAACAACGTCGCGCGCTCACCCCAACGGCATCTGCGCGGCGTCAGGACCCGTCGGAATGATCCGGCGTCGAGACTCGAGTAACACGAAAACTGTTGTGCTGCCGCAATATGCAGACCTCTACCGGTAGCCCGGCATATCAAGATTGGTCGTATTGCTCAGCTAGGTGCGGATTCAGTGGGGGTATGCCAACCACGTCTTGGCCTGGGTGGAGCGCGTGTTGGAGTTGCGTCACTGTCGCATCGGTCAAACTGCCCGGGCCCAGGCTTAATGCGCAGGCCCAGTCGAACGTCTCCGTGGACCATGCTCGTACAGGTGTCGGGTAGTGCCGCGTCCAGTTCACGGGGAGGAGCCAGTCCTCGCTGGATCGCGCGCGTCGCCACAGTCGGCCGGCACCTTTCTCGATATCGGCTTCGAAGCTGTCAGGATGTTCGGGATCTCGGCGCACCTCGGTCGGGGTGAAGTCGACCAAGACGTGTGCTCGTATCCGCTGCGCGCTGACGTTGTCGTGGAACCATTGCATGTTGTTTCTCGATCGTTCCACCTCACGCGCCCGATCCTCGGCGAACACGTTACGAGCCATTCTGGCCGGGCCGCTCCACACGAACGTCGAGTCCGAAAATTCCTCCGGCAGGGCACAATCGATGTATTCCGCACTGCCCTCCTCGGACTCCTGCTTCAACACGGCCCCGGTCTCGGTGTCGATCGTCAGAACCATCGGCGAGCCCTTGCTGCCGGTTTGCAGTTCCACCTTCCAGCAACGCCGTCCGATGAATTCGACCTCTTCGATAGGACGTGTAGGTCTGGTGAGGCCCGGTCGCGCCCAGTGTTCGACCGGGCGGGAGACGATCAGTTCTCGGCCCGGGTCGGGTATCCGGGTGTTGAGCTCGTTGGTTTCGATCGGATCATCGTGACCGGCTTCGAACACCCAACACTTATGGCCGTCGGCGATGAACAGCGGTTTCCCTTCCAGAGACTCCATGCGTGTCTGTCGACCGAAACGGAAGAGACGGACTTCGCCGAGCCCGAAACCCACGTACGACGGAACGATGCCGTAGTGCCCGTCGTAGACGTCTCTAGGACCGATGTCGGCGTGAATTGCGCGGGCGATACCCATGACCGGCCGCTGCGGACCGTCGACGATCTTCAGCAGCACTTCGACCCAATGCGTCATACGTATAACACCCCTCCGACGGCGCGCGACCGATCCGGGTACGCGCGGGTGTCTGCCTGCTCCATCAATTCGGTAGGGGCATAACAAGTTATATCTTCGAGACGTCGACCCTGTTCGTCGTACAGGTTGAGTCGAGTCACCACAGTGAGCCCCTCGTAGTCATCGTGGGTGAAACTGATGTGCAAGCGGCCGTGCGGCCAGTCGCCGATGAACTCGGCGCGGACGTCGTGCATTCTCTTCGAGAACCGCCGCCCGTCGAGTCGACGAATGCAGTAGCGGACGTACGACGCATGATCAGGCGGCTCGGGAGCGACGGGGCGGCAGTAGCCCGTGATGTCCAGATCGTCTATGGCTGTGTCGAGTTCGGACTCTGCTGTGTCTATCGAGAGCCGAACAAGGTGGCGGCTCGCACCGTCCACAGATCTGACAAGGAGCCAGAGTTGGTCACCGTATGCGGTGCCTTCGTAGGCCCGGACTTCCGGCAGTTCGATCTCACACACGGGCGTCGAGGAACCGGCACGGAATGCCTTCGCGATAAGAACACCGCCGTGCCTGCCTGTCACGCCCCAGTGCCATCGGACGCCGTCGCCGATCGCGCGCTTGCGGCGGTGCAGCTCGTTGTAGGTAATGTCCGCGTACTCGCTGGTGTGCCACGCGCCGTCGGCCCGCGATCGAGGGTAGTCGTCGAGTTCGATGCGGGTCGTGCTCGCGTCCAGCGGTAGATGGATCCACGACTTGGATTGTTGGAGAACATATCCTGCCGGAGTGGGGGTTCCGCGATAGGTGCGCGACCATGGGGTGTGCTCGACGGCGAGGTGGACCGACTGTTCGTCGAAGTCGGCTGCGACTAGAACCCCGTCGACGTCGATCGGAGACGTGCCTCCGCCCGGGTGAGCCAGGAGCAGAGGTGGTCGCGATCGCGGGCGGGGGAGCGGCGGCTCGTCCGCGGTGCGAGCGACGTCGTCACGCGTGCGTGTGGGTCGAAAACACCATGCTCCGGACGATCCCGCTGTCAGCAGATGTGAGCCCTCGAGATACTCGGCGTGATGTACCCCGTCCACGGTCACGCAGGCCAGAACATCGGTTCCGCGGTACTGCAGCCAGACACGGTCTGCGTGGGAGGCAATCGTCAGTGCAGGTGATGGTGAGGGTATCTCCGGCCAGGACACGATCCGATCGATCTGTCCGGATGTCGGTTCGAGAAGCGCTGCGACAGGCTGGGTTTCGTCGATAACCCACAGCCGACCGGCAGCGAAACGAATATATCGTGGGCGCAAGAGTCTGCGCTCGGACGACGGGGCGCTCATGCGCCTTTCTGCAGTGTCATGATCGCGACACTACCTCACCCCGTTCGGGTCGTGGTCGATTCACAGGCGGGGAAACTAGATCGGGAGCTCGTACCCACCGATGTTCACCGAATGCGTCAGGTCACCCTCCTCGCCCCTCAGCGCTACTAAAGCCTGCGCAGTGGTTTCGCTCCCAAGGTTGGAACTGAAGCGGGGGAGTTATCGAGGACGGCAACACCTCTGTGTCGGCTGGTAACGCAGGACGCAGGGCGGCGGACACCAATAGATTTATGCATTCCGCTGTTCGCCACCTATAAGCACATCGTTGGTCGATATTCGCGCGTCGATGTCGGCACCGCAATCGGACTGCTGGGATGTGCGTCGAAAGGAGGCCAATTCACGGTGCGGATGCCGGTTGAACCGCCCGCTCGACTCGGAGCAGAACCGCAGGTGCTCGACGAAAATGGATTCGATCACGCTGTTGATCCTGCCAGCTCGCAGCCGGTCGGAGCGACCATGCACCGCCTAATCATCACCCCCGATCGCGTAATTGATACGACGCGGCGCATTGGGGTCGCGTGGAGGTGGCTTCTGGCGTTCGAGGGCCGTCTCGAACCATCCGCCAGGTGGAATCTCGATCTCGGGTGTAGTCCTGTCGTCGAGGTCGAACTGGGTGCCCGTATCCGGATCGGCCTCGTCCCACAGCTTTCTCACTTCGGATGTCGCCGAGACGAATTCGCTCGCGTCCACACTATGACGTGTTTCGGCGATCCCGAAGTGCGGCCAAGCGAAATACACATGCAAAGGACCGGCGGGCGGGACGGGTTCCAGAATGAGGCCGGCTCGACTGTGCAGGCGGTTTCCTCCACCGCCGCTGGGGCTCAACCCCGTTCGCCTGCCGGGAAGGTTTGTGGAGACGGTTCCGTCGACATCCTCGAAACCGACGAGCATCGGCGGAGTGTGATTCGACTCTGGTCTACCGAACCCGTACATACCCAGCAAGCGATCAGATTCTCGGACACAGGCTTCGACCGAGAAGGTCATGCATGTGCTGTAGACCCGTGCACCGCTGAGCCACGCACCGATCCTCTCCGTTTCGGCCAGAATCAACCTCAGGGGCACTACGGCCGGGATTTCGTTGATGGGCACGCCGCGAAAACGCGGTGGGGGGCCGGACGCGGGTGTGTCGTTCACGACCGTCACTCTCCCGCGGACCGATGCGGTGCGCAAGGCAGAAATTCGTTCCGCATGCCGTCCGGTCGGTTTTGCTTTCGCCGCCCACACTTCGCTGCCAGACCACGCGGTACGAGATCACCGGTGGGCGATCGTTCTGCCCGCTATCATTCTCGGCACGTCGCCGAACAGTGCGGGACCTCGAGGAGATGCGTGAGCCACAGTACGTCCGAGTCCGAGTCCGAGTCCGAGTCCGAGTCCGAGTCGAAGTCCGTGCCGCCGCTGACGTGGCTACCGATGAAATATCCCCGACGCGGGGGTTATCGCGCCAGCGTCGCGCCGGTCGATCCTGACGCAGGCGTCGAACTAGCGAAGATCGAGACCGACGAACTCAGCCTCCAGTACGCGTCCTGGTACCTCGTCAACGACACCAACCCCGACAAATTGACGATCGCCGCCAGGAAGTACCAGGCAGGCGACGTCTCGGCTCTTGGTGCCGCCGCTCTGTATTTTCTCCTGAACCGATTCGTAAGTCGCGACGAATTGCGAGTTGTCTCGATCATCGACGGCTGGGTGGCCAGGCACGGCTTGGTCTTCGCGGTCGAGGCGCTTCTGGAGTTGTCCGACATGCGTTTCGTGAGCGAAAGGGTGCTGGTTGCGGACCTCCCGGAAGGTGCCGTAATCAGCGTCGTTTCCCACGGTCATGCCACGCCGGACGCGGTGTTCGAAATGCCGAAGTACACGACGCGAGAACGTTTCGCGCAGGTGGATGGGTACGACGAGCAACTGACCTATTCTCCGCGCGAGTACATGCTCGAGCGCATGCGCGGGTTGATCGCGGTGGCGTCGGACGAGGACTACGCGGCGGCCCGAAGCGTGGCATCGACGCTGCGAGGCAACACCGTACGAAAGCTGACCGCTACGTTCATCTTCCCGACCGAGCTGGAGTGGTCGGAGGAGTTGATCATGGTGGTGCGTCCTCAGTCCTACCACTGGAGCACGCAGCTGATGGTCTCGGCGAACACGCCAGAACAGCTTCATCGAAGCGATGACGCCTACGGGCACCGGCGGTGGCTGCTCGACGATGCGATGACAGCAGCGGTGGTGGATGGTATCGGCCCGCCGATACTGCCTGTGTTGCTGGACGCTTTCGACACGCCGAATCCGTACGGAAACGCGCACGACGAGTCCTGGCTTCTGCGAATACTGCACGCCCTTTCGGCTATCCCCACCGACGATGCGTTCGAGGCTCTGGTCCGACGTGGAGGGATGAAGAACGGGCAGCCAATCGTCCTTCGGGCGATGCAGAACTATCCGCGTCGAGCGTTCCGTGTTCTGGTAGAGGCTGATTCGGGATTGTTCGATCGCCACGTACGGCGGGATCCGGACTTGGCGCGCGAGATCGCCTCCACGTTGCCGGAGAGAGCGCAACGCAGGATCGCAGAACTGACAACCTTGTTGCCGATGGCGACCGACCTTCCGTCGATCCTCGTCAGTCCGCCGTGGTCGACGCGCAAGAAGATGCCCGACGCGACCGCCATCACAGGGCTCGAAGTCCCTGATCTTCACAAGATGGCCTGGCTGCCAGGCGAACTCGAGGCCATCAAGAACAGGCCGGGAGATTACTCCTATACGACATGGGACAGTTACAAGCAGTACATTCCAGACCCGTCACCGACAGGTGCAGGGGGCCGGTACGCCTGGATCATTTTCCTCATCGCGCCGGACGAGATTGCCCGACCGTTCCTGACTGATTGGGAGGGAACAACTCTCAAGGATCCGCTGCGTGTCGTTGCGCGTTACGAACTCGACGCCTTACCGCTCATGCTCCGCTTCACACGAGCTCACCCCGGTGCAGCGGCACCCTATCTGATGCCGTACGTCGACCTCGATGTCGCGCGCGTGCACGCGACGATGTTCGCCACCCGGAAGAACTTGCGCAAGCCCGCTTTGGCATGGCTCGTCCGGCATGCGGCGGACGCAGCAACGCTGTTGATCCCCGACGCGGTGGGAAAAGCTGGGGCGCAGAAAGATCACGCTGCAGCAGCATTACGCGGACTCGCGCGCGCCACCTCACGAGACACAGTGCTGGCCGGAGCAAACAGGTACGGAGACGACGTATCGGCAGCGATTGCGACCATCGTCGATCTCGATCCGCTGGAAGTACTACCGAAGCGCATTCCGAAAACACCGGCCTGGGCCGACGCGCCGTCGCTGCCGCCGATACTGACCGCGGACAGGTCCGCTGCTCTGCCTGATTCCGCCACGGCGCATATCTTGACGATGTGCGCGGTAAGCACAATCGATGCACCGTACGCAGGGCTCGAGACGGTGACCTCGTACTGCGATCGCGGGTCACTCGCCGACGCAGCGTGGGAGCTCTTTCAGCGATGGTGGGGAGCAGGTGCGCCCTCGAAAGACAATTGGGTGATCCTCGCACTCGGGTGGCTGGGCGACGACTCGACAATCGGAAAGCTGGCCCCGCTCATCCGGCGTTGGCCAGGCGAGAACGGGACTGCCCGAGCGCAACTGGGGCTGGACGCTCTGGCTGCGCACGGCTCGACCCGGGCCCTCACCGAATTGGACCACATCTCACGGAAGATGAAATTCAAGTCCCTCAAGGTCGGCGCGCAGCAGCGGGTCGCCGAGGTCGCAGAAAGCATCGGTCTCGATCGTGAGCAGTTGGCGGACCGCATCGTCCCCACTCTCGATTTGTCGTCGTCGGGAACCATGATGTTCGACTACGGCGAGCGATCCTTCACGGTCGGCTTCACCGAAGCACTTGTTCCATACGTGCTCGACGAGAATGGCAAGAAGACGACGAGCCTGCCCAAGCCCACCACCCGAGACGATGCCATCCTCGCGGAGGAAGCCAAGACACGCTTCGCCGCGCTCAAGCGCGAAGCCAAAGCTGTTGCAACCGAACAGATCAAGCGCCTCAATCGGTCGATGGTGATCGGACGCCGTTGGACCGCCGACGAGTTCACCCAATACGTGCTGGGACATCCGCTCTTGATCCACGTAGCTCGTCGTCTCCTGTGGGCGTCGTTCGACGACAACAACAAACCTGCAGTGGTGTTCCGGGTCGCGGAAGACAGCACCCTCGCAGACGTCGACGACGATGCCCTCGAGCTTCCCGACGGCCGGATAGGTCTGGTTCATCCGGCACACATACCCGACACGGTCGGGACGTGGTCGAACATATTCGCCGATTACGAAATACTGCAGCCGTTCCCACAGTTGGGCCGACCGGTCCACGACCCGCTGCCAGGCGACATCGACGGCAGTGGCCTGGCCAGGTTCACGGGGGTGACTGCGACCCCGAGCCAGGCCCTCCGGTTGACCTACCGTGGATGGGAACCGGTGTGGGAGAACCCCGTGTCCTGGGGTCAGGGCTTGCTCTACCAACTGAGCGACGACGTCTCGGTGCTGCTGGGACTCGAACCGGGGATGGGGACGGGTGATCCCTACAACGGATACCCGGACCAGAAGCTCGTCGAGGTGAGCTTGCGAGGAGGGACCTTGAACGAAGTCGACCGTGCGACCGTCTCGGAACTCATCGCCGATCTGGATGGGTTCGCGTCGTGACGACGGGAGTACAGCGGCCACCTGCCGAGGAGCGGTATGCAGACGAGCTCGAGCGACTCGCCGACGAGGACTGCGGTCCGCGGCCACCCGGGTGGAAATTGAGTCTGCAGGCGGCCCGCAGCTTCGTGATGGGCGACGCCCACCGCGGAATCGTCGCCAAGTATGTCGGTAACCCGTCACTCGTCGAACGCTCGCTCGTCACCTTGGCGACCACACGCGGATTGATGTTGGTCGGTGAACCAGGTACTGCGAAATCGATGCTGTCCGAACTCATTGCGGCTGCGGTCAGTGGAGATTCCACGCTCACCATCCAAGGAGGCGCTGCAACCACCGAGGATCAGATCAGGTACTCGTGGAACTACGCGCTGTTGGTAGCCGAGGGCCCTTCCCCACGATCGATGGTTCCGGCACCCATGCTGCGTGGCATGTCCGAGGGTCGGATCGTGCGTTTCGAGGAGATCACCCGATGCCCACTCGAAGTGCAGGACACCCTGCTGTCGCTGTTGTCCGAACGTGTTCTCGCGGTGCCAGAACTCACCGGAACGGACGCGATGGTCTACGCGCGTGAGGGATTCAACGTCATCGCGACGGCAAATACCCGCGACCGAGGAGTGAACGAAATGAGCGCCGCGCTCAAACGTCGCTTCAATTTCGAGACGGTACATCCGATTGCAGATTTCGACACCGAGCTCGAGCTGGTGCGGGCGGAGTCGGCGGCGCTGTTGCGCGCGTCCGGGGTGGGGATCGATCAAGATCCGGCGGTCGCGGAACTTCTCGTGACGCTGTTCCGTGACCTGAGATCGGGATTCACCGAAGCCGGTGCTCCCGTCGAGCGGTTGTCGTCTGTGATGAGCACGGCTGAGGCGGTCTCGCTCGCGCATGCCACCGGAATTCGTGGCTGGTACATGCGCGGTGATGCAGGCACGTTCACCGATCTCGCGGAGTCCCTGGCCGGCACCGCGGCGAAAGACAACGCCGAGGACACAGCGAGGTTGCGTCGCTACATCGAGCAGCGATCGTCCTACCGATCGAGCGAAGCGTGGCGCGAGCTGCGCGAAGCTCACGCACGTCTGAGCTAGTGGTGGAACGTCACGATGGCGACGAGGTGGCCGTCATCGGCGTGCGGCATCACAGTCCTGCCTGCGCGCGCGTGGTAGCCGACACCATCGAACGATTGCGGCCGGCCCACGTCTTGATCGAAGGTCCGGTCGATTACACAGACCGCCTCGGCGAGTTGACGCTCGGACATCGACTTCCGATCGCGCTGTTCTCACACGCCCGCAGGGGTACACACACCCAGGTGGCCTGGAATGCCTACACCGAGTTCTCGCCGGAGTGGGTAGCGATGCAAGCGGCCACTGGAACGGGTGCGTCAGTTCGGTTCATCGACCTTCCGTCGTGGCATCCCGACTTCGATTCTGGGCCTACCGAATACAGCCCAGCCGCTGTGGATGCAGTCGAGCAGATGGGCCTCGACACCATCGATGCGATGTGGGACCACGTCGTGGAAGCCCGGGCAGGCGCGCTGACGACCGAAGAGATGCGAGATATCCTCGACAGCTACTTCATCCTGATCCGCGGTGATGGTGTCGACGTCTCCGAACGCGAGAAGTACATGGCATCCTGGGTGAAAGCAGCTCGTGAGCAGGGTGGTTCGGTCGTCGTCGTCTGCGGCGGATTCCACCGTGCCGGGATCATGTCGGAGCTCGAGACGGGACCACCGGCCGATGACAGCTGGCCGACCGTTCCGATTCCGGATTCCGCCCTCGACGTCGGAAGCTACCTGATCCCGTACTCCTACCGTCGCCTCGAACTCGAGGGACCGTGGTGGTACCAGCAGCTTTGGGAAGATCAGGCTCATGCGTCGGACACCGCGATCGAGGCCGTCGTGCTGAACCTGCGGGCCCGCGGGCACCGGGTTTCCACCACCGACTTCGCCGGATTCCGAACGCAGGTCCATGCGCTGGCGGCGATGCGAGGTCACTCGGTGCCCACGCGTCGTGACGTACTGGACGGTGCTGCGAGCACACTCGTCGACGAGGCCATTCCCTCGCCGCTGCCGTGGACGCGTGCGGGTGAACCACTCGGTGTCGAAGCTGACCCGGTGATGGAGGTATGCATCCGAACGTTGAGGGGAGAGCGGCGAGGGGAACTACATCCTGACGCCCCGGCACCTGGGCTGGTCCATCACGTCGGCATGCTGCTCGAAGAGTTCGAATTGACCACCGGGACTTTGTCTCTGGATCTCACTGACGAACGCGAGCGTTCGAGAAGTCGCGTGCTGCATCAGCTACGACTACTCGGCATTCCTGGCTTCGAGCGCTCTGCCGGACCGAGCGGTGTCTCCGAGGTGCGGTCGATCGACGAGTGGGTGATCACCGACCACGGCGGCCGAGTTCCGGCACTCGTCGAGGCCGCCGCGTACGGGCACACGCTAGTGGACGCGGCGGGTGCAGCGCTCGTCTCCGCGTTGCGGTCAGCGAGCAAAGACATGGCTGCCGTCGCGCGGATTCTGTTCGACGCAGTCTTGAGCGGACTCGACGACGTATCTGATACGTCAGCATCGGCGGCGATCCAATCGCTGGACACCGCAGTCGATCTCGCCGATACCGGGCTACTTCTGCGCACTGCCCTCGATCTGTGGCGACACGATTCGCTGTTCGGGAGTCGGGGTTCGGCGCTGCTCGGAGAAGTGGTGGCAGCCGCGTCGCCCAAGGTGCTTACGCTCGCCCGGCGAGTCCGAGCAACAGGGGGCGCAGATCTCCGTCGAATCGCGGCTGTCGCGGCCATCGCCGATGCCATGCAGTACGCAGGGCACCTCTTGCGCGACGACCCGTCAACAGAACTGGATCTGCTGGCGCGTGACAGCGGTGCCGCAGTGGATATGAGGGGATCGGCTCTGGGCGCGTCGTGGACTCGAACCACCCCGGAAGATGCGGCGGCTGCCGTGCGGTCCATACCCTCGGATCGGCTCGGCGACTGGCTGTCCGGTCTCTTCGGCGTCGCACGTGAACGTTTTCTCGATGCCGGTTCCGGTGATGCGGTGTTGACGGCCGTCGACGCCGTCGTAGGACGGATGACCGAGCATGATTTTCTGACTGCACTGCCTGCCCTGAGGCAGTCCTTCGAGTTCTTTCCTCCGCGTGAACGCGAGGTCATCGCTCGACGCGTGGCACCAACGCCTGCCGACCCGTCCATTACGGCCTCGGGACTGTCCGGCGAGCTACTGGACGAGCGAGTCGATCGTGCGCTCGCGAACCTTGGATTGCAATGAACTCCGAGCGATGGCGATTGATCTTGGGTGACGCCAGCTCCGGTGCACTCGGTGACCCTACAGGTATTGCGGCAGAACAGGATTCCGCGCTGGAATGGCTGTATGGCCGCGACGCAGCCCGTGCCGCCCAGGGCGTGCGCTCGGGTGGTTCACGCGCTCGAGCAGGCGGTGCTCTGGCGAAGGGGCAAAAAGGCGAGGGTAGGGCACTGCACCGCGACCGTCGCGGACGGCCGAGCGGAGTCGGGACAACGGTGGTGAGCGCAGTGGATTGGCTCGACGACATCCACCGCTTGTTTCCGCGTGAGACAGTTCACCGCCTCGAAAGAGACGCAGTCGAGAAATACGAGATCACCGAGGTGGTCACCGATCCCGAGGCTCTCGAGCGAATCGAACCGAGCGTGACACTCCTGCGTGCGGTATTGCGAACGAAGCATCTGATGGACCCGCGGGTTCTCGCGCTGGCCAAGAAGGCTGTCGACACGGTTGTGAAAGAGCTGATCGAGAAGCTGTCCGTCGACGTCCGCAAGACCTTCCACGGCACGCGCAGCCGGCAGGGCACCTCCTTCCGGAACTCTCGCAACTTCGATTTTCCTGCAACGGTTCTCGCGAACCTCAAGCACTGGAACCCCGAGACACGATCCATCGCGATCGAGAAACCACTGTTCACTTCGCGCACCCGGCGACGCACTGACACCTGGACACTCATACTGCTGGTCGACCAGTCAGGATCGATGATCGATTCTGTCGTCCATTCCGCCGTCACAGCGGCATGCTTCTGGAACGTCCCTGGTCTGCGAACGCACCTCATCGCGTACGACACCAACGTTGTCGACCTCACGTCGGAGGTTCTGGATCCGGTGGAATTGTTGATGGGAGTGCAACTCGGTGGCGGCAACGATGGTGCCAAGGCTGTGGACTATGCGGGGCAGCTGGTCGAGACTCCCCGCCGAACCATCGTGGTGATCATCTCCGATCTGTACGAGAGTCAAGCGGATCGGTTCGTGCGCAGCGTATCTCGCTTGACCGACGAGGGCGTGCGAGTGTTGGCGTTGGCAGCACTCGACGAGTCCGGCGAACCCGACTACGACCGAGAGATCGCCCAGCGTCTAGTCCGGCTGGGGGTGCACGTGGGGGCGATGACACCGGGCGGGCTCGCGGAGTTCGTCGCCGGGTGCATCCGATGAACGCCGAATCCATCCGACCGGACGTGGCGGCGCTCACCGACGAGGCACTGGTGCTCGTCACCAATCGTGGCCTGGTCAAAAGAGCAGTGCGGATGGTCGAGGAGAATCCACCGGACTTGTCGGCATCAATCGAACGCATCGTCGCCCGGTTCGCCGACGGCGTCGTGACCGAGCTCCCGGCTTCGTTGCCGTTCACCGACGCGTCATGCTCCTGCGGCGCGAGCTCGGCGTGCAGGCATCGCCTCGGTCTGGTGCTCGCCTATCGTGCGAGATTCGGTACCGATGTCGGCGGACCGGAATGGACACCAGGGGAATTCGACGACACACTTGTCGAATCGCACGTCGGTGCGGCCGCCATGCGGCGGGCCAGGCGCATCCGCGGCGAGGGTTATCAGGCGACAGTGCATCGCCCCGAGGGCACCGACTCGATTGTGCGTGTCGAGTTGCCGCACTGCACAGTTCGATTCTTGACACCCCACGATGTGGGTCACACTCATTCGTCGGCATCCGAGCATGCAGCGCCGGAGTCGATCGCCCTTGCGGTGTGGGCCGTACGAGCGGCTGACGAATCGGGTAGCGACGAGGTGTTCGTCAGTAGTGCTGGTCTAATTCAGGATTCGGCTAATTCCGCTCTGGCCAAGGTTGTTGCCCGAACTATCCTCTTCGACGGACTGGCCGGGGCGTCGGGTGTGCAACATGCATCGGCAGTGAGGGTTACTCGTTCGGCCGAGGCATCGTCGACGGTGTGGCTCGCCGACGCCTGTGGGGATCTGGCCGATCAGGTCGAAGCCTATGCCGCAAGGAATGCCCGTCACGACCGAATCCGGGTGGCGTCGCTGATCGCAGAGATCCACGCGCGAGTTCAGCTCGGAGGGGCGACCGACTCGGCGCTCGCCGGAATGGCATTGGGAACCGAGACTGCGGGCGAAACTCCGCTCAGACGTTCACGTCTGGTCGGTTTGGGTGCCCGCGTAACGGCCAATGGTGACGCCGTAAGTGTCGACGTCTACTTCTCCGAAATCGATACGAATGCCGTTTATCTGATGCGGCATCAGTGGCCGGGGGAGTTGCTTACCGGTCATGCGGTGGCGGGGCGCAGAGTTGCGGGGACGACTATCGGGGCGTTGGCTTCGTCGACCATCGTCACCGAATCGGCTGTTCGGCGCGCGAACCGTTCGATTCGATTGGGACGTAGAGGTATCGGCAAGACATCGATCCTTCCCCTCGGGGCCGACGCTTGGGCTGATTCGGCTGCCCTCTCCTCGGACTACGACGATGTGCGTCGACAGTTGACCGAACGCAGGCCGTCGTTCGCACGGAACCGTCTGGTGACGGATGGGGTCGGCATAGTGAGCGTCGACGCTGTGGTCGACACCGACTACTCTCCGGCAGGTCAGACGTTGACGGTGGTGGTCGCGGACGGTAAGGGAAGTCAGGCACAGATCGTGGTCGAGCATCGAGCGGAGGCTCCCGGTGCTATCGACGCGGTTCTCCACGCGATGTCGTCGGGTCCGCGGGCGGTGGCAGGTCGAATGAGTGCCCGGTCAGGGCAGGTCTGCATCACGCCGTACTCGATTGCGTGCGATCTCGGTGTGGTCGTGCCTGATCTCGCGCCTCGTGTGGGTATGTCGAGTCTGATCCGCTCGGCGGGCGAGGTAGGTCAGGATCGCGTCGTCGATGCTGTTGCAGGATGTCTGTCGACCCTGGCGGATCTCTCGCACCGTGGCTTGCGGTTCGTGTCGGAGGCTGACGTGGTTGCGATTCGCGGGCGTGCTGACCTCTCGAGATCGGTAGGTATGAAGTCGACGGGTCTGTCGCTCGATCGCCTTGCCGATGCACTCACCGGCCACGACCTGGAGGCATCCGCAGACGCATGGGTGCGTGCGGTTCTACGCTTGGTGGTCGCCGATGAATTTGCTTGAGGGTCCATGCTCTCGGTCCGATAGTGTTCTCTATCAGTCCTTCTCGGATAGATCCCCTATACGCGTTGCGCGAAAGTTCTTGTCCTTCCACATGGCGACTCCATCGATGAGTTCCGCATGCATGAATCCGCCGTCGTCTCCCCACGGCCACGCGGTACCCGCTTCGGCCACTTCGTTCTGAACAAGGTCAGCCATCGACAGCAGCGCCAGCTCTACGTCATCGTCGACAGAAGCGCCGATCCCACTGCAGGCAAGTCTTCCTCGGCTGCCTCCGACGACCGTGACAGCGCTGTAGAGCCATACCATGCCGCTGTCCGATTCGTATTCGGCTACCCAGTCGATGTATTCGACATCGCCGCCGTACTGGCGTACGCGTAGATCGTGGACCAGACGATCGAGCGCATCGAGCCACGCATCAGGAAGATCCGAGTGCGTCACTTGGACGCCCCGCCGGGGCCTCCAATTCGCAGTCATCACTGACTCTCGATGCTCGGACAGCTGCACAGGCCGATTATGTCAGCCGTGTCGCTGCGTCGCTTCTGTTGTGCAACGTATCTGCAGGCCAGGACATGCGGCTTCGTGTGATCTAGTGGGCACATGGCGTGGGATCCGATGACGACCGATTCCCAGGACTCGGACGAACGAGGACTACGGGTGGCCGACGACGTCGGCGCAAGGGCGTGGCTCCTCGAAGAAATCGGAAAATTCGGCAGTGGTGTGGCCGCACTGGTTCCAAGTCATCTTCCCGTCGTACGCGCGAATCTTTCACCCGGCGAGGACTATCGACGATGAACCGGTCGCTTGGTCGGCCGTCTCCCGAGCCAACGGTCGGCTCGCGCACCCGGCAATGGAGTGGGGTTCCATCGTGGGTAGCTGGCACGCCGGTGGACAGGAGGGCATTTGGCACGAACCCCCAATCCAAGGTTCGTTGCCGACAAACACCACCCGGGCTTTGGCAGACACTCTCCGACGCTTCACACAGGCACTGGCGGAGTGCCGGTTCGGGCACTGGGAAGGATCTGGGTATGTCGACTTACCGTCGAATGAGCTTCACTGCCGGTGCCGTCTCGAAATGTGGTGCTCTTCGCAGGCAGTATCGGCCTCGCCGACACAAAGTTCGGTGCCAGCGCTCAGTTTCCCTTTGGAATGAGCGCCCACCTGTGGTGGCCGAATGATAAGGCGTGGTGTACGGCAACAGACATCGACCTGATGACGACCTACATCGGTGCGTCGACCTCGTGCATCGACGCAATACTCACGAACGTCGAGCTCGATTCGCTGGCCGTAGCTGTCACGCATAAACTCGCCTGGGATACCGACACCGTCAACCCATAACCTGCTTGCCCGTAGATGAGGGGTTGCCGGTCAGAAAACTGGACGAGACCGATCCCCGGCCCCAACGAAAGGCCCTTACCGTAATGTCCATTTCGTGACTCGAACTTGGACCGTGCGAACCACAGTTGTCGGCGCTGCCCTCGGGGCTGCGCTGCTCGGTATGCCGGGGGTGGCGTCAGCCCACCATCAGGAGTTCACCCCATTCCCATACAACATTTCGCTCGGCAAAGAGATGTCTTTACCGTGCGCAGGCGAGGTGGGCGGCGACGTGTACACACCGCACGATCGGCCGGGCATCGCGGTTGTCACGCTGACCTGGCGGACATTCTTCACCAGCGACTGTCCACTCACCGTGTTCGTGAACATGAACAACTTCGATGCACCCTGGGCCGACCCGTACAGCGATGCCAAACCGACCGGGGGCTCGTGGATGGTGCCCCTCAACTCCGCCGCAATCGGATCCGTGCCCCCGGAAGGCGGCGAATGGAGCAAGCAGATAGCGATCGATATCGGTTCCGGTAGAGCGGGTTTGACGGTGACAACTGACGCACCGCTGAATACGACCTTGCTCGATCCGACCGGCAACACTGTCCGCTTCACCGTGACCTGACGCAGCCACGGTCGTAGGACGCACGGAAACCTCCAGGTCCCTGTTACGACGGGATCCACTCGATCTGCCACGGCGGAATCTCCCTCCGCGGTCGCACTTTGATCGCGCGAAACTTGTACCCATCCTGATCTGTGACGGACTCCCACTCGAAGTCGACCTTCTCGCCGACGATGAGGTCGTGGATGCCTCCTCGTATGTTGAACTGACCCATGCCCTGCGAATCGATCACCTCGTCAGGGTGCAGGGCACTCCAGTAAGTCCAACATCCGCCAGGGGTACCCGCGGAATCGATTACGCCCCAGCCTTCGTCGCCGTGCCAGGCGGACACGATGCCACTCGCCGCGGTCCCGATCCGCGGCTCTTCGGGGAAATCCAAGTCCGTCTCTTCTAGGACGTTGCCATCGGCGTCGATGTTCCACGCTGATGAGCCGGACGGGCGATCCACCGGCTCGACACCTGCCGGCCACGCGCGAAGTGTTGATGAAGTTGTAGCTCTGGTCGAGCTCGCCGGTTGGTCGCCACTCGAATTCGACAACTTGGCCTTCGTCCAGGCTGGGGAATCCCGCAATCGCGACCGTCGCCCCAAATGTCCAGCATCCCCCTGGAGTGTCGTCCGAATCGATCACACCGTGCATCTCGCGCAGATTCCAGGTGCGGACCACTCCACGACTTGCCATGTGTCCAGTATGGCCGATACCGCAAAGTGGAATAGTGTTGTCGAGCACGGACTGTCCGACACTATTACCCCGCCTCATCTCTTCTGATCGCAACAGATCGACGGTGTTCAGCGGCTCACACACGCCAGGATGAGGCCGAGCAAGGACCGGGGCTGGAACCTAGACCTCTCCGAAGCCGTCCTGTGTTCGGGCGGCGCAGTCCGTCGTGGGAGCGAGAAGGTAGGCGAATAGGTAACTCGCCGCCGTTATCGCTGCCAGTGAGATCCACCAGGACGGGAATACATCTGTGTCAGTGAGGATTTCACTGCCAGCGACGACCAGCCAGCACAATGTGAGAGAGGTCGCCAGCGTGACCGCTGCTGCGGTGCACGCGGCGAATCGGTGTCGCCAGGTGTGGTGAGATCGTGCGGCCCACATTCGGTTCGACCACAAGGCGAAGCGTCCACCACCGACTGCGATCACACCGACCAACAGTCCGGCGACGGCACCGCAGAACGCATGAAACACCAGCAGCGCCAACCGGAGCAAGGTCCCTTCGAGGGCCCAGGGGAGCATGACACCCACAGCTGTGCAGGTACCGGTAAGACCAGCGACCCTTAGTTCTTTCTCGACCCAGTCCACTGTTCCACTAGAACACGGCTGAAATGCGCTTCGGTCTCGAAGCCGCTGTCTGACCGCTCACGTTCACATGTGGACCCGTTGACGCCGGACGTGACGCTGCAAAAGCGTAGATCTGACGACTTGCGCTACTGCCGCTCAACCGCGCTCGCTAACTCCTCGTATGTCTCTTCGCTGATCGCAGCCAGCTATTCTCCGCGGCCCAGCAGTTCACAGCGCAATGAAGCCTCGAGATCTCCCCAGCAGCGCGCGATCTTGCCGTCGTCATCGAGCCGGTACATCGCTAGTTCCTGGATCTGCACATACCGGCCGGTCGCCGCGATCCCATCGAACTCACCGTGGTGGGTGCCGGTATCCGTCAGGCGAGCCGCCATCGACCGGCCCTCGACGACCAAGTCCTCCATGCACCAGCTGAAGTCGGGGAACGCGACTGTGATGTCTCGAAGGCCGTCGCGGTAGCCGTCGATGCCGCTGCGGACACCTTCGACATCGGTGGTGATGAATTCGTCGAGGTCGCCGAAACGCCGTTCGTTGCAGGCGGTGATGTAACGAGCGTAGGTACCGCGCGGATCGTCTGCGAAAATCGCCATACCATCCACGGTAAAGGCCCCGCGTAGTCCTGGCCAGGACGACAGCGGATCAGCTGCACGAACAGCATTTCACCGTCGTCACTGCCTAATGGCTGTTGTCAACGAGCCCGTTCGAGTCACCGTTACGGCGGACACCCCATGCCTGTATCGGTTACGTCTTGACCGGACTGTGCTCACGAGCAATTGTCGCCTGCGGCGGTCTACATAGCCAGTAGCGGAAAACTCGGTGCATGGACTGACCCGGTTCTCGGCCCTTGGGCGTAGTCGATCTTGCAGATTGAACGCGGGGCGAGGCGGAGCGAACCCCGAATATGCCAAATATCTTGCGGGTCAACGCCCCCCGCCCACGGTCGGCATCTGACCGCTCAGAGAGCGTGGAGTCAGCCGCTTCTGGTCGGACCCGTCGGGGTTCATCGACGCAATCTCGGCCTGAGAGCCGGTAGCGACATCGGTCACCAGTTCACCCGTCTGTGTGACCGCTCGGTCGTAGAGGATGCGCGAGCCGTCGGGCGTGAACTTCGGATGTGCCGAGTAGGTATCGGTGAGAGGCGTGATCTCCCCTCCGGCGGAGGGCATTGTGTAGATCTCCGAGCCGTTGTTGCCGCCTCGGTTACTGGAGAAGACGAGCGTCGACCCGTCAGGCGAAAAGGCCGGGTCGGAGTTCCAGAACTGGTCGCGCAGAAGCACTGTCGATTCACCGCCGTCGGCAGGTACTTCGTTCAGGTAGCCGCCGGTGCCGTAGACAACCCGTGAGCTGTCGGGCGAGAATGTCGCTCCGAACGCCGACTCTTCTTGCGCGATGACGTGTGCGTCGGACCCGTCGACGTTCATGATGTTGATGCCGCCGTTCGCGGTGAACGCGATCTTGGATCCGTCGGGTGAGAAAGCCGGTTGGTAGCCACCTTCGAATACCAATTTCGATTCACCCGACTCGAGGTCGAGGATCTCGATGAATCGGCCTCGGGCGTACGCGAGATGCTCGCCATCGGGGGAGAGGGCAGCGCCGTTCCCATAGTTCGGGTCGCGGCTGTCTTCGCCCACGGTCGGGGTGACCTGACGCAAGCCGGAACCGTCGAGGTTCATGGCGAACAGTTGGCCCCATCCGTCGTCGAATGCCACGACCACCGGTGTCGGCTCGGGTGCGGGCTCGTCGGCGCATCCTGTGGCGAGCAGTGTCAGCGCGACGAGTGCGGAGATCAGCCGGATCCGGTGCATCGGGAAATCATCTCAGAACTGCCAACGTGCAGAACCCTTCTACGCGGCGTGGCCTCTTGTCGAGGTCGTGAAACTGTCGTTCGACTTGCCTCGTTTGTCGATTCTCAGGGCTGTGCCTATCCACGGCGGTGCCCGCGGACAGGGGTGTTGCGTCATGGAGTTCGATCGATGATTTTCTGTCGGTGCTCTGTGCGACTCTGCACGGCATGGCGATCTGTATGGCGTGTGATCTGGAAATGCTCGATTCAGTGGGTTGCACGTGGCGGCCCAGTCGAATACCCAACGGCAGGAGCAAATGCCACGACTGCGGTGCCCCGCCGCGAACGCTTCACCACCCGGGGTGCGACGGCGAGCGGTGCAGATGTGGACAGATGCTGTCATGCGGCAGCGGATGCGCGGTTGATGAGTGCGAACGTGAAGACGGCCACGACTACATCGACGGGAGCTGCAGGTGGTGCAACGAACCGTCCGGACAGCTCCGCGTCGTCGGCGGCTCATGACCCTATCGTCGGGTATCGGGACTTCCGACAGGACCCTGTTGACCCCCGAACTGCGAGGGACAAACCGCGGCGCTGTCACGGAGTTGTAGACGGTCAGGGTATCGGTACGTCGCGTCGCGGACCCAGAGGCGGAGGCATCGTCGATTTTTCCGTCAGGTGCTGGTTCGAGAGCGCACTGCACTAGGGCATCATGGGCCTATGAGTGATCTCGAGTACCTCGCCACTTTGCTCGCTGCGCTGGACGCGGAGATCGCGCGAGTTTCGGCCTCCGAAGCCGGGTCCGACGAGCAGGCGTCGGCCATCGACGACGCAGCCGCCGCTGTCTTCCGGTTGCGTGAGAAGGTCAAGGCCGGTTACCCCGGCAAGAAGGCCTACTACCTTGCGGCGTCGACCGATCCCCAGGGGATCAGAGTCGAGGGAATTTCTGCCCTGCACGGCAAACGCGCCCACGAACTGGTTCAAGACGGTGGCTGGATGCACGCAGATTCCAGCACTGTTCTCGATGCTCTCGATGACGACCAGATCAGTCGGTACCACGCGATCGCTGGACGCGGTGTAGCGCAGACGTTCCGGGACTCACGCGAATACTTGGCGACGGCGACAGGTCTCGCCGAAAAGTAGACACGCGCATTGGTTCGGCGAGTCGGCCCAGCCTTGGAATAAGGATTCCCGAAATCTGCTCGATTCCAATGACCAAGATGGCGCGCGATTGACTAATCGGATAGATGTCGAACGATGAGGGCTTATCCGTTCCATTGTGTATAGGCTCGACTGCAGAAGTCGGTTTTGTCCACTAGGGCGGACGGATGGGCGAGTACTCATGGCACTGGCAGATCTCGATACTGGCAACTCACATTGGCTCAACGCCGTCCTTTTTACTGTTGCCGCAGTCGTAGCGATTGTCCTCACTTGGTGGTTCTTCGGCAACGACAGTTAGCCGAGACGGACACGGCTGTGTAGCTCTTCAACACGAGCACGCGAACGGCGTGCTGATCATCTGCCACAGTGAGCCGACGCACCTCGGCCGTGATGCCTCCGGTCATCGAGTCCACGGCCGTCACACGTTCGCCGGGTTCGAGGTGTTCGAGAACCCAGGTGGCAGTGGAAGGAGCAAGATCGGTGGACATTCTCGTCATGCCTCCGTCCCGCTGCGCTGGGT
The DNA here is from genome assembly GCF_002258475.1 of Rhodococcus sp. 06-1460-1B. Lineage (NCBI taxonomy): Bacteria > Bacillati > Actinomycetota > Actinomycetes > Mycobacteriales > Nocardiaceae > Rhodococcus > Rhodococcus sp. 06-1460-1B. Next base: position 23,600 of record NZ_NOYS01000030.1, read on the forward strand.
GCCGCAATCCCGGTGTCGGCCGAGCATCTCACCAGGCAGCCTTCGCGGTCCACCTAATTTCGGCTGTATCCATGATTGAGGATCCGGCGTATTGGGCATCGTGCAGATATGACAGAGAACGCAAAGCTGACAGTGGAACGCACCATCGAAGCGCCCGTGGACGCAATTTTCGACGTCCTGTCCAACCCCGAGCGGCATCAGGCACTCGACGGCTCGGGATTCGTACGCGGCGTGGACCACGCAGACCGAATTCAGAAGGTCGGCGAGAAGTTCACGATGAACATGCAGGGCGATCACATGGGTGGGGAATACCAGACCGACAATGTCGTCACCGGGTACGCCAAGGACAAGCTACTGGCATGGAAGACCGCGCCGGCCGGCAACGAGCCTCCCGGGTGGGAGTGGTTGTGGGAGCTGGAGTCTCAGGGACCCAACGAGACATTGGTGCGGCACACCTACGACTGGTCGAAGGTCACGGACAAGAAGCTTCTCCAGCAGATCGGGTTTCCCCTGGTCACCGAGGATCAGCTGAACGACACACTTGCACGCCTCGCTGTCGAGGCAACGTCCTGATCTTTCGGGCATACGTTCAGCCGTAGAACACCGCTGCGTCGACGCTCTCGATGGGCATCCATCGAGCTGGAAAGTCCGTCGACGCAGCGGCTTCGACGAGGTCCAGACCACGTATGGCCAACGCCGTCGTAGGTGACTGGTCCACGATCAGACTGATCGCGTACGTTGCTGCGGTGACGTGAACGCAAGGATCAGTTCTGCTGGAACAGGTGCATGCCGTGTCGACGTCCGTGGGAACCGGTGCCAGACCCCGCGATACCAGCTCCGCGTGAAGCGCGTCGGGCAGATCCCCGCTGCCTCTGCCGTGAGTCGGATGACTGGTGACGATGCGCAGAGCCGTCCTTTTGTGAGCCGCCGAATAGCGCGGCACCGCAAATGTCGCGGTCTCGATTTTCTTTCCTGCCGAGACCACGCAGCGAATAGAACCGATCGTGTTGGTATCCACGACGACCGACTCGCTACGAGCCAGGCTTGGCGCTCGAGGAAGCATCGGATTGGGTCGGGTAGCGGTGATCGGCTCGACTCGACGCAGCCATTCCTTGCCCCATGGAGTCGCACCGAACGGAGGAGGCAGGGGAGTGGATGCCATCACCGTGCCACCGATCGGAGCGACAACGTCTGTCTGAGTGTCGAATCATCCAGTGCGGCAAGCGCTGTCTCGTTGTTCCCCTCGGTCAACCCTGCAATTGCTTTCTTCCGGGCGTGCAGCGACGCAATGTACTCCTCCAATGTTCCTTCGGTGGTGAGCGCCATGACTGTCACAGGCGAGGTCTGTCCGATTCGATGTACCCGGTCGGTTGCCTGCGATTCCACCGCCGGATTCCACCACCGGTCGTAATGGATGACGGTGCTGGCCCGGGTGAGGTTCAACCCATAGCCGGCCGCTTTGAGGCTCAGCACCATCACCGGACAGCTACCGCCCTGAAACTCGTCCACCATTCTCTCGCGCTGGTCCACGTCGAGTCCGCCGTGGAAGAACGGTATGGCGGCTCCAGTGACGCGCGCGAGACGGTCGGCGAGAAACTCACCGGTCTTGCGGTACTGGGTGAAAACCAATGCGGTCTGCGACGATTCGGCGAGCTCCTCGATGATGTCGGTGAGCCTGTCGAGTTTCCCGGAACGGTCGGGCGACGAAGCCATGTTGCCGTTCACGAGACCCGGGTGGTTGCAGATCAGTTTCAGAGAGGTCAGCAAAGCGAGCACCGCAGTCCCTCGGCGTTGTGTAGAACCGAAACCGGTGTCGAATGCAGCCTCGACCGTCGAGTTGTACAGCATCGCTTGCTCGTTCGTGATCGGGCACAGAACGTCTATCTGCTGTTTGGGTGGAAGGTCGGTCGCCACTTCGTCTTTCGTCCGTCGGAGGACGACCGGAGCTATGGAATGGGACAAGTGCGCAAGCGCAGCCGCCGAACCCGCGTTCTCGATGGGTGCGGAAAATCGCCGAGTGAAGCGTGCTCTGGTCCCGAGCAGACCCGGGTTGGTCAGGTCGATCAGGGCCCAGAGCTCGTCCATACGGTTCTCGACCGGGGTGCCGGTCAGTGCGATGCGAGTTGTCGAGCTCAGTCGTCGCGCAGCACGGGAAACCTGGGTGCGCGAGTTCTTCATGACGTGCGCTTCGTCGAAGAAGACCGTGTTCCAGCTGATCTCGGCCAGGCGGTCGGTGTCGGAGCGCAGTGTCGGATATCCGGTCACGGTCACGCAGCCGCCCTCTCCACATCCACCGAGCGAGCGGTTCGGTCCCCGGTAGACATTGACCGTCAGGTCGCCGGCAGAGAACTTCTCGATCTCGCGTCGCCAATTGCTGATCAGGGATGTCGGGCACACCACCAGAAAATTGCCTTCACCCCGCGAGGCTCCCACAATCATGTGCGAGATGGCTTGCAGAGTCTTGCCCAACCCCATCTCGTCGGCCAGAATTCCTCCACCCCCGGCTTCTCCGACGGTCGGAATCCAGGACGCACCGTGCACCTGATACGGCCGCGGGGTGAAGCTGGACGCACTGTCGCCCAGATTGGCCTGCATGTGCAGGCTGGTGCGTAGGGCGTCGACGGCACCGTGCGCGGTCGACACGCTGGACCCACCCGTGTTGGGTACCGCGTACGCCGCCGGGGGGAGTGATTCCAGCAGCGATGCAGGAATCTCGGCGCAGGGGGGCCGCTGCTCCAGATGGTGCAGAACCGCCAACCACCCCCGGGCCGACGCGCTTTCCGGGAGGCCTGCCGACGGTGCCAGGGCCGCTTCGAGGTCGACGCGACGCGGCTCGACGAGCTGCGCTTCGACGGTCCGTACGGTCACGGTGCCGCCCGTATCGGGTAGCGCAAGATCGATCGGCGTCGTCGCTGTGGTAGCCATCCTTGTGGAATCAGGTTGCCAGACAGCGAAACAGTGCCGACGGGGCAGGTAGGTGACCTGCGGAGCGAGGCCCGTATCGGTCGTCGAAAGCATGCAACCTCCAGCCGAGTGAACGCTTCGGTAGACCCGAAGCTGCCCACACGGTACGTGCCCGAACGGTATTTCGCCGCATTCAACAGTGCTAGACAATTCCGAAAATTGGTGTCCTACAGCGCTATCGAGCAGCAGGCAGCGGCGTGGAACCGATCAGGATTGCTCGCGCGAACACCACCACGTGGTGCGGCCGCCCACCGTTCCGCGAGTCATCGGAGCACCGCAGCGTGGGCACGCCGCATCCGCCTTGCGGAACGGGATGATCTCACCGGTGTGCACGCCACCCTTCTTGATCGCCGACCTGATGGCGCGACGCAGCACAACGCGGAGCTCGTCGAGTTCCTCGGTGGTGAGAGTCTTTGCCCGTCTGGACGGAGATTGCTCGCTCTGCCACAGCACCTCGTCGGCCAACAGATTGCCGACGCCTGCGATTGCTGCTTGGTCCAGCAAACGTGCCTTCAGAGGTGCTCCGCTGGAACCGATTCGGTGCCGGAAGTCGTCGCGCGTGATCTCCGCAGCATCGGGCCCCAACGCATCGATATCGGGTTCGAGGCGCACTCGGCCAAGCCGGCGCTTGTCGAAGAGCCGGAGCTGACCCCCGTCTTCGAACGTCATGGCAAAGCGCGTCCACTCGGGCTTGTCGGTGTCGCGCTCGCCCACGTGCGGATCGCCGCCTCCGTACTGCGATGTGCGATCGCCGTCGGGAGCGGTGACGATGACGCGGCCGCCCATTCCGAGATGGATTCCCAGCGTCGGACCGCTGGACCCGTCGGCGGTGACGGTTTCGCACCACATCGCCTTGCCACGTCGACATGCCTCGGTGAGCTTGCCGCCCTTCAGGGCGTGAGCGATATCGCCAGGCATGTGTGGGCGGCACTCGAACGAGTCGGTGTCATCGATGTCGACGATGACGCGTCCGAGGGCTTTCTCGACGACCTGTCGAGCGTTTTCGACTTCGGGTAGTTCGGGCATGGAGCGGGTGTACCCAATTCGCCGGCTCTATGCGCGAGCCTGTGTCGTCAGGCGCGCTTCCTACTTGTTGGCGAACTGTCTGAAGCCGATCAGGTTGCCGAACGGCTCGAGAACTTGGCACAGACGTTCACCGGTGAACACCGATTTCGGACCTCGATGCACGACGCCTCCGCGATCGACGCAGCCGGCGACCACTGCGTCCACGTCGTCGACGTTCCAGTACGAGACCGACCCTGCGGTCCCCGCGGGGCGGTTGTACGAATCGGTGACGTGGACGGTGAGCCGGGTTCCGGAGACGTCGAACGCGGCGAGTTGCTCGTGTACGTCGACGGGGTCGGTGCCCAGGAGCGTTCGGTACCAGTCGACGGCGGCGGCGAGGTCGTCTGCGAAGTAGAAGACGTTCCCCACGCCCGAGAGTGCGTTGTCCATCATTTTCCGTTCGGGTTCGCTCGCACCGACAGTGCGATGTCATGGGTTTCGGTGTGCGTAGCACCGTCGACGGTGTAGGCCAGCGCTTTCTGCACCACGTCGTGGTCGGAGCCGGTCCACCGTTCTTCTCGCTGACGTCGGTACTGGCTCCACGACGGCACAGTGAACTGCTCGACCACGGTGTCCTCGACGTCCAGACTCCCGTACAGGTTCCAGGCGTACGCCCCCGTTCGCTTCCGCGCGATCCCGACCGGAGCCATCGACGTCAGGAACTGCTCCAGAGCGTCGTCGACCACTCGGTACGTAACGGTGATCCGCACCGGCCCGTCGTCCGGATCGGGTTCGAACATTACTGTCGGGGTCGGCCACGCCATAGACACCGCACGGTCGAGCACGCCGGTCTCGGGTCGCAGGGGGAGGACTGCGACACTCGTGGCGACGAATGCCAAGGCGGTTACCGCGACCGCGAGTGCGTCGACGATGCCGATCTTCGACGCCAACCATCCCCACACGAGCGAGCCGATGGCCTGAGAACCCATGAAGACCAGGAGGTAAACCGACATCCCGCGCGCTCGAACCCAGGTGGCGAGCGAAAGCTGGATAGACGCATTCAGTGCGGTCAACGTCGTGATCCAGGCAATGCCGGACAACAACAGCGCCGGGACGACCGCCCACAGCGGAAGCCACGCGAGCGCTGCCATTCCCACGCCGTACCCGACAGCAGAGCCGACGAGCAAGGTGTTCGCGCTGCAACGCTTCCGGAGCATCGGCGTCGCGGCAACGCCGATCACGGCTCCGACCCCGAGCACGCCCAACAACACGCCGTATCCCACCGAGCCCAGTTTCAGTACCGACGACGAAGCCGATGGCAGTAGCGCCCACAATGCAGAGGCAGGGAAGGCGAACAGCGCCGAGCGCAGAATGATTCGTCGAACGATCGGGCCGGACCGGATGTAGCGGACCCCGGACAGGATCGACTCGGCAAGGCCTTCTCGATCCGTTTGTGGATGTTTCGGGCGTTTCCATGCAATCAGCACGCTCAACGTTGCGAGAAAGGAGGCGGCGTTGATGGCGAACACGAAGGTCGGCCCGGCCAACGCCACCAGTACCCCGGCAAGCGCCGGTCCGACGGCCCGCGCCCCGTTGACGGTCACGCTGCCCAGCGCCGAGGCGGCCGGGATTTCTTCACGGCTCACCAGCTCGGGCTGAATGGCCTGCCAGGCGGGAGCGGACAGTGATGTCCAGCAACCCAATACGAATGTGCAGGCGAGCAATCCCCACGGAGACAAGGTGTCGGTCCATGCCAGTGCGGTCAACACAATTCCGGTCAGCATCGAACCGGCACCGACCGCGATGAGCAGAACGCGGCGATCGAGCGCGTCGGCGAGCGCGCCTGCCAGCAGGGCCAGCAACAGGGTGGGTAACAGACTTGCTGTCTGCACGGCGGCGATGATGGTGGTCGACGCCTCACGTTCGACCAGGAACCACTGCGCACCGACGGTCTGCATCCAGCCGCCGATGTTCGAGACCAGCTGTGCGATGAAGAGGCTGCGGTAGACGGTATTCCGTAGCGGTGACCACGCGGACGGTGCTGCCGGCGTGGTGTCGGTGGTGCTCACGCCAGTCCCGCCGACCATTGCGCGAATGTCTGCCATTCGACCTCGGGATATCGGGTGCGCAAGCCGTCGATGTCCGCCTCGTATCCGACGTCGGTCAAGAATTGGAACATCGCTCTCATGTCCTCGGAACCTATGTCCCGTGCCCGGCTCGAATACGGCTGCACCGAGGTTCCGAGAACGTCGCCGAGAGTGTTCGCCATGGCCTCCAAGCTCGGATCGTCCGACGCGAGATCGATTCGCATCTCGCGAAAGTGCGCGGGTTCGGTCAACACGAGGGTGACGAACCGCCCCAGATCCCGCCGCGACAGCTGCTGTAATGGAGTGTGGAGCGGCAAGGGCAGATCGAGGCGGCCGGCCCTGACGTCGTCCAGTCCGCCGAGAAGGTTGTCGTAGAAGTAGGTGGGGCCGACGATCGTGTACGACAGCCCAGCTCGACGCAGCAGTGCCTCGGTTTCGGCCTTCGTCTCGAAATGCGGTATGCCGGTGCGGCGGTCAGCGCTCGCAACCGAGGAGAACACCACGTGCGGAACCTCCGCGGCGATCGCCGCATCGACGAGGGCTGCGCCCTGAGCCAATTCGGCCGCGGGACCGTCCTCGAACGGCGTCGTCATCACGAACGCACCGGCACTGTCTCTCAGTGCAGCCGCGGACGATTCCCGATCGGTGATGTCCGCGACGACGATCTCGGCACCTCGCTCACGTAGCCGATCCGCGCGGGCCGAATGACGCCGCACCACTGCGCGCACCGGTAGCCCCCGCGCCAGCAGGGCATCCACCACCGCGCCGCCCTGCCCTCCGGTTGCTCCGACGACTGCGTACGGTCTGATCATCGTGTTGTCACCTTTGTTCCGGAGGGCGAGAGCGGGGCTGCTACTGGGCGATGAAGGCGAGAATGTCTGCGTCCAAGGCCTTCTGGTAATTGCCGTAGATTCCGTGCGGTGCACCGGGGTAGACCTTGAGGGTGCCGTGCTGGACGAGTTCTGCGGTTTTCAGTGCCGCCGCGGCGATCGGCACGATCTGGTCGTCGTCACCGTGGGCGATGAAGATCGGGACGGTCAGCGCTTTGAGATCCTCGGTGAAGTCGGTCTCGGAGAACGCCTTCACGCAGTCGTATGCAGCAGTCAGATTGACCAGCATCCCCTGTCGCCAGAAGTCGTCCTTGGCGCCCTGGGAGATGGCGGAGCCCTCACGGTTGGCACCGAAGAACGGCTCGGACAAGTCCTTGTAGAACTGCGATCGATCGTAGAGAACGCCGTTGCGGATGTCGTCGAGTGCTTCGATCGGCGTGCCCTCGGGGTTGGCCTCGGACTTCAGCATGACCGGGGGAACGGCACCGGCAGTGATCACCCGAGCGACGCGGCTGCCACCGTGCTGCGCGGCGTACCGCACGACCTCGCCGCCACCGGTCGAGTGTCCGATGAGGGTGAGTTCCTGCAAGTCGAGGGCCTCGACCAGTTCGGCCAGATCCTTGGCGTAGGTGTCCATGTCGTGGCCGACGGCAGTCTGCGAGGACCGGCCGTGGCCGCGGCGATCATGTGCGATGGCGCGGTAGCCGGCGTCTGCGAGAAGCTTCAGTTCGAGCTGCCAGGCATCCGAGGACAGTGGCCAGCCATGACTGAGCAGAACTGGCTTTCCGGTGCCCTGCTCGGTGTAGTAGATCTCGGTTCCGTCGGTGGTGGTGATGTACGGCATGGCCTGCTCCTTGGTTCGGTTCGATTGGGTACCGACAACATTCGTCCGTTCCCGGGTCGAAAGCGTCGCCGCTGCCATCCAACGCGGGGGAGGAGATTCCGGTGGCGCCGCTACCTGCTAGCCGGTAGACAGACCGATGTGGACCGACAGTGTCGTGCCACCCCCGGGTGGGCTGGCGATGGTCAGTTCGCCGCCGACTGCGGCCACCCGATCCTGTAGTCCGATCAAACCCGACCCTGTGCTCGGATCGGCACCTCCGCGGCCGTTGTCGGTCACGGTCAGTTCCAAGCTGTCCTCGGTCAGGTGCGCGGTGATGTCGACTTCGGTGGCCTCGGCATATTTGGCCGTGTTCGTCAGCGCCTCGGCGACCACGTAGTACGCAGCCACTTCCACCGATTCGTCCATCCGGGAGGAAATGTCGGCGGTGAGGGCAACGGGAATCGGACTGCGTCTGGCCAACGTCTTGAGTGCCGGTGCGAGTCCTCCGCGCGAGAGGATTGCGGGATGGATGCCGCGACTGAGTTCGCGGAGGTCGGTGTGCACCTGCGACAGCGTCTCGACGCTGCGGTCCAACATCGCGCGGAGCTCGGTCAGATTCTCCGGGGCAGCGGCTTGGGCGCCGCGCAATTCCATTCCGAGAGAGACGATTCGCTGTTGGGCACCGTCGTGCAGGTCACGCTCGATACCTCGGCGGGCTTGGTCGGCTGCGGCGACCACGCGGGACCGGGACCGCGTCAGCTGAACTCGTGTGTCGTGGTTGTAGACCGCAGTGGCAACGAGGTCGGCGAAGTCGGCCAGTCGATCTCGGGTCTCACCGCCGGCCGCATACTGCGTAGCTGTCGTGCCGATGATGACGGCACCCCAGGTATTGCCGTCGACAGTGATCGGTACACCTTCGACCCAGCGAATACCCCTGCCCTTCAGTCGCTCAGCGATACCGCCGGTCGCTTCGGTGAAGTCGACGGCAGCGGCGCGGCCGGTGTCGGCGACGATCGTGGCCACATTCTGCCCACCGATCGGCAGTCGATCACCGGCTTGCACGCGCTCACCGGCGGAGTCGTCGCGGATCGCCAGAATCGTGTAACACCCGTCGCCGTAACGGATCACCGAAACATGTTCGTTGTCCAACCCGACGGTGAGTTCGTGTGCGACTGCGAGGTACACGTCATCCGGATCGGCCCGCAGCGCCACCAATGTTGCGACCTTCCGAAGTGACGCTTGCTGGCGTGCCAGCGCGACGGTACGGAGGTGCATGTCCTGACGATCGCGGGCGGCGGCAAGAAGAGCCTCCAACGAAGGCACGACACGGCGGATACGGCGGGCATCGAGGCTATCGAGATCGGCGGGAACCAGCAGCGACGCGGTGACGACGTCCCCGTCCCGAAGCAGGATTTTCTCCTGCCCCACGGACGCGTCGGCATTCCCTTGCTTCAACACCGCGAAGGGCAGGTCGAGGACCGCAGCCAGCCGGGTGCTGGCAACATCGAGCATTGTCGGGGTGTGGTCCGAGCGCAAGATGGTCTTGGCGAACGCCGCCAACATATCTGCTTCTCGTCGACGTTGATCCGATTCGGTTGCGCGCAAACGTGATTGGCCAACCAGCACATTGGTCAGAAGCGCCAGTGCCAGAAACACGATCAGTGCAGGGACGAGGCTCTCACTGCTTTCGAGTACATGGATGTAGGCGTACGCGCCGGCACTGGCCACCGATGTCGCGATCGACAGACGAAAGCCCCACCCCGCAGACACGATCAGCACTCCGAACAGGAATATCGCACCGAAAGCATTCTCGGGTGACACCCGTTTGAGCGTCAGCACAACGAGTATCTCGACGGCGATGGCGGCTGCGGCCACTGCGATTCCGCAGGCGACCGGCGGCGCACTCGGCCGGAGTATCACAGTGACGAGCCGGTCGCGGAGGGCGGTGTCCGACGTCATCGGCACATCCGACTGCTCGAATTACCGCTAGCGGTAATGCCGACCCGAGCCGTCTCTGACACTCTCGACAGAGTGATGCCCTCCCGCCTGCAGTGCCTGATCGTCGACGACAGCGACGCTTTCTGTGTCGCTGCACGCCGACTGTTGGAATCGGCAGGGATGTCGGTGGTCGGCACCGCGACCTCACTCACCTCGGCGATCGATGCAGTGCTGTCCACCCACCCCGATCTCGTGCTGGTCGATATCGACTTGGGTGCCGACAGTGGATTCGACGTGGTCGAAGCGATCGACGCCCAGGATCTGACGCCTCCGCCTGCCGTCATTCTCGTGTCGACACATGACGAGGAGGACTTCGCAGACCTGGTGAACAACAGTTCTGCCCTGGGCTTCCTGTCGAAATTCGAGCTGTCGGCGAGCGCGATCGAAGCCCTGCTGGGCACCTGACGGCGGGTCAACCGACGGTATCCAGATACAGGATCACCGCTCGCACGCGACGGTGATCGTCGGCCGTCTCCGACAGGTCCAACTTGGTCAGGATGCTTCGGACGTGCTTCTCGACGGTTCCTTCGGTGATCCACAACCGTCTGCCTATGCCCGCGTTGGAGAGCCCTTCGGCCATCAAGGTCAAGACGTCCCGTTCGCGAGAACTCAACGCGCCGAGGGGATCACCTCGGCGCTTGGCCGCAACCAGTTCGTAGACAAGAGCAGGATCGATGACCGAGGATCCTGCCGCGATCCGATCTATCGTCGAGACGAAGTCGGCGATGTCGGTCACGCGGCTCTTGAGCAGGTAACCCATACCCTTGGCGGTGTTGTTCGCGCTGTCGAGCAGTTCGAGTGCGTGATCGACTTCGACGTGAGCAGACAGGAGCAGTAGAGAGACGTCGGGGAAACGGTCGCGGATCTTCACGGCCGCGTCGAGGCCCTCGGCGGTGTAGGTCGGCGGCATCCTGATGTCGATGATCGCCAGGTCCGGTGGATCTTTCTCGAGCAACGCCAGTAACTCCTCGGCGTCACCGGCCCGGCCCACGACATCGAGGCCCGCCTGGGTGAGCAGACTGGCCAGGCCTTCTCGCAGCAACACGTCGTCATCGGCGATGACTACTCGTATCTGGGACATCACGCTCCTCGAAACCGTCGGGTTCGAAGTATCGGCTGCGGCGTCGTGAGCTGTCATCAGTCATTCGACTCTATTGCGCGCTTCGAGTGTCGACTCGGTTTCGCGATTCTTCAGTCGCTCGATCGGTCGTCGTGGATTCCACGGTTCGGACTCGGCCCGGGGGAGAGGCCGTTCTCACGGGTTGCCTCGAAAAACAACTGCAGGAAGGACGACGACGCATCCCCGGGCTGGGCGGCGCGAGCCTGACGGGGTTCATCCGATGACCTCGACATCGCCATTCCGTCCCTTCCGTCCCTCACCCGCAGAACGGGTGTCGCTTCCTCCCAAAATAGTCTCAGATTCTGAACAGTCAAACAACTGAGAGTTCTCCGGGTGGAGTCGGAAGGCGGGGTGGTGAGGAAGTCGACGTGCCGGCTTACATACCGGCGGCCGTGGGAGGTTCGATCAGCATCCTCTTGATCACTTTGCCGGTCGCGGTTCGGGGGAGTTCTTCGAGGAACGTGATGTCTCGCGGCACGGAGAACCGGCTCAGTCGATTTCGGATGTAGGCCCGCACCATATCTGCGTCGAGGCCTGCAGCACCACGACCGACGACGAACGCCGCGAGGCGCTGACCGTACTCGTTGTCGGGTACGCCGACCACCGCTACCTCGCCGACCTGAGGAAGGTTGGCTATGGCGTCCTCCACCGGCCCGGGAAACACGTTCTCGCCGCCGGAGATGATCATCTCGTCGTCCCGCCCGCACACGAAGAGCCGCCCGTTGCAATCGATGTACCCGAGGTCGCCGGTATCCATGAGTGCGGCACCGCGAGCCGAAGCAGTCGACGGAGGCTCGGCGTTCGTGTAGCCGTCGAAGAGCATGTCGTTACCTACGAATATCCGGCCCAGAGTGCCGGTCGGAACCACTGCGCCGTCGGCGTCGAGTACGGCGATGGTCGTGCCGAGCGGCGGCCGACCCGCGGTAGTGGGAGCTGCACGCAGATCCTGCGGTGTGGCGATGGTCGCCCACGAGACCTCGGTGGAACCGTAGAAGTTGTACAGAACATCTCCGAACGCGTCCATGAACCGCGAGACGGTCGACCCCGTCAACGCCGAACCGCTGCACGCGACGACTTTCAAGCTGGACGTGTCGTAGCGTGATCGCACGGACTCGGGTAGATCGAGTATGCGCTGCAACATGATCGGGACGGCGATCAGCGACGTGCACCGATGAGTCTGGATTGCCCGCAAGCACTCTTCCGGATCGAATCGATCCTGCAGAACCACGGTTGCCCGCAGCGGTGTACTGATCTGCAACGCCGCCAGCCCCCAGCTGTGGAACATCGGCGCAGCGATCAGCATGCGCTCGTTCATACGAAGTGGCATGCGGGACAACATGGCCGCGACGGTCCCGAAGCCGCGTGGGGTCGGGCGAAGTGCACCTTTGGGAGACCCGCTGGTGCCCGAGGTCAGCACGACAACGGATCCGGGCCGTTGCGGTCTGTCGAACGTGGCGGACGGAGCCGCGACGAAATGCTCCAGAGTGCGACGGCCCGCGACGACGGTGTGAGCCGACAGGCTGACGCGGAGGACGTCGTTGGGGAGGTAGCGAACCATCTTGTCGAATTCGTCGTCGACGAACAACGCTTGCAGCTGGTGACGACTCGAGATGGTCTCGATCTGGCGGGCCGCGAGGCCGGTGTTGAGAAGTACGACCTCGACACCGAGCATGCCGCAGGCGACGACGCATTCGATCATGGCAGTGTGATTGCGGGCCAGAACTCCTACCGTGCTTCCCGGGCGAATTCCGGATGCGGCGAACCCTGCTGCTATCCGATGCGATCGCAGGTGGATCTCTGCGAACGTGCGAGTACCGCGATCGTCGATCACGGCAATTTCGTCCGGTGACTTGGCGGCGGCGGCCGCGAAGCCACCGCCGAGGGTGAAGCCCCATTTCGCCAGCGAGTTCAGCTGCCGGTATGCGCGATCAGGACGCGCGGCACGAACGACGCCGGTACCGATCATCGTTTTGAGGACCGCGAGCTGTAGCGACCGGGAATCGCCGGCGTTGGACACGATCGATGTCGTTGCGCCGGAGAGGGACTCGGCCAACCTGTTCAGGCCACCCATGACCCAGTCGACCACTGCCCGATTGTGTTCGGGTTGCGGCGAGTAGGTTCCGGCCAGGCCGGCTCTGAAGATTGTCACATCGATTTTGGTCTCGCTCGGTGAACGCGCGCTGAGGGTGAATCTGATGAAACCGCCGGATTCGACGTGCTCGACGGTGATGATCGGCCGGTTACGTCTGTTCACCACGACTTCGAGTGCGTGTTCGACCCCACCGACGCCGCACGTGTAGCGGTTCGCCGACTCGCTGAGAAGGCAGTACCCGAGCCCGGGGAAATATCGCGGGTACAGTTCGACCGCACTGAGCACCCCGCACACTTGCTCGACGTCGTGTGCGAAGACCGTGCTGCAGTCGATGACGTCGGAAACCATGGTCCACCCCTGTGCCTTGCCGTGTCGAACAGCGCCGCTGCCACATCGGCACCGACCAGAAGAATGGCAGCGCACATCGGTAACGGGTCATCCGCCTGGATGAAGTCGTCATAGTAATCCCGGTGCGCGGTTTCGGGAAGGAAACGCGAATCTCCGTCTAATTGGGACGAAGTTCGCCGCCGCCCCAGAGCTCGTCGAACGGAACCGTGCGGGCCAGGATTCGCTCCGCAGCTCGGTGTCCCGACAGGAATGCCGCGGTCACCGTCGACGGATCGTCCGTCCACGTTGCCTCGCCGGCCAGGTGTAGAACTCCGCCGACCGGGGTCGACAGATCGTCGTGGTCGCTCGGTCGCGAGCCGACCGCCGGGTACGAGTAAGCACCGCGGGAGAACGGGTCGTCCTGCCATCGCGTGACATGTACCCGCTGCGGGGAGATCACGCGTTCGCCGTAGAGGCCACGAAGCGCGTCGAGCACCGACTCGGCAATACGTGCGTCGGACTACTGCCGGATCGTCTGCGCACACGGCCCCGCCGCAAACGTGAGCAGCGTGGGCAACCCCTGCGGCACGGTCACGTCATACCACGAGTGCCACCAACGCCCGGCCTCCCCCTGCTGCCGAATCGCGTAGACGTCCTCGTCCCAGAATGCATGCGGGAACTGTAGGAACACCTTCTCGAATGCGTTCATCTCGAGTCCGTCCAGCGCAGTCGACACCGGATGGGGAAGAGGCGGTTCGATAAGCAAGGTCGGTGACTTCAGGACGCCGATCGGAACCGTCACCACGATGTGGTCGGCCGAGAACGTCTCGGTGAGAGTCTCCACGGAGGAGCTGTTCGATCCCCACGCGATGCGTGTCACTTCATGGCCGAGTCGTACATCCAGCCCGTCGGCCAGACAGACCGCGAGCCGGTCGTACCCCTCGGGGAACACGACCTCGTCACCCTCGATCGCGTCGTCGTCCAACCCGTGCGCATCGAGCATCCCCTGGTCGACACCCAGCTGTTCCTCGGCCCGGTGACCCAGGAACTCCCGGACCCGTTCGATTCGATCAGGATCCCATGCGAGCCGTTTCACGGTGCTGTTCACGGCATCCCCGTACGACGTGCCCAGGGTCGATGTCGCTATGGTCGCCGCCAGCAGCTCGTCGACGACGTGTACGTCCGACGCGAAGCTCGCAACCTCGTCCTCGCTCAGACGCCGTCCGTTCGGTGAGTAGTACGCGATGGGTCGTCCGTCCGGCTGAAAACTCCCCACCGTGAACTCACTGGTCAGAATGCCGAAAGCCTGTACTGCGTCGGCCAGCGGATTGTTGTCGATTCCATGAACCCAGGACGCACCGACATCGAGAATCTGTCCGTCCGTCCGCAGGGTGTCCACTCGTCCGCCGATGCGGTCGCGGGCTTCGAGAACGACCACACGGTGACCCGCACGGTGCAGAATGCGTGCTGCGGTGAGACCGGAAATGCCAGCTCCCACCACCACGGTGTCGACGTGCGTCATGCTCTGTCCGTTCCCTTGGTTGCCGACATGCTCAGTTCCCACGGCCGGGGTTGCCGTTGCCGGAGTTCCCGTTGCCTGAATTGCCGTTGCCGTTGCTGTTGCCTGGACTCCCGTTGCCGGAGTTGCCATTGCCCGCATTACCGTTGCCGTTGTTCCCGTTTCGCGGTGGAGCCGCAGGTTGTGGCGGCTCGGCGGGCACCTGTTCGACGGCGGGGGCGGGCACGTCCTGGGGGAGGTTCGAGACAACCGGCATCGAGGACTCGGATGCGGTTGTCACGGGCGCCGGGCTGGTCGGAGCGGTGACCGATGTGGACGGCGATGTCTCGATCGGCTCGTCGCCTGTTCCGGTTGCCATCCAGGCAATTGCCGACGCGACGGCGACGAACAGTGCAGCCGCAGCCGCAGGGACAAGACCGCGACGCCGTGAACCCTCCGTTGGTCGACGGGCCGAATCCTGCTCGGCGACAACCGCTGTCGAATTCGCGACGGGCAGGACCGCAGTGGCCGGCGGTGGTGGCGGTTCGCTAAAGAGACTGTGTAAGGCGTCGGCCACGGTGTCCGCCGTCGGCCTGTTTTCGGGATGTCTGGCCGTCATCGTCGTCAGCAGCGAATGCCACTGGGGCCCGAGTTGCTCGGGTACCTCGGGGTCGCGGTGCAAGCGCGCCACGGCTGCGGCTACCGCGCTGCCGTCGAACACCATTGCGCCGGTAAGACATTCGATGAGAACCAATCCGAGGCTGTAGATATCGGTTGCAGGCCCCGCAGAGGTGCCCGTCGCCTGTTCCGGGCTGAGATAGTGAGCGGTGCCGACGGTGGTGCCGTGCTCGGTGAGGCGGTCGGCGTCGACGATGCGAGCGATACCGAAATCGGTGAGCTTCACGCAGTGTCCCGTGCCCGACGCCGGCTCTCGGGCGACCAGGATGTTGGCCGGTTTGATGTCGCGGTGGATGACGCCGCGGTGGTGGATGTAGGCAAGGGCTCGAGCGATCTCGTGTCCCATCCGGGCGACGAGATCGCCCGGTAGTGCGCGGCCTGCGCGGTAGCCGTTCAGAGTGGGGCCGTCGACGAACTCCATCACCAGAAACGGCACTCGGATACCGCCGGTGTCGGGGGCGGTACCGGCGTCGTACAACGTCACCAGGCCAGGATGCGACAGCGACGCGAGCGTCCTGATCTCGGCATCGATCCGTGCATCGGTATGTGCGGGTTCACCCTGACGGAATATCTTCACGGCAACGGGCCTACCGAGGACGTCGTCGTCGGCTCGAACGACATCTGCCATTCCGCCGCGCCCCACGACGTTGCCCAGACGATATCTGCCCGCGAACAGGTGATCGTCGGAGTTCGCACCCACCATTGTTCACCGCCGATCCGAAGTCTTCCGAGCACCCTATAGCCCGTCGGCGAGGGAAGAGGGCGCGGCCGGCGACCATCGGGCATGATGGTTCCCCGGGTGGGGACCGTCGAGGGGTACCGAGGGAGGTCCGCCTGTGCATCGTGACGCCTCGCACGCGCAATTTTCGCCGATGACGATCGATATCACGTCGACCTACCAGCCGATCGTCGCGTTGGACGGCCGAGCTGTCGTGGGTTACGAAGCCCTGGTGCGGACCTGCGGCGACGCGCAAGCGATCTCGCCGCCGCAGCTGCTGCGCGAGGCGGCCGATCGAGGCGAGTCGGCCGAGTTCGACTGGCGGTGCCGACTCAGCGCCCTGAGCGGGGCTGTCGAGGCCGGTTTCCCCGATGGACTCGCGTTGTTCGTCAACGCGGAACCCACCGCCCTGGACGCGCCACCTCCGAGAGAGTGCCTGCCGCTGGTGGCCGAGGCATCTCGGTTGTCGATCATCGTCGAGATCACCGAGCGAGATCTGATGGGTGACCCCGCCGGGCTGCTGCGTGCGGTAGAGCATGCCCGCGACCTGGGATGGCGGGTCGCGCTCGACGATGTGGGTGCAGACTCGTCGAGTCTGGCTCTGATTCCGCTGCTCCGGCCCGACGTGATCAAGCTGGATATGTCTCTCGTGCAGGGCCGTTCGAGCTATGCCACGGCGTCCGTGGTGTCCGCGGTCGCTGCAGAGGCCGAACGCAGCGGTGCGCTGGTGCTCGCCGAGGGAATCGAAACGGAGCAGCACGAAGCGACTGCGCACGACATGGGTGCGGTTCTCGGCCAGGGCTACCTGTACGGCGCTCCGGCTCGTCTACCCACCTTCGGAGCCACCGGCGGTACGGCCAACACACTCGAGTTGGAGCCGGCAGTAACCGTCCGGGCCCCTGTTGCCGTGACGCCGTACGGTCTGGTCCATCGATTCGGAACCCGTCGGCGCGCTGACGCACGGCTTCTCGACGACATCGAGAACGGTCTGCTTCGCAGTGTCTACGGCACCGGTGCGTCGACCGTCGTATTGGCGACGACGAACGCGTCGGCCGGGACGACCGCCGAGCGTGTCGCGTTGTTCGACGACCTCGCTGTGCGCACGGCTCTCCTGGCCGTCTTCGACTCGCGGCCGATGCCGGGTGAACATCGGTTTCGGACCGTTGCGGTCGGCGAGGACGAACCACTGGCGTCGGAGCGCTCGATTGTGATCGTGGCACCGATGTCCAGCGTTGCTCTCATCGCGGTGGAGAGCGGAACTGCCCACGACGGAAGCGTGTTGTACGACTACTGCCTGACCTACGACCGACACATGGTCCTCGATGCGGCGACGCTTCTGCTCCGCCGATTGCCCGCTCGGACCCGTGTATGAGCCACTACAAGTCAAGAATATGTAAATATTTGCCCGTTTTTCGATAAAGACCGTGACGTGTGCCCGGGATGATGTTGACTCGACGTCATGAGTTTTCACCGTCTCGCCATCGACTATTCGGCCGCGGACGGAGGCACGATCAGTTCTATCGAGACAGCGATCAACAATGCTTTCGATCCGATCTCCGCCGCCGTCTCCAGCTTCGTGTTCTTCACCGTGAACATCGGTGGTGCAGCAGTTCCGCTGATCGTTCTGTGGCTGATTCTGGGTGCCGTCGTCTTCACCGTCACGTTCAAGTTCATTCAGTTCCGCGGTATCAAGCGATCTCTGATCCTGGTGAGCGGCAAGGAAGACGAAGCCGATGCACCAGGAGAAGTCAGCCACTTCCGGGCTCTCACGGCCGCAGTGTCCGGAACCGTGGGACTGGGGAACATTGCAGGTGTGGCGGTGGCAGTCACGCTGGGTGGACCGGGGGCGACCTTGTGGATGATCCTCGCCGGACTGCTGGGAATGGCCTCGAAGTTCGTCGAGTGCACCCTAGGCGTGAAATATCGGGATATCAACGAGGACGGCACCGTCTCGGGCGGGCCGATGAAGTACCTCACCAAGGGACTCGCCGAGCGAGGTCTTGCGAAGGTCGGGAAGGTGATGGCTGTCTTCTACGCCGTCATCATCACGTTCTTCGCCATCAGTGGCGGCAACATGTTTCAGGCCAATCAGACGTACGCGCAGGTCCGCTCGGTCACCGGTGGCGACGAAGGCTTCCTCGGTTCGGACGGTGCGAAGGCAGTGTTCGGACTCGTGATCGCACTCATCATCGGCCTGGTCATCATCGGCGGCATGAAGTCCATTTCGGCCGTCACCGCAAAACTCGTTCCTTCCATGGCGTTGGTCTATGTCGTCGCGTGCGGCGTCGTCATCGCCGTGAACTTCCGGTCCGTTCCGACGGCGTTCGGTGCCATCTTCGACGGCGCGTTCTCACCCGAGGGCGTGGCAGGCGGAGTACTCGGAGTGATGATCATCGGGTTCCAGCGCGCGGCCTTCTCCAACGAGGCCGGGTTGGGATCGGCTTCCATTGCTCACTCGGCCGTCAAGACCAGACATCCGGTCACCGAAGGATTCGTGGCAATGCTCGAACCCTTCATCGACACTGTGGTCATCTGCACGGCGACGGCCCTGACCATCGTGATCGCCAATACTGTGTCCTGGCAGGACCAGCGCGCCATAGTTGCCGAAACCGGTGAGTTGCCGGCGGGCGGCGTCACGCTCACCTCCGACGCCTTCGAGACCGTCCTGCCGTGGTTCCCGTATGTACTCACTCTCGCTGTGGCACTGTTCGCGTTGTCCACGGCGATCACCTGGGCGTACTACGGACTACAGGCCTGGACATCGTTGTTCGGTCGCAGCCGGTTGTCGCGCAATTTCTTCAACCTCATGTTCTGCACCTTCACCGTCATCGGCACCGTACTGTCGCTCGGCTCGGTGCTCGACTTCGCCGACGCCACGCTGTTCCTTCTGGCGTTGGTCAACATCTCGGGCCTCTACTTGCTGCTGCCGGTCGTCAAACGGGAACTGTCCGACTACATGGCAGTGCGTCGGGGCGAATCGAAGGCAGTCGACGCCGAGCTGTGACAGTGTCGGTCGACCGACCAACTGCTTCCGAACAGGGCAGCGTTCACCACGGCACCCCAGCCCGGAGTGGTCGGTACACTGACGCGCAGTCGGCAGGAGGTGAGGGCATGAAGACGGATTTCAAGAAGACCCTCGACTCGTATTCGGCACGGCGCAACGTGTTTCGAGTTCTGACCGTGCCACCGACGAAATACTTGATGATCGACGGCCACGGGGATCCGAATACCGCGCCGGAATATGCCGATGCCGTATCCACGCTGTTCCCCGTTGCGTATCGGCTGAAATTCTTCAGTAAGAACGACCTGGAGCGCGACTACGTCGTCCCACCGCTCGAAGCCTTGTGGTGGGCGCCGGACATGGCGGCCTTCACCACGCGCCGGGACAAGTCGAACTGGCTCTGGACTGTGATGATCATGGCGCCCGACTGGATCGACCACACGATGTTCGAGCACGCCGTACGGGTCGACGCATCCGAGAACCGTTCGGACCGACGTGACGGAATGCGCCTCGACACCCTCGACGAGGGCCTGTGCGTGCAAACTCTGCACATCGGTTCCTACGACGACGAGGCCGCTGTGCTCGACGAGATGCACCACCGCTACATCCCGCAGGCCGGGCTGACGATGACCGGCCGTCATCACGAGATCTACCTCAGTGACCCACGACGGGTCGAACCGGCGAAGCTGCGCACCATTCTTCGGCAACCGGTGCGGTACTCGGCGGACGAGGCCTCGCTCTGACACGATGACCGGCATGACCAATGCGGTGCGTCCGGCGTCGTTCACCGTCGGCACCCTCACGTTGCTCGGAGCCCTGTACTTCGCTCAGGGGCTGCCGTTCGGCTTCTTCACGCAGGCCCTGCCCGTCGTCCTCCGAGAGTCGGGTTTCTCGTTGGTGAAAATCAGTGCAACCGGGGTGTTGTTTCTGCCGTGGGCGCTGAAATTTCTGTGGGCACCGTACGTCGATCGTTACGGGTCGAGGCGGCGGTGGCTTCTGTCCCTACAGGTGTCCGCCGCGCTGGTGGCGCTCGCACTGTCGTTTCTCGATCTGTCGTCGACGTTGCGCTGGCTGTTCGTCGGAATCTTTGTCGTCAACGCGCTGTCGGCCACCCAGGACATCGCAACGGATGGGATAGCGGTTCGCACGTTGACGGTGGCGCAACGCGGCCTGGGTAACGGTCTGCAAGTGGGCGCGTACCGGGTAGGTATGGTGTGCGGCGGGGGAGTGCTGTTATGGCTGTTCACCTTTGCGGGATGGCAGGTGCTCTTCGTTGCAATGGCATTGCTGATCCTGTTGGCGACGGCCCCGGTCTGGTTCATGAACAAGCAACTGGCCGCGGCAGACGTGGACACCGACCGGCAGCCCGAGTCCGAGGGCCCGGCGCGACTCGCTGTGGCCTGGTGGTCCCGATTGCGCAGGCCTGGCATGGTCGCGTTCATCCTTCTCATCGTCGGCTTCAAATTCGGAAACTCGATGGGCTCGGCGCTGGTCGGCCCGTTCCTTTCGGACAACGGACTGACCTTGACTCAGATCGCCCTGGTCGAGGGCGGCCTGTCGTCGGTGGCAGCACTCGGAGGTGCTGCGCTCGGCGCGTGGTTGTCCTTTCGCTTCGGACGTCGTCAGGCTCTGCTGGTCGGCGGAATCGCCCAAACTCTCAGTCTTGCGTTGTATGTAGTGGCATCGTTCGGCATCGGCGGGTTTCCGCTCCTGGTCGCGGCCAACGTCACCGAACACGTGCTGGGCGGCGCTGCAACCGTTGCCGTTTTCGCACTGATGATGGACGCATCGGAAAAACGTTATGCAGGAAGCGATTACACACTGATGGCCTGCGCAATCGTCTTTGCGCAGGGTGCGTCCGGACTGACGGCGGGCGTGATCGGCGACGTGTTCGGTTACACCGCGTTGTTCGGTTCCGCACTGGTGCTGTCCGCGGTCGGTTGCGCGGTGCTGATCGTGGCGCTCGACAGGGGCTGGGGGCCCGTCGGGCTGCACGAGGTCATCTCAGTCGAATCGCGCACCCACTGAAGGCGCCCACTGCTCCTCCGTCGCTCAGCTTTCGGCGACCGAGCCGGAGATGTTCACCATCCACTGCACACCGAACTTGTCGGTGAGCATGCCGAATGTGTCACCCCACGGTGCTGCGTCGAGACCCATCGTGAATTGTGCGTCGACGGCCAGCGCGTTCCAGTAGCCCGTCAATTCCTCGTGCTCGGTACCGAAGAGCGAGACGCTCATCGTGTTTCCGGGTGTGTGTTCCATCGACGACGGGGTGTCGGCCCCCATCAGTGTGAATCCGCTGGGAGTTGTCAACTGGCCGTGCATGATCAGGTTCTTCTCGGATGAATCGTCGGTGGCCAGGCCCTCGCCGAACGTGGTCAGCGTGAGCTCTCCACCGAAGACCGTGCTGTAGAACTCCATAGCGGTGCGCGCATTGTCACGGAACGACAGGTACGGACTGAGTGTGGGCATGGCGGGGACTCCTTCTCGAATCGAACGACCGGTGCGGGCTGCATCGGCTTCATCCGTCGAAAAAGTAGACACGAAGCTGGGGGAGAACTCACCGCCCAGGCTCGGATGGGCTCGCCTCGGCCTCGGCGAGAATGGCGCGGAGGGCAGCCACATGGCGGCGGTAGGCGGTTTTACCCTCCCTCGTCAGCGACAGCCACATCCGCCGCGAGTCGGTGCGTGATCTCTGCTGGTCCACGTAGCCGGCGTCGACCAGGGCCGCCACCTGCTTGCTCAGCGCCGATGCGCTCAATCCACTGTGTTCCTTCACGACGGCGAGCTCGAGCGTCGTACCTGCCGCCAGCAGCGCGCAGATCCGCAGCCGGTTCGCCGGATGAATGATCGGATCCAGATCGTCCGTCATCGGTGTGTGCTCCGGTAGTGAGCGATCGAACCGAACGAGTAGGTCGCCGTCGCTGCTGTAGCGAGGAGCACCAGCGCCCAGCTCGGCAGGGATGGCTGCGCGAATGCCAGTGCCACCACCACGAAAGCAACGGACAGTGCGACCGACGCCAGAAATCCACGGCTGGTAGGCAGCGCCCACGGTGTGCCCATTCGGTACCCGGTGATCACGTTCGTTGCCACAATGGCCGCGGCCAGAATCAGCAGGGCGACAGTGCGGTGGGAGTCGGTGAGCAGCGGCGTGAGTGCCAACGCCCCGATGAGCACTGCGTTGAAGGCGTACAACCAGACCGGCCACGGAGTGTCGCGCACGGCGCGTTGCACTCGGTCGATGTCGTCGAGGGTCGTTCGAGCTTCGGACGAGGTGGGCTTATCGATGCTTTCCATATCGGAAACCATATTGGATAGTTTCCGATATGGCAACGAATTGTGTGGTCAGTTCTCGAGATCGGTATCGGTCGGCCGTGGCACCTCGGCCTCCCAGCGAGCCCGTCGCTCGTCGGGGGACTGTTCCCACCACGGTGTACCTCGTTCTCCCAGAGCGACTTTGGCGGCTTGAACGCCCGCGCGAGACTCTGTGGCACCGGAGGTGCGTTTGACGTCTCTGCGCCACGCCATGAGGATCGAGCGCAATTCGGCATTGCGATCCTCGGGAATATCGGGATCGGTAGCGCGCCACCGTCGACCCTTGATGACGACATAGTGACCGTCTTCGGTGCGTTCCACGTGCTCGGCCATGAGACCACCTTGCCACCCGACACTGCCTGTCGTCGGTTCGACGCGTGGTTTACGATTCCGGCACCTGTTCCGCTTCTGCCTCACACCGAACCGAGGATTGCCATGCGCACCGTGATCGTGACCGCGTTCGTTTCGCTCGACGGCGTCATGGAGGGGCCGGGTGGGGAAGTCGGCTACCGCAACGCGGGGTGGACGTTCAAGGACATCGAGTTCGATCCAGCGGCGTACGAGATCAAGGGCCGCGAGCAGGACGAGGCCACGGCCATGCTGCTGGGGCGTACCTCCTACGAGGCGTTCGCTCCCGTGTGGCCCACGATGGACGATTTCGCCGGATACAACTCGATGCCCAGATACGTGGTGTCGACGACATTGGAGCGCAGCGACGACCGTTGGCCGGCAACCATTCTGCGCAGCATCGACGACGTCGCCGAACTCAGGAAAACCGAAGGTGGGCCGATCTCGGTGCACGGTAGCGCGACGCTGGGTCGCAGCCTCGCCGATGCCGGTCTCGTCGACCGCTACCACCTGTTGGTCTTCCCGATGCTGCTCGGCGCGGGCAAGCGGCTGTTCAGCTCCAGCGACAAGGCCACGACTCACCTGGATCTGGTGGAGCACGAGGTGTACGGCAACGGCATCCAGAAGCAGGTGTTCGACGTCCGTCGATGACCGTAAACGTCGAAGACCCGGATTCGTCGACAGCGCGCGATTCAGATGTCGTCGCTCTTCAGGGTGCGCCGCCGAACGGCTACGAGATGAAGCTCGGGTCGGGACGCCGCCATCCGCTCGACCCCGTCGAGGATGTCGGTCACGTGCTCGAGGTCGCCGGCTACCACCGACGCTCCGAGTTCGGCCCGTCTGTGCAGGTCGCGATGGTCGGTTTCGGCGACCGACACCGCGAATTTTCGATGCAGCTCCGAGATCACGGGCCGAATCACCGAGCGCTTCTCCTTCAGGGAGTGCACGTCGCCCAACAAAAAATCCAGTTCTATCCATCCGATCCACATAGGCTTACGACTGTACCGCGGTAGTGGGCGGGGCTACCCGGTGCGAGCCGAAGGGCCCGCACCAGGTAGCGGTCAGCTCTTGGCCACCAGGCCGAGTGCTACCAGATCGGCCAGATACTTCTCGATCAGTTCTCGCCCCAGGTGTGGGATATCGCCGACAGCCGACGCGAATTCCTCTGCCGGCAGGATTGCCCCCGACGACGGGTGCTGGGGATGCGCGTAGGAGTGGATCAACGGCAACAACGAGTGTGACCGTTGTTTCTCCGGTAGTTCCTGCACTGCCGCGCTGAACCTTTCGAACCACTCGTCGTAGTCGTCGACGATCTCGATGGTGCAGCCCGCGTCACGTAGCCAATCGACGAACGTATCAAGCGATATGTCGTCGTCGTGGGGGTTCAGGATGTCGAAGGTTCGGTAGCCTGCCACGTCGTCGCCCGCGATCGAGGTGATGGCCGCTGCACTGAAGTCCGCAGGCAATCCGTCGTAGTGAGCCAGTGGCCTGCCCTGCTCGTCGGTGGGCGCTCCGGTGTCGGTGGCATAGAAGCTTCTCGGTGCCAGCCCGGTTGTGACCACCGACAGGATCAGCCGCGTGAATACGTCGGGCACGTTCAGCTGACCGGACCATCTGCTGTGGGCGAGGATCATGTCGGACCGGAAGACCGAGACGGGCAGCGAGTACTCGTCGAAAGCGTTGCGCAACAACACTTCGCCCGCCCACTTGGAGTTTCCGTAACCGTTGGCGTACGACTCGTCGACTGCTCGTTGCGGACTGTCCACCCGAATGTCACCGTTCTCGTGGAAGTCGTCGACACCGACGGCAACCGCGACCGTCGACAGGTAGGTCACCGGCTTGATGTGGTCGGTCAAGGCCAACCGGATCACCTCGGCCGTTCCGACGACGTTCGGTCCGAAGAGGTGCTCGTACGGCAGCGCGTGATTGACCAGTGCTGCCGGGTGCACGACGCGGTCCACGCGGCGGGAAAGTTCTTCCCAGACATCGTCGGTCAACCCGAACCGGGGAGTGCCCAGATCGCCTGCAATCACGTCGAGTGCGGCGTCGGCCAAGGCGCGGTATCGATCGGACAACGTCGCGTCCCCGCTGTCGAAGGCGGCGTCGAGCCGAGCGCGGGCATCGGAATCGGAGCGTCCGCGCACCAGGCAGATGACTCTTCCGCCGGCGGCTGCCATCTTCTCGAGCCATTCGAGGCACAGAAACCTGCCCAGGTAGCCGTTCGCTCCCGTCAGCAGCACGGTGTTCGTTACCGGCCGAGGGCCTGGAATTCGGTGAGCGGCATCGAGCAGGGAGGCGTCCAGAAATGCCGACAGGGTCAGATCCGATGCGTGCGCGACGGAAGCGTCGCGTCCGTGAACCGACGCGAATGTCGCTGTGTCGGAATCGTTGTCGATCGCGGACGTGATGTAGTCGGCAAGAGCCGCCAAGTCCATGGCGGGTCCGGTGATCACCCCGACCGGGACGTCGACGTCGTAGATGTCGCGCAGCAATGTGGAAAACGTCAACGCCGACAACGAGTCACCACCGAGATCGGTGAAGTGGGCATCGGGCCGGATGTCTGCGCCCGAACAGCCGAGCAGAGCCTGGGCGGCGTCCCCGACCGTGACGAGCACGGGTGCCTGGGCACCGGAACGCCGGAGCTCACGCAGTCGATCGGTCTGCCCCGATTCGAGTTCTGCGTAGCGACGTTCGAGTTCGTCGCCGTACCGCTCGACGAGTTTGGGACGCAATTGCTTTCCGGCACCCGACAGCAAACCGTTGTCCTGAGTGAAGGGCTCGCGTTCGAGCACGACCTCGCGAGGTATCTCGTACGAATTCAGCGACTCCGTGCGAGCGATCCGCTGTAACGACTCCATGATCGCGCCCGCAGTCGAGTTCGCTTGGGCAGGAACGACGATCGCCAACAGATACGACCGCTGGCTGTTGCCGTACAGGAAGATCTGATCCACCAGCTCGCTCGTACCGAACACCGCTTCGAGGCGCGCCAACGCGACGAATTCGCCCTGGGCCAGCTTCAATACGTTCTTGCGACGATCCACGTATGCGAGCCGGTCCGGTTCCAACTCGGCCACGACATCGCCGGTGCGGTAGAACCCGTCCGAATCGAAGACGTCTGCGGTCACATCGGGCCGCTTGTAGTAACCGGGGATGATCGACGTCGTCTTGAGCAGGAGCTCACCACGTGGATGGGGAGTGTCGGTGGAGAAATAGCCGAGTTCGGGCACGTCGTCCAATTTGTATTCGAGAACCGGTGGCCGCGCGACGATCCCGTCGAGAAGTACCATGCCAGCTTCGGTCGAACCGTAATTGTCGCGCACCCGAACGTCGAGCAAGTCGGTCACGAAATCCTTGACCTCGGCGGCGATGGGTGCGGTGCCCACCATTGCAGCCAGGATTCGTCCACCGAACTGCTCGGACCGCACGCGCTCGAGCACGCCTCGCGAAATCTGCTCGTGTTCGCCCGCATCGGTACCGTCGACCGCACGATCGATTTCGGCGAGCACGGTGTGGCGAATCATCTCGCACACCCGCGGAATCAACAACGCCAGCGTGGGGCGCGCCAGAGCGAAGTCCTCGAACAACGTGGACAGGTCGCTGGAGCCGGCGAAATGAACCGTGCCGCCCGCCGCCAGAGTCGAGAAAACGAGCCCGCGGCCCGCAAGGTGGCTCATCGGTAGGTAGTCGAGAGTGATGACGGGAAAAGCCGGCTCGTCGACACCCTCGGACGAGGCACCCGTCCGATGCCAGGCCCCGGTCCACGCACCGGACACGATCTGCTCGGTATGCATCGCCCCTTTGGGAGTACCGGTGCTGCCGGAGGTGTAGATCAGTGCGGCGAGGCGCTCGGGATCCTCGACGTCGAACAACGGCACCTGGGGGAGTCGGGAACCCTCGTCCACCAGTTCGGTGAGCGGTCGAACAGCAATGCCGGACCCGTGGACACCCTCGCGCGCGGACGTCAGCGCGCGGGTGTCGGCATCGATTCGGTCGTCGTAGTCGAGTACGACCACTGTGCGGATCGACCGGCAGTGACCGGCGACCTCCATCGCGAGGGCGAGGTTGTCCACGTCGGAGGCCAGGACCACCGGCTCGACCTCGTCGACGATGGCCCTCAGTTGACCCGCGGTGGCTCCGGCCTGAAGTGGAACTGCGACTGCGCCCACACGGATGGTGGCCAGTTCGGTGATCACGTAGTCGATGCCGGCGAAGCCGAGCGTGGCCACGAAGTCGCCCGCAGCGATGCCGCCGTCGTCGTGACCGAGGGCGGACGCCAAGGCTCCCGCGTCGGCCCAGGCCTGCCCGTAGGTCACCGTGTCGAATCGGGGGAGCAAGCGAGCGGTAGTGCTGCCGTCGGTGTCCTCGATCGTGCGCGCGCGGCGTCCCAGGGCGGGGCGATCGGCGTACCTGGTCATGATCTCGGCAACCACGCGAGCGAGGTTGGGTGCCAGTTCACGAGCCGCGTCGGCAACCGACCGATCCGGCTCGGCAGCCCGGAACTCCGGATCGCTGTCGTGCAGATGCTGGAAACGGTCTCGTTGACGGATGTCTCGATCGTGTTCGCTGTCGACGGCCCCTGTGCTTTTCACGGCGATTGTTCGGGTCATACTTCGCTCCCCTCCACGATGCACCGGACGACGCCGGATCATCGTGCTCGTACGTCGAATATCGTTATCAAAGGTAAGTATATGCCCGTGGCCGAGTAGGTAATCGTGACGCTGCTCATAGTCCAGTTGGCCGGAAATGTCTGTGTTTCAACCTTTCTCGCGTGCTGCTACGCCGGGCAACCGTCGTGTATCCGGGCGGCGTAGGTACTCGATGTGGACGACCGAACTCGACTTGTATGGTGAGTTGCACGTCACGTGCGACGCGGTTGCCGCTCCCTCGTAGAGCTCACGCCGTCGGCTCACGCGTCACCCCTCTCGATCGGAGCAGCGAAATGTCGGACGTTCTCTCACGCCGCGACCTGGATTTTCTGTTGTACGAATGGCTCGATGTGGTTGCGTTGACGGAGCGGCCACGTTTTGCGGAACACTCGCGCGAAACGTTCGATGCGGTACTGGACCTGAGCGCAGACATCGCCCACAAGCATTTCGCTCCGCACAACAAGAAGGCCGATGCACACGAGCCCACCATGAACAGGGACGGCTCGGTGGAGCTGATCCCCGAGGTGAAGGCCGCTCTCGACGTGTACCGCGCCGCGGGGTTGATCGCCGGGCAGTTCGACGAATCGATCGGCGGTATGCAGTTGCCCGCCACCGTCTCTCGTGCTGCCATGGCGTTCTTCCAGGCTGCAAATGCTGGAACGTCGTCTTATCCGTTCCTGACGATGGCCAACGCCAATCTGATCGCCACCTACGGCACTCCGGAGCAGGTGCGCGACTACGTGCGGCCCATGATCGACGGGCGTTGGTTCGGCACCATGTGCTTGTCCGAACCGCAGGCCGGGTCGTCGCTGGCGGACATCACCACGAAGGCTGTGCCGCAGGACGACGGCAGCTACCGGCTCACCGGAACTAAGATGTGGATCTCCGGTGGAGATCACGAACTGACCGAGAACATCGTGCACCTGGTTCTGGCGAAGACGCCGGGTGGACCTCCCGGCGTCAAAGGGATCTCGCTGTTCATCGTTCCCAAGTTCCTGCCGAACGGTGAGGGCGGCATCGCCGAACGTAACGACATCGTGCTGACCGGGCTCAATCACAAGATGGGCAACCGCGGTACCACCAACACTCTGCTCGCGTTCGGCGACGGAACTCATTCTCCCGGTGGGAAAGCCGGGGCAGTCGGCTATCTCGTCGCGGAGGAGAACCGTGGTCTGTCGTACATGTTCCACATGATGAACGAGGCCCGGATCGGCGTCGGATTCCTGGCGATCGCACTCGGCTACGTCGGCTACCTGAAGTCCGTCGAGTACGCGAAGACGCGCACCCAGGGACGGCCACTGGGAGCCAAGGATCCGGCGGCGCCTCCGGTCGCATTGATCGAGCACGCCGACGTGCGCCGAATGTTGTTGGCGCAGAAGTCGTATGTCGAGGGGGCATTGGCCCTCGGGCTCTACTGCTCGCGTTTGGTGGACCACCAGGATTCGGCATCGGACGCCGCCGACGCAGCTCGATCGACACTGTTGCTCGACGTACTGACACCGATCGCCAAGAGTTGGCCCTCGCAGTGGTGTCTCGAGGCCAACAGTCTTGCCATTCAGGTGCACGGGGGTTACGGCTACACCCGCGACTACGACGTGGAACAGCACTACCGCGACAACCGACTCAACCCCATTCACGAAGGTACACACGGCATTCAGGGCTTGGACCTACTCGGCCGCAAGGTCGTCATGCAGAACGGTGCCGGGTTGGCGCTGCTCGCCGAGCGAATCGCCGAGACCGTGACGCGAGCATCGACTCACGGGGGAGCGGCCGAGCAGTACGGCACCGAGCTGAACAACAGGTTCTCGAGGATCGTCGAGGTCACCGCCGCAGTCTGGGGTACCGGTGACGCCGCCGTGGCGTTGGCGAATTCCACGGCCTACCTCGAGGCAATGGGCCACACGGTCATCGCGTGGATGTGGCTCGAGCAGCTGCTTGCCGTGGGAGACCGAATCGGAGACTTCTACGACGGAAAGCGCTCTGCTGCACGGTACTTCTTCGTCTACGAGCTACCGAAGGTCGATGCACAGCTCGATCTGCTGGCGCTTCTCGATCGAACGACCCTCGATATGTCACCCGCCTGGTTCTGAGCACGAGACACCCGATACAAGGAGATTTCAGAACATGTCGATCTTGGACAAATTCCGCCTCGACGGCCGCGTCGTCATCGTCACGGGCGCATCGTCCGGTTTGGGAGTGTCTTTCGCGAAAGCGGCGGCCGAGGCCGGAGCCGACGTGGTGCTGGCCGCCCGTCGCGTCGACAAGTTGGCACAGACTGCCGCACTGATCGACAGCGTCGGTGGGCGTTCGCTGAGCGTGGCAACCGATGTGGTCGATCCCGACCAGTGCACGGCCATGGTCGAGGCCGCCGTCGCCGAGTTCGGCAAGGTGGACGTGCTGATCAACAACGCCGGCGTCGGCACGGCGTACCCCGCCACCCGTGAGACTCCCGAGCAGTTCCGCTCTGTCATCGACATCAACCTGAACGGCTCCTACTGGGCCGCTCAGGCGTGTGGACGGGTGATGCAGCCCGGAAGCTCGATCGTGAACATATCCAGCATTCTGGGGCTCACCACCGCCGGTCTGCCTCAGGCTGCCTACAGTGCCAGCAAGGCGGCCATCGTCGGTCTCACTCGTGACCTCGCGCAACAGTGGGGCGCTCGAAAAGGCATCCGCGTCAACGCTATTGCGCCTGGTTTCTTCGAGAGCGAGATGACCGATTCCTACCAGCCGGGATACCTCGAGGCATTGGCTCCCCGAATGATCCTCGGACGCAAGGGCGACCCCGAAGAACTGGCCGCCACGGCGGTCTGGCTCGCGTCCGACGCGGGCGGATACGTGACGGGCCAGACCATCGCAGTGGACGGCGGCGTGACCATCACCTGATGGTCGGGCTCGCCATCACTCGATGGCGGTGACTGCGATGCCTTCGCGCACGAGCCTGCGACCGACCACGACAGCATCGTCGGTGTCGAGGCCGGGCAGAGAATCCAACCGGCACGGCGATCCTTCGAGCAACAATTCGAGGGCATCGGCGCACTGAGGCGGCATCGACACGGTTTTGTCGCGCAGCACGACAGCCGCGGACTCGGGGGTTCGCACCACTCGCGCGATCACCCCGGCCCTGAGCCGAATCGAGTCCTGACCCCGCAGCGCGCCCATCTGGGCAACACTGCGAACGGGGCGCACCGGTTCGGGTCGAACCAGCTCGTCGTACCGACTCGCAACACGCTCGGTGATCTGATGCAGCGCCTCAGGATCTCGATCCAACTCGTCGAGAGCTCGGCGCATGTCGCCGAGGACGCGGCGTACGTGGGGGAGAACGGACTCGGAGTCGGTCGGGTCCCATCCGGCCGGCAACGGTGCGCGCAGTCCCTCGACGTCCTGAAGAGCACCGAGGGTGTGATGGGCGATGTCGTAATCGTTGAACGACGCGACGCCTATCGTCAGATGCACCGTCGTCTCGCCCAGGGCCTGCGCCGAATGGATCCAGCCGCGCGGGAGATACAGAACGTCACCGGGCTCGAGCACGATGTCCAACTCCGGGGAGTCGTCGGCGTGACGTTCCACTGCTGCTCGTCGGTCCGACCACGGCTGATTGTTCAGTGGATGGCGATGCACCGGCGAGTGAATCGTCCACCGCTTACTACCGGCGATCTGCACGACGAACACGTCGTGAACATCGTAATGCGGCGAAAAGCCCTGGGACGCAGCCGGAGTGACGTAGGAATTGACCTGTACCGGGTGGCCGAGTTCGCGAACGAGCTCGCCGGTGAAAGCAATCAAGGGCGGCCACAGGCGATGCAGGCCCTGCAGCACCAGAGTGTTGCCGGCCGCGAAGGCCGACAGAACCGCCGCGGAATCGACCTGGTCGGTGATCTCGGCGCCGAACCCTCCGGACCCCGTGAACTTGTTCTTCTCCAGCAGGCGGCCGTCCTTGGCCATCCGCACGAACGGGGTGCGTACGCCGCGCTCGGCGATCAACTCGTCGACCGCGTCGACCGTCATCAGATCCTCGAACGATCCGGACAGTTCGGCAGATCGGGTGAACTTGGGTGCTATGCCCCAGTGACGCTTCGCGAAAGTGGCGGCGTCGATTCCGGTGAGACGACGAAGCGCGGACCGGTTGCCCGGTCCGCGCTCGTCGTTCGACTCGATGATCAAGCGGAACCGTCCGCACCGCCGTCGTGTCCGCCGGGGTTGGATCCGCCGTCGGCCGGGCCTTCTCCACCCGCTGGGCCGTCGGCTCCGCCGTCGTGTCCGTCAGGATTCGATCCGCCGTCAGCGGGTCCTTCGCCTGCTCCGGCCGGGCCGTCTGCTCCGCCGTCGTGTCCGCCGGGATTGGATCCGCCGTCGGCGGGTCCTTCGCCTGCAGATCCGCCTGAGGTAGTGATGTCGTCGTCGTTGATGCTCATCGAGGTCCTTCCGTTGATGGAGGTTCGTGCTCTCGCGCAGCGCGGGAACATCGGGGGTATTGACGCAATCTCTGTGATTCAAACAGCGACGGCACCGGGAAATATCACTCCTGATCGTCGGCGATCTCCGGGGCGTTCTCTCGTGTCGCCATCCCACCGCCGCCTCCGCCGTCCACCGGTCCGGGGCGGCCGCCCTTGGGGGAGTCCGCCGTGTCGTGTTCGGTCGAGGTGCCGCCGTCTGTCTTGTCCTTGTCGTCCTGTCCCATGGTTCGACACTAGACCGGCCGTCCGTCCGTGGGAGCATGGAACGATGGATCGATCCCCTGCGCAGCACGTGGTGCTGCTCGACGACGAAGGCCGCGCCGTCGGCACCCAGGACAAGACCACGGTGCACACCGAACAGACCCCGCTGCACCTGGCGTTCTCCAGCTACGTGGTGCGTGAGGACGGTGCCGTGTTGCTCACGCGACGGGCGTCGAGCAAGACGACATGGCCCGGCGTGTTGACGAACAGTTGTTGTGGACATCCAGCACCCGGCGAGGACCTGGAGTCGGCAGTGCTCCGGCGCATCGGCGAGGAGCTGGGTCTGCAGGCCCGGTCCGCGGAACTGGTGCTGCCGCATTTTCGGTACCGCGCTGTGATGGACAACGGGATAGTCGAGAACGAGATCTGCCCCGTCTACCGAGTGACGGTCGGCGACGACGCGACACTCGACCCGGATCCTGACGAGGTCGACGAAACGCGGTGGGTGTCCTGGGCCGAATTCTCGGCCGACGTGCTCGCAGACCGAATCGATGTATCGCCCTGGTGTCGAACACAAGTGGAGCAATTGGCCGGGTTGGCCGAGCATGCACTGGCCTGGCCCGCGTCCGCCGACGAGCTCCTTCCTCCGGCCGCGCGTCTCGCGGATTCCGCGTGACGGCAATCGAATCGGTGGGTACTCATGGCGCGTAGCGACGAGTCGAGCGACTGCCTCGGCCGCGACTCGATGGAGCGCGCACTCGGCCACTTCGAGTTTCGGACAGCAGATGCCGACGGTCTGCGCCACGCAGCTGTTGCTCTGGCGGTCGGCGGGGAGCGCGGAGACCGTCGCCTGCTGTTGACCAGACGGCCGAGCCGATTGCGCGCTCACCCGGGTCAGTACGCGCTTCCTGGTGGCGGAGTCGATCCGGGCGAAACCCCGGCACAGGCCTGCCTGCGTGAACTCCAGGAAGAGTTGGGCATCCGCACCGACCCGGGGGAGGTACTCGGGCGCCTCGACGATTACGTCACCCGTTCGGGTTACGTCATCACACCGTTCGTGGTGTGGGTGGGCGAGTACTCGTCGTCGCTGCAGCCCAGTGCCGACGAGGTGGCCGAAGTGTTCGAGGTGACCGAGGCCGAACTCGATGTCGATGCGGAATTCGTCACGATCCCCGAGTCGCCCCGACCCGTGATTCGGTGGCCGTTCCGAACCGGTGCCATCCATGCTCCCACGGGTGCGATCGTGCACCAGTTTCGTGAAGTGGTCCTTCGCGGTCGACACACCCGGGTCGCGGACTTCGAGCAGCCGGTGTTCGCGTGGCGCTAACGTGGCCTCGAACCGTCGGTGCGCTCGCGCCGGCTGCCACGACGCCCGAGGCGACAGGAGGTGAGCGGTGACGGACAAGAGCGAACTCGAGGTAACGGATCGGATCGCAACTGTTCCCAACCTGCTCAGTGCCGTGCGACTCGCCGGCGTTCCGCTGTTCTTGTTTCTTCTGCTCGGCCCCCAGGCAGACGGCTGGGCGCTGGTCATTCTGCTCGTCAGCGGCGGCACCGACTGGCTCGACGGAAAACTCGCGCGTTTGCTCGGGCAGTCGTCGCGGCTGGGGGCGATTCTCGACCCGCTCGTCGATCGCCTGTACGTCGTCAGCACTCTGGTCGCATTCGTGGTGCGCGGCATCATCCCGTGGTGGGTCGCTGCCATCCTGATCGGGCGAGACGCGGTTCTCGGCCTGACCATGTTCGTCTACCGACGTCGCTCCCTCCCGCCTCCGGACGTGATCTATCTCGGGAAGGCCGCCACGTTCGTGGTCATGATCGCGCTGCCGGTGCTGTTGGTCTCCGTGGGCACCGGTTCTGTGGTCGACGCCGCTGGGCCCCTCGGTTACGCGCTCCTGATCTGGGGGACGGTGCTGTACACGTGGACCGGTGCGTTGTACCTCGGCAAGGCAGTGGCCGTCGCGCGAGCGATCGCGCCCACCTCCGCACCGGGCAGGTGACGGTGCAGCCACCAGCACGACCGAAGAGGAACCCGACTCCGTCACTGCTCACATCGCTGTTGACGGATCACCTCGATCCGGGTTACGCAGCCGCTGCCGTCGAACGGTCGGCGCACCACGTGCGTAACCCGAGAGTGCCGCCTGTCCTCTGGCTGATCACCGGTGCCGTCGCTGTCGGAGTGGTCTTCGGGGTCGCGATGTCGCAGCTGGCCTCGGACGCGGCGGAGATCGACCGGGCCAGCGCCGACGCCTCTGCTGCAGTGCGTGCTGCCCAGGAGCGTGAAGCCGAACTGGACGTCACGAGGGACGAACTCGCAGCGCAGGTATCGACCGAGCGTGATCGCGCGCTCCAGTCCGATGCTGCCGGGAGCGAGCTCCTGGACCGTCTCGATGCGGTCGAGTCGGCTGCCGGTATCGACTCGGTGACCGGTCCCGGCTTGTCGGTCGTGGTGACAGAACCTGCCGCAGGCGGTGCATCCGACAGATCGGTCCGTACCGGTTCCGGCGCAACCGTTCTCGACCGCGACATCGCTGCCGTCGTCAACTCCTTGTGGGCCAGCGGTGCCGAAGCGGTGTCCGTCGACGGCAATCGAGTCGGGCCGAACGTGACGATCAGACAGGCAGGCGGCGCGATGCTGCTCGACAATCGCCCGATCACCTCGCCCTACGACATCGATGCGATCGGTCCACCGCAGCGCATTCAGGTGCAGTTCGCCGTCAGCGATGCGTACCTGCGCATGAGCACGGTCGCTCAGCTCTACGGTGTCGGTTTCTCGGTACGGCCGGCCACCGATCTCGAGTTCGGGCCGGCCGTCGCCAGGGAGTCGTTCGAGGCGAAGGAGGTGGCCCCACGATGACGGCGAGTGACGTCCCGGACGTCGAGCCATCCGACTCCGGCAGCCCCGGTCCCGAGGTGCCCGGCGGCACCGAGCCCGCCGCGACCGGCCGCGCCGGATTCGCGCTCGCAGCATTGGTCGCGCTCGTCGTCGGAGTCGTGATCGGTCTCGTCGCCGGGCCTCGAGTTCCTGCAGTCGTCGCCCCATACCTGCCGATCGCCGTCGTGGCCGCTATCGATGCAGTGTTCGGCGGCGTGCGCGCCTTTCTCGACGGCATTTTCGACGCCAAGGTGTTCGTCGTGTCCTTCGTCTTCAACGTCCTCGTCGCGGCGCTCATCGTGTGGCTCGGCGATCAGCTCGGAGTCGGAACGCAACTGTCCACCGCCATCGTCGTCGTGCTCGGAATACGTATCTTCGGCAACGCCGCTGCGTTGCGCCGACGGCTTTTCGGTGCCTGACCGATGAACGCGGGCCCCGCACGGCACGGTCGGCGCACCCGACGTGGACAGCGCACGTGGTTCGGCATTCTCGCTCTCGTGTTGATGTGTGCCCTCGGAATCGGAATCGCGACACAGGTGCGCGAAACGAGCACGTCGGGCAATCTGGAGAATTCGCGGCCCGAGGACCTGTTGGTGGTGTTGGACTCCCTGACGCGACGCGAGGCGTCGATCCGCGACGAGATCAGCGCGCTTCAGGGCACGCTCGCCACCCTCCGGCAGTCCGGTTCCGGGTCGGACGCCGCGGTGGCGGAAGCCCAGGAACGACTGTCCGCGTTGTCCATTCAGATCGGCACCGTGGCGGCCCGAGGACCCGGCGTCACGTTGACGATCGACGACACCGACGCCGGCGTCGGAGCAGAGGTTCTGCTCGACGCGTTGCAGGAGCTGCGGGCCGCCGGTGCCGAGGCGTTGCAGATCGACGGTGGTGGGGTCGCAGTCCGCATCGGTGTGGATTCGTGGATGGCCGGACCGGCCGGCCGAGTCGTGGTGGACGGCCGAGAACTACGCGCTCCCTACACCTTCACTGCCATCGGAGATCCGGCGACTCTGGAAGCTGCACTGAACATTCCGGGAGGGGTGATCGACACGGTCGCTCGCAACGGGGCGAGCTCGCGAGTCGAGCGATCGGACCAGGTCACGGTCTCCGCCTTGCGAGATCCGCGCCCACGTCAATACGCTCAGCCCGGAAACTGATCGCCCGCTCGCCCCGGGCCACGATGGAAGGGAATGCCGCGTTGAGCGACATCGACACACCAGCTGATCTGCTTTACACCCCCGAGCACGAGTGGGTGCAGCGGACGGGGCCTGCGACGGTTCGAATCGGTATCACCGACTACGCCCAGACTCAGTTGGGCGACGTCGTGTTCGTTCAGCTTCCGGCGATCGGTGACAGCGTCGCCGCGGGCGAGTCTCTCGGTGAAGTGGAATCGACCAAGAGCGTGTCCGACGTGTTCAGTCCTCTCACGGCCAAAGTCGTTGCCGTGAACGAAGATCTGGATTCCGAACCCGAGAAGGTGAACTCCGGACCGTACACCGGCGGGTGGCTGATCGAGCTCGAGGTCGCATCCTCGGAGGCATTGGACGCGGCGCTGGCACCGATGCTCGATGCCGCCGGATATGCTCTCATCACAGCTGAGTGACGAAGGGCCGTACACACCGGCCAACCGACCACAGGTCCTCGGCGCGCAGGGTACGGTCGACACCGAGCGAACAGCCTGTCGGGGCGAAGGTCGCGCATGGTGAGTGGTCCGCCACGCACCGAGGAACCGAAACGCACCACCGAACGCCAGCAGAACCAGAAGTGAAGACCATGTACTGCGTTACCCGAGGTGATCGTTGCCCGGGTCAACGGACTGAGAAGGAGTAACGGTGAGCCAGAACGACAACGACAGCAACTACGGGGAGTCGCCGGCCGAGACCACCTCGGTCTTCCGCGCCGATTTCCTCCAGGAGCTGGACAACTCCGCTACCGCCCAGAGCACCGAAGCTCCGGTATCGGGTGTCGAGGGCTTGCCTGTCGGAGCTGCCCTGCTCGTCGTCAAGCGTGGTCCCAACGCCGGATCCCGATTCCTGCTCGACCAGCCGACCACGTCGGCCGGTCGTCACCCCGACAGCGACATCTTCCTCGACGACGTCACCGTGAGCCGTCGACATGCAGAGTTCCGCCAGGACGAGGACGACTTCCAGGTCGTCGACGTGGGCAGCCTCAACGGCACCTACGTCAACCGCGAGCCGGTCGACTCCGCCGTGCTGGCCAACGGTGACGAGGTGCAGATCGGCAAGTTCCGTCTGGTCTTCCTCACCGGGCCGCGTGGCGGCAACGGATCTGCAGTCGGCGAGTCGTCTGCGGGTGCAGGAAGCCAGTGACCGCCGTCGGGCAGCAGTCCAGCGGGGGGATGTCGATTGGCTCCGTCCTCGATCGACTCCGGCCCGACTTTCCCGACGTGACCATCTCGAAGATCAGATTTCTCGAAGCCGAGGGTCTGATCTCTCCGGAGCGCACTCCGTCGGGCTATCGGCGTTTTTCGATCGCGGACTGCGAACGGCTGCGGTTCGTGCTCACCGCTCAGCGTGATCAGTACCTACCGCTGAAGGTGATCAAGGAACAACTCGAAGCGATCGACCACGGAGTTGCAACCGTCGAGAGAGCAGACGCCTCGGTCAAGCGCCCGCGGTCGCTGACGATCGCGGCCGGTGAAGTCTCGCCGGAGGAGTTCCTACCCGATCGCGAGGTCCGCATCAGCAAGGCAGATCTACTGGCCCAGGCCGGCATCGACGACGCCTTCCTGACCGAGTTGCTACGGAGCGGCCTGATCACGCCCGGGCAGGCCGGGTTCTACGACGACGGTGCCGTCACGCTCGCTCGTACCGCGCACGCGATGTTGCAGTTCGGGCTCGAGGTTCGTCACCTCCGTGCGTTCAAGCTCGCGGCGGACCGCGAAGCGGGTCTCGTCGCTCAGATCGCCGGGCCGGTCGCCAAGGGGCGCGATGCCGGTGCACGTGATCGTGCCGAAGAGATGATCCGGGAATTGGCAGCTCTGTCGTTGACCTTGCATACGTGTCTGGTCAAAGCAGCGGTGCGTGGTGCGCTCGACCGGTGAGGTTCGCTCGCGCCGGTTCGGATTCCAATAGACTCGGTTCTGGTGAGCTGGACCAGCGACGACCAGCGAAGATTTCTCGAGGTGTGAGGTGGACACGATGAGTGAAATGCGTGTGGTCGGTATTCGTGTCGAACAGCCGCAGAACCAGCCCGTGTTGCTGCTGCGTGAATCCGACGGAGATAGGTACCTCCCGATTTGGATCGGCCAAACCGAAGCTGCCGCAATAGCTTTGGAGCAGCAAGGTGTGCAGCCGGCTCGGCCGCTGACGCACGATCTGGTGAAGAACCTGATCTCTGCGTTGGGGCACGAGCTCAAGGAGGTGCGCATCGTGGACCTCCAGGAAGGCACCTTCTACGCCGATCTCGTATTCGACAAGGACATCCGCGTGTCGGCGAGGCCGTCGGATTCGGTTGCCATCGCGCTCCGTGCCGGAGTTCCGATCTATGCGGAGGAGCCTGTGCTCGCCGAGGCCGGCCTGCTGATGCCGGACGAGCGTGAGGATGAGGTGGAGAAGTTCAAGGAATTCCTCGAATCGGTGTCGCCGGACGACTTCAAGGCCACCGACGGGTAACGGAATAGTCTCAACCTCAACTTTAGGTTCAGGTTTACGGCGCGTTGCGTTGAATCTGGTCGATCGCCCCCATAACGTTCGTGCCAGTGAAGTTCATCGCCGGCGCAGTTCGGGCCGACGCAGTTCAC
The DNA here is from genome assembly GCF_002258475.1 of Rhodococcus sp. 06-1460-1B. Lineage (NCBI taxonomy): Bacteria > Bacillati > Actinomycetota > Actinomycetes > Mycobacteriales > Nocardiaceae > Rhodococcus > Rhodococcus sp. 06-1460-1B. The sequence goes on from NZ_NOYS01000030.1 coordinate 62,343, forward strand.
GCCTCTTCGGTTGCCGCCGAGGCGTAGTCTGGCCCTGGTACACGGTATGACTTCACGCGAGTACACCGAGGCGTTCAGGCGCGCTTCGGACGGATCCCAGTACTGACTGGATCCGAACGCAGTGAGACATCCGAGAGGGAGCAGTCAGTGGGAGATCAGCCGCAGCAGCATCACGGCAGTCGAGAATCCGACGCCGCAAGCCGGACAGAGGACGCGTCCGCAACCGATGCTCGGGTCGAGACCCCCGACGAGGCGTCGAATCGCCCTGTCGCACAGCCGCAGGACATTCAACCCGGCCTGTTCCCCGACGATTCGGTCCCCGACGAACTCGTCGGATACCGCGTACCCAGCGCTTGCCAGATTGCCGGCATCACCTATCGGCAACTCGACTACTGGGCTCGTACGGGCCTGGTCGTACCGTCCATCCGAGGCGCAGCAGGTTCGGGCAGCCAACGGCTGTACTCGTTCAAGGACATGCTGGTCCTCAAGATCGTCAAGCGCCTACTCGACACCGGAATTTCGTTGCAGAACATCCGCGTCGCCGTGGATCACCTGCGCCAGCGTGGCGTCGGCGACCTCGCCAACATCACCCTGTTCTCCGACGGCACTACCGTCTACGAGTGCACGTCGGCCGAGGAAGTAGTCGACCTGCTGCAGGGCGGGCAGGGCGTCTTCGGTATCGCCGTCAACGGCGCGATGCGCGAGCTCACCGGCACCATCGCCGACTTCCCGGCCGAGCGAGCAGACGGCGGAGAGAGCCAGCCGAGCCCCGAAGACGAACTGGCGTCCCGCCGCAAGAATCGCGCGAGTCGTAAGACCGGCTAGACTTCTCACCGTCGCGCCTGCGCGGGAGAGTTCCGAGGCATCCAGTCTCGGACGCCGAAGGAGCAATACCTCCCCGTCAATCTCTCAGGCACACGGACCGTGTGGGCTTCGACAACTCTGGAAAGTGGTGGGAGCACCCACCCGCCCAAGGGGAAAGGTGCCGGTGCGCGTACGTCAGCGCGCCGTGATCTACCGAATCTCTCAGGCGCACGCGTCAGCGAGCACACGACAGAGGGGGAGGAGCGGTCGGAGCGTATGCCCCGGCCGTCCGACGCCTTGTCTTGGGACCCCTGGGAGTAGACCGTGACCGACCGAATGACTTCGACCGCATCGGCTTTCGTCGACAGACACATCGGCCCCGACACCACCGAACTGGCCCGCATTCTCGATGCAATCGGTGTCGACAGCCTCGACGAGCTGGCCCGCAAGGCTGTTCCCGAGTCCATTCTCGATACCGTCGTCGACGGGGTTCCCGATGGCCTGGCGACATTGCCGCCTGCTCTGAGCGAGCACGATGCGCTGGCCGCGCTGGCCGATCTCGCCGGCCGCAACACGGTGGCCACCTCGATGATCGGCCTGGGCTACTACGACACCCTGACGCCTCCGGTGCTCACGCGCGGCATCCTGGAGAATCCGGCCTGGTACACCGCCTACACCCCCTATCAGCCCGAGATCAGTCAAGGCCGACTCGAGGCACTGCTCAATTTTCAGACGATGGTGTCGGACCTGACCGGTATGGATGTCGCGAATGCCTCCATGCTCGACGAGTCCACTGCCGCAGCCGAATCCATGACGCTCATGCGTCGCGCCAACCGAGGCTCGAAGTCACCCCGCCTCGTGGTCGATTCGGATATTTTCCCGCAGACCAAAGCCGTCCTCGCTACGCGCGCCGAACCGCTCGGGATCGAGCTGGTGTACGCCGACCTCGCCGACGGCCTGCCCGAAGGCGACTTCTTCGGAGTGCTGGCGCAGCTGCCGGGAGCGTCAGGCCGTCTGGTGGACCACACCGCCACGATCGAGGCTGCACACGAGCGCGGTGCGCTGGTTGCAGTCGGGGTCGATCTGCTGGCCGCCACCCTGGTGACCGCGCCCGGCGAAATCGGTGCCGACGTCTGCTTCGGAACCACCCAGCGCTTCGGGGTTCCGATGGGGTACGGCGGTCCGCATGCCGGTTATCTCGCAGTGCGCTCCGGGCACTCGCGCCAGCTGCCCGGGCGGTTGGTCGGAGTGTCCGTCGATGCAGACGGACATCGGGCCTACCGCTTGGCCCTGCAGACGCGCGAGCAGCACATTCGCCGTGAGAAGGCGACCTCCAACATCTGCACCGCCCAGGTGCTGTTGGCCATCGTGGCCGCGATGTACGCCAGCTACCACGGCGCGGATGGGCTGCGCGCAATCGCACGTCGCGTCAACACCCGTGCTCGAACCGTCGCAGCAGGGTTGCAGGCTGCGGGCATCGCCGTGGTGCATGCCGAGTTCTTCGATACCGTGCTCGCCGCGGTCCCCGGCGCGGCCCACACCGTCGTCGATGCCGCCAAACAACGCGGTATCAACCTCCGACCGGTCGACGACGATCACGTCGCGATCGCCTGTGACGAGGCAACCACGGAGGCTCACATCGTCGATGTGCTCGCTGCATTCGGTGCCGAGCCCGCCGGACCGGGAGCCGAGTCCGTCCCGGACGATTGGGCCCGTACGTCCGAGTACCTGACGCATCCCGCCTTCACGCGCTACCGCACCGAGACAGCCATGCTGCGCTACCTTCGGGCGCTGTCGGACAAGGACATCGCCCTCGACCGCAGCATGATCCCGCTGGGATCGTGCACGATGAAGTTGAACGCGACCGCTGAAATGGAGTCGATCACCTGGCCTCAGTTCGCGCGCCAACACCCGTTCGCGCCGTCGACCGACGTTCCCGGACTACTCCGGGTGATCGCCGACCTCGAACAGTGGCTCGTCGACATCACCGGCTACGACGCGGTCAGCCTGCAGCCGAATGCAGGAAGCCAGGGCGAGTACGCGGGACTGCTCGCGATCCGCCGATACCACCAGGCCAACGGCGACACCGATCGCACGGTCTGCTTGATCCCGTCGAGCGCACACGGCACCAACGCCGCCTCCGCGGTGATGGTCGGGATGCGCGTCGTCGTGGTGGCGTGCCGGCCGAACGGAGACGTCGACGTCGACGACCTGCGGGCCAAGATCGCCGAGCACGCCGACACCCTCGCCGCCATCATGATCACCTACCCCTCCACCCACGGTGTGTACGAGCACGAGATATCCGATATCTGTGCAGCGGTGCACGACGCGGGTGGACAGGTGTACGTCGACGGTGCCAACCTCAACGCACTGGTCGGGTTGGCTCGGCCGGGTCGTTTCGGCGGAGACGTCAGTCATCTGAACCTGCACAAGACCTTCTGCATCCCGCACGGCGGTGGCGGTCCCGGCGTCGGACCCATCGGCGTCCGTTCGCATCTGCAGCCGTACCTGCCCGGCCACCCGCTGGCACCGCAACTGGGCGACGGTCCGACCGTTGCGGGCGCACCGTACGGAAGCGCGTCGATCCTGACGATCACGTGGGCATACATCGCGATGATGGGTGCGCAGGGGCTGCGCCGGGCGACCTTGACCGCCATCGCGTCGGCCAACTACATCGCGCGCCGCCTCGACGAGTACTTCCCCGTGCTCTACACCGGCGACAACGGCATGGTGGCGCACGAGTGCATCCTCGATCTGCGAGGTCTGACCAAGGACACCGGCGTCACCGTCGACGACGTGGCGAAGAGACTGGCGGACTACGGCTTCCATGCGCCGACGATGAGCTTCCCGGTGCCGGGGACCCTGATGGTCGAGCCGACCGAGAGCGAGAATCTGGAGGAGATCGACGCATTCTGCGACGCGATGATCTCCATCCGCAGGGAAATCGACCGAGTCGGCTCCGGCGAGTGGACCGTAGAGGACAACCCGTTGCGCGGCGCTCCGCACACGGCGCAATGCCTCGTCGCCGACTGGGACCACCCGTACTCGCGGGAACTCGCGGCGTACCCCGCAGGCTACGACCGACCGAAGGTGTGGCCCGCGGTCCGGCGGATCGACGGCGCGCACGGCGACCGCAACCTGGTGTGTTCCTGCCCGCCGATCGAGGCGTTCGCCTGACTGGACGGGCAGATGGTCAGCCCCGCGTGAGTTCGAGCATCGCGATCTCGGGCGGGGCTGCCACGCGCACCGGCGGACCCCACGCGCCTGCACCGCGGGTGGTGTAGAGCGTGGTGTCACCGATCGTGTCCAGCCCCTCGACACTGGGCTGCTGGAGCGGCACCAGATAGCGGATCGGCCAGATCTGCCCGCCGTGAGTGTGTCCGGACACCTGCATGTCCACGCCCAGCTCGGAGGCCTCCACAGCCTGCTTGGGCTGATGAGCCATCAACAGCACGAAGCGATCCGGGTCGATGCCGTCGAGCGCAGCGCCGAGGTTCGGTTCGTACGGTTCCGGGGCAGTGGCGTCGTTGATGCCGGCGATATCGATGGCAGCGCCATCACGGGTGATCGTCGTGCGCTCGTTCCGCAACACGTCGATGTCGAGGGTCGACCAGAAGTCGAGCCACTCTCCGCCGTCGCCCGCGTAGAACTCGTGGTTGCCGCTGACAGCGAAGACCCCGAGAGGGGCTTCGAGGTCGCGCAGCGGCTCGAGGTCTTCTCCGACCAACTCCACTGTCCCGTCGATGAGATCGCCGTCGAGCAGCACGACATCAGGCTTCTGCGCGTTGACCGAATCCACGACCGTGCGCACGAAGCCCGCACCGCGAGACGGCCCGGCATGGATATCGGACACCAATGCCACTCGCAGACCGTCGAATTCGGCCGGCAACCGGTCGAGCGCAACCTGGGTGCGTGTGACACGAGGCGAGGCGGCTTCGACGAGGCCGTACCCCACTGCGACGACGCTGACGAGAGCCACGACAACGGAGCCGACCCGCGATATGCGCAGCCGAACAGCAGTCGAATCACGATGCGACAGTGCGAACACCACCCGCACGACGGTGCAGATCAGAGCAACGAGGACCGTGCCGAGGAACAGATACAACACCACCGCCAACCAGGTCAGACCGAGGAAAGCCGGGCCGCGGGCCCAGGACGGATCGAACTCGACGCCGCTACCGAAGCCGACCACCGCGCACAACCACAGAAGTATCAGCAACAGATCTGCCGGGCGTCCGACACGTGCCGGTGCCCTCGTTACGGAGAGAAACCGCCAGTGCAGGAAGAGAGTGACGAGGAGTAGGAAGACGCCGACAAAAAGTACACGAGACATGTTCTAGTACAGCAACTTTCCGAGTCGATCGAGGAGGTCTGGGGAATCCGATGTCGGGACCGTGTCCACGGTGCCGCCGGTGCGAGCTGCGATGTCGGTGAACACGGGGGCAGGGCTGTCGTCGCCGATGCGCACGATGTTCACCGCGACCGGCCGCGCCGGATCGGACGCCGATGTCAGTTCGGTGAGTAACTCGTCCGCCGACAAGGGTGAGTCGTCCGGGCCGTCCGTGATCAGCACGACCGAATTGACGCGGCCGGGGACGTAACCGGCCACGGCGTCGAGATACGCGACGAGGACGGACGCGTACGTGAACGAGCCGGTTGCCGGCGTCAACGCCGCAGCGGTCGCATCGAGGGCGGAGCGCCTCGGAGTGGTCCCGACGGGATCTGTCATCGGTCCGGTCGAAACATCCACCCGGAAGGGCAGCGAGTTGTTCAGGTCTTCGCTGAAACTCCACAGACCGAGTTCGGTGGCGTCGGGGACTCGTCGGAACTGCTCGCTCAGTGCGCGAACGGTGTTCTGTAGCCGCGTCGCACCGCCTTCGGTGGTGCGCATCGACTCGGACACGTCGAGTAGAACAGTGGCACGGCGGGGCAGGACCGGATTGCGAAGCACAGCGAGCAGAGCGTCGGCAACCGGCCCTGATGGTGGGGCGACGATGCCCGCGTCCTGAGCCTTGTCCACGGTGAATCCCGCGTCCAGGAGTGTCTGCGTACCGTCGGGCTGACGAACGAAATCGACGAATGCCGCGGCTGCTCGGGTGGAGGTCTCGTCACCGGAGAGCACGACCGCCGGATGATCGGCGACAGGCGTTGCACCCTGTGGTCGAACGGCGGTCAGCGTCGAGGAGTCGGTCGACGCGAGTTGCTGTTCGGTGACCGGAACCGCGTGGACGGCGGCGTCGGGGCCTGCAGCATTCTCGAGCGCCGCGAGGGCGTCGTACGTGGTGGAGGCCGAGGTTGCGGCAGCGCCGGTATCGGTCACCGCCAACTCCGACATCGCCGACACCAGTTGCGTCGAGGAGGCCTCATCGACGGTGAGTGCGGTGGTCGGGTCACCGCGTACGCCTGCCGCGATGGCCGCGACCGCAAGAGTGCTCGCGCCGGTGTCGGAGCCGGACGGCACGGCGAGTCGAAGCCCACCCCATTCGGGGAGTCCGAGAGCCTGCGGGTCGCGTTGCAGTCGTATCAGATCTGCCCAGTTCGAGCCTGCGGCGACGACGGCGTCGGCCACCGCGCCCGGTGCAGCGAGGACGATCGGACTCGATGCGACAGGCCGCGGCGTACCGTCGATGGCTCCACGGTCGACGACGGCCTCGACGTCTGCCGAGGACTGGGGTATCCACAGACCCGGTCGAGCGCCGAGCGCACCGACATCCCAGTTGTCGGCACCGGAGTTCAGTGCCGCCCGCACCGCATCGGATGCGATGGCTCGAACCTCTACTGTCACACAGTGATCGCGAATCACCGGGGCGGTCGCGTCGAATCGTGTTGCCAGCTGTTCGATCGCGGCGGAGATGTCGGGGTCGGCCGCCACGGTGAGGACGGCCGGTCCCTCCACGCAGGTGTCGGCTGCCTCGATCCCCTGATCCGAAATTCGATCACGCAGCGCAAACCATCCGAACACGGCCGCCACCAGGACCGCGATCGTCAGTACGACGATCACGGGCCCGGCGGCTATGGAACGTCCGCGCCCTGAGTTCCGGTGTTCACCCACGTGGTCGACAAGTCCGTCAGGCGTTGACGGCCTTGTACTCCCGTCGGCGACGATGCAGGATCGGCTCGGTGTACCCGTTGGGCTGGCTCGTGCCCTGGAAGATCAGATCACTCGCAGCCTGGAAGGCGATGTTGGTGTCGAAATCGGGTGCCAACGGCTTGTACGTCGGATCGGACGCGTTCTGCCGGTCGACCACCGGTGCCATTCGCTTCAGCGATTCGCGCACCTGCTCCTCGGTGACGATGCCGTGCCGCAACCAGTTCGCAATGAACTGGCTCGAAATACGCAGCGTCGCACGGTCTTCCATAAGAGCGATGTCGTTGATGTCGGGCACCTTGGAGCATCCGACACCGTGGTCGATCCAGCGCACGACGTAACCGAGGATGGACTGCGAATTGTTGTCGAGTTCGTTCTGCTTCTCCTCGTCGGTCCAGTCGGTGGACGGCGCGAGAGGGATCTCGAGGATCTCGTCGACGGTGGCGCGCTTGGCTTTCGCAATCTCGTGTTGACGGGCGAACACGTCGACCTTGTGATAATGCAAGGCGTGCAGGGTCGCTGCGGTGGGGGAGGGAACCCACGCAGTGTTCGCGCCGGCCTTGGGGTGGCCGATCTTCTGCTCGAGCATGTCGTGCATCAGATCGGGCATGGCCCACATGCCCTTGCCGATCTGCGCCTTGCCCTGCAGGCCGGCCGCCAGGCCGGTGTCGACATTGAAGTCCTCGTAGGCGGCAATCCACTTCTCGCCCTTCATCGCTCCCTTACGAACGACGGGCCCTGCCTCCATCGAGGTGTGAATCTCGTCGCCGGTGCGGTCGAGGAAGCCGGTGTTGATGAAGACGACCCGCTCGGACGCGGCCTGGATGCAGGCCTTGAGGTTGACCGTAGTGCGGCGCTCCTCGTCCATGATGCCGACCTTGAGCGTGTTGGTGGGCAGGCCGAGAACCTGCTCGACCCGGCCGAACAGTTCGGCGGTGAAGGCGACCTCGTCCGGTCCGTGCATCTTCGGCTTGACGATGTACAGCGAGCCCGTACGCGAGTTCGAGAGCACGTTGTCCGGAGTCAACGAGTGCAGACCGGCGAGCGACGTGAACAGCGCATCGAGAATGCCCTCGGGAACCTCGTTGCCGTCGGCGTCGAGGATCGCGTCGGAGGTCATCAGGTGGCCGACGTTGCGGACGAACAGCAGCGAACGGCCGTGCAGCGTCAGCTCGGAACCGTCGACCGAGGTGTAGGTGCGGTCCTTGTTCATCGCGCGAGTGAACGTCTTGCCGCCCTTGGAGACCTCCTCGGTGAGATCGCCCTTCATCAGACCGAGCCAGTTGCGGTAGCCCAGAACCTTGTCGTCGGCATCGACTGCGGCGACCGAGTCCTCGAAGTCCATGATCGTGGTGACAGCCGACTCGAGGAGCACGTCCTTGACGCCCGCTCCGTCCGTCTTGCCGATCGGGCTCTCGGGGTCGATCTGGATCTCGAAGTGCAAACCGTTGTGCACGAACAGGATGGCCGTCGGCGCATCGGGTGTGCCCTGGTAGCCCAACAGCTGGGACGGATCCTTCAGACCGACGGTGCTGCCGTCGGCCAACGTCACCGTCAGCGAGGCGGCGTCGACGACGTATCCGGTGGTCCCCACGTGCGAGCCGGAGCTCAGCGGCAATGCCTCGTCGAGGAAGTCACGCGCGAACGCGATGACCTTGTCTCCGCGGACCTTGTTGTAGCTCGTGCCCTTCTCGGCTCCGTCGGTCTCGGGGATGGCGTCCGTTCCGTAGAGGGCGTCGTAGAGCGAGCCCCATCGTGCGTTGGAGGCATTGATCGCAAAGCGTGCATTGAGCACGGGAACCACGAGCTGCGGCCCGGCCGTGGTGGTGATCTCGGTGTCCACGCCGGACGTGGTGATCTGGAAGTCGGCGGGCTCGTCGAGCAGGTAGCCGATCTCTTTCAGGAAGGCCTTGTACGCTGCGCGGTCGTAATCGGCACCGGCATGCTCGCCGTGCCACGCGTCGACCTTGCCCTGAATCTCGTCGCGGACGGCCAGCAACGCTTTGTTCTTGGGAGCGAGATCGGCGATCACCGACGCGGCACCGGCCCAGAAGGCCTCCGAATCTACGTCGGTACCCGGCAGCGCCTCCTTCTCGACGAAATCGAATAGGACCTTGGCGACCTGAAGTCCACCAGCCTGCACACGATCGGTCATGAATTCCTCACTCTTTCCGGTCACGGACACCGGTGACGGTGTCCCCACGACAACGCTGTCGATGTTACTCGGCGGTAGGTCCGACGCCGAACCCGCCGCCGGTGAGCAGATTTCGACACCGATCCATCAGTGCCGAGCGTAGGGGAGCGGCCTTTTCCGACAGCTCTCCCTGAGCGCGAACGTACTCTGCCCGTCCAGCCGCAGTTTCGATTCGGATGGGATCGAGATGGTACTCGCTCAGGTCGTACGGACTTGCGCGCATATCGATCGTTCGCGCCTCCAACGCCAACTCGAAACAGTCGGTCACGAACTCCGAGTCGATCAACGGACCCAATTTGTAGCACCACTTGTACAGATCCATCGACGCGTGGATGCAACCGGGCTGCTCGGACCCCAGGCGCGACTCGGGGGACAACGCGAGGGCGTTACGCGGTACCGCGTCCTCGGTGAAGAAGCGGTAGGCGTCGTAATGAGTGCACCGCAACGTCATCGAGTCGACCACGGCGTCGGTTCCCTCGTGACCGAGTCGCAATGGGACCTGGCTGTGCCGGACTGCCGAGTCGCCGCCGCGGTAGACCATCGCCCATTCGTGCAGACCGAAGCAGCCGAGCAGGGGCGGTCGCTCCCGCGTCGCCGACAGCAGACCCAGAACGAACTCGATGCTGGGCCGGCGTCGCTCGAGCAGATCCGACCGCACCCGGAATCCTGGACCGTCCGCAGTCTCGACCTGCTCGTACGAGGCGAACTCGGCGAAGTCACGCGCCCGATCGCCCGTCAGAACCGTGCCGTGGCCGGGATTCCATCGGCGCAACTGACCCGGGCGATGGCTGTAGTAGGTGAACAAGAAATCCACCACCGGATGCACATTGCCGTGTCCGCGATCGACCAGATAGCTGCCGACGAGACTCTCCACCCGAGCCGAGTGCGCGTCTCGCCGGGCAGTCCACTCCGCCTCGGTCAGCGTTGCCGATTCGCCCATTCAGACGTTCCGCGGGTTACCGGTAGGTGCGGACTGACCCGGTCGGGGACCGGCGACACGGTGAGTCCCGTCTCGAACCGTGCCCACGAACTCCTCCACCAGATCCTCCAGCGCGACGATGCCGACCGTGGCACCGGTCGCATCGTGCACGGCACCGAGGTGGCTGCTGGCGCGCCGCAGCTTCGTCAGCGCGTCGTCGAGCACGGTGTCTATGGACACCACGGGCAGGGCCCTGACGTCGCTGCGGGGAATGACGGTCTCCGGGCCGGCGGAATCGTCGGCCATGTCGTCGAGCACGTCCTTCAGGTGCAGATAGCCCACCAGGGAACCGCTCGCATCACGCACCGGGTACCGAGAGAACCCGGTTTCGATGACTGCGCGTTCCACCGAACCGAGGGTCGGACCGAGAGTGTGATCCGGCCCGGACAGCTCGATACTCCGAACCTGATGCGAGGGAATCAGAACCTCGGCCACGGTTCGGCCCGAGGTCTCGAGAGCCTGGCGCAATCTGCGGTGTTCCTCGGCGTCGATCAGTCCCTCCGAGCGCGATTCGCCGATCATCTGCGACAGCTCCACCGCCGAGACGGACGAACTCAGTTCGTCCTTGGGCTCGATACGAAGCATGCGCAGCGTCAGGTTGGCGCACAGGTTGTAGAACGAGATCAGGGGCAACGCCACCTTGATGAACATCAGGTGGATGGGCACGAGCACCATGGCGGTGCTCTCCGGGCCGGCGATGGCGATGTTCTTCGGGACCATCTCGCCGACGAGGATGTGCAGGACGACGACGAGTGTCAGCGCGATGGCGAAGGCGATCGGGTGCAGGAACGAGCCGGGGATGCCGACCAGCTCCAGGGGCACCTCGATCAAGTGCGCGACCGCGGGCTCCGCGACGCGGCCGAGCAGAATCGAGCAGATCGTGATGCCGAGTTGTGCCGCGGCGAGCATCTGCGACAGATTCTGACCGGCCTCGATGACGCTCTGCGCGCGCTTCTTGCCCTGCGCCAGCAATGCCTCGAGACGATCACGGCGAGCTGAGATCAGTGCGAACTCGGCACCGACGAAGAAGGCGTTTCCGGCCAGCAGCAGAACTGCCAGACCTACCCCGAGGAAGTCACCCATCGACCTCACCGTCCGATCGCAGACGCGCCACTGCTTCGGCGTCGACCGGCAGGATCAGCACACGATCGATACGGCGGCCGTCCATGCGGATCACGCGCGCCATCCACCCGCCGTCGCCGTCGGGGACGTCCTCCGTCGCCGGGGACGGTAGAAGCACCGCGTCTCCCTCTGATGGAATCCGGCCGAGTTGCATCAGTACCAGGCCCCCGATGGTTTCGTATTCGCCTTCCGGGGCCGAATAGCCCGTCGCCGACGCAACCTCGTCGATGCGAAGCAGCCCCGCGCAGTCCCAGCCGTCGCCCGAACGAGCGACGTCCAGTTCCGGCTCGTCGTGTTCGTCGCGCACGTCGCCGACGATCTCCTCGATCAGATCTTCCATGGTCACCATGCCTGCGGTGCCGCCGTACTCGTCCACCACGAGGGCCACCTGCATTCCGTCGGCTCGCACGCGTTCCATCACAGCGTCGCCGTCCAGGCTCGACGGAACGACCGGAACGTCGCGCGCCAGGGACTCGACAGTGGTGGACCGGCGGTCCGCTCCGGCCACCGTGAACGCATGCTTGATATGTACGACGCCGACGGTGTCGTCCAGGTCGCCGTCGACCACCGGGAACCGAGAGAAGCCCGTTCGCGCAGCGGTTTCGATCAGGTCGGCGACGGTCGCGTCGGTGGCGAGAGTCTCGATCTTGACCCGCGGAGTCATCAGTTCCTCGGCGGTGCGGTCGCCGAACTGCAACGACCGGTCGACCAGACGTGCGGTGTTCTCGTCGATCGAGCCCTGCTGGGCCGACGTTCGGACCAGTGAACCGAGCTCCTGCGGTGATCTCGCCGAACGGAGTTCCTCGGCCGGTTCGATGCCGAGCCGCCGCACGAGCCAGTTGGCCGAGCCGTTGAGTCCGTTGATCGCCCATTTGAAGATCAGGGAGAACCCGGCCATCGCTCCGGCTGTGACCCGCGCGGTCGACATCGGTTTCGCAATGGCGATGTTCTTGGGGACCAGTTCACCGAAGATCATCGAGAACGACGTGGCCAAGATCAGAGCCACCGCGAGGGAGATGCCCGACGCGAGAGAGTCCGAGGCACCCAGCGCGGTGGTCACCGGCCTGATGAATCCTGCCAGGACCGGCTCCGCGAGATAACCCGTGATGAGGGTGGTGATCGTGATGCCCAGCTGCGCGCCCGACAACTGAAAAGACAGCGTCTTGTGAGCATGCAGAACTTGGCGCGAGCGTAGGTCGCCGTTCTCGGCCTGAGACTCGACCGCACTGCGTTCGAGAGCAGTGAGGGAGAACTCGGCCGCGACGAAGAGGGCAGTACCTGCCGTCAGCGCCACGAAGCCGATCAGGCTGACGATGGTGACGAGAGTGGCCACAGGTCAACGCCGCCGAAGTTGAGAGAGCAGTACCGCTCCGCTCGTCTGCGGGGACCTGTCGAAATCGGTGTCGCCGGGTTTCTCTCCCGGCTCGATAGAGGATCCCTCCGATGTGGAACCGTCGTCGTGCTGCTCCGCAGTTGCCGAACCGGCAACCGAAATAGTGGGTGCCTCGGGCACCTGATTCCCTTCTGTCTGGTTCGCGTTGCGGCACACCGGTGGTGGCCGACGCGTCGCCGCACCGCGCCGAGTCGACGTTCTCGTCTCGGCGCGGGCAACGACAGCGAACGTCGTCGAACTCGTAGTGGGTGAGTCTAACCGTCTCGGTGCGTTACCACCCGGACGGCAGGGGGCGCCCTTCGGCAAATCCTGCGGCCGACTGGACCCCGAGGACGGCTCGTTCGGCCAATTCGGGCAGGGAACGTGCCCCGGCATAAGTGCATGTGCTGCGCACACCTGCGCAGATGTGATCGATGAGGTCTTCGACGCCGGGACGATCCGGATCCAGTCGCATCCGGGAACTGGAGATCCCTTCCTCGAACAACGCCTTGCGGGCGCGGTCGAAGGCCCCGTCGGTGGCAGTGCGCGCCGCGACGGCACGCTTGGACGCCATGCCGAAGCTTTCCTTGTATCGGTTGCCCGCCGCGTCGACGCGAAGGTCTCCGGGAGATTCGTAGGTGCCCGCGAACCAGGATCCGATCATGACGTTGGCGGCACCGGCCGCGAGCGCGAGCGCGACGTCGCGAGGATGGCGAACACCGCCGTCGGCCCAGACCGACGCACCGAGTTCGGCTGCGGCAGCCGAACAGTCGGCCACGGCGGAGAACTGCGGCCGACCCACGCCGGTCATCATGCGAGTGGTGCACATGGCCCCGGGGCCGACACCGACCTTGACGATGTCCGCACCCGCCGCCACCAGGTCACGGGTGCCCTGAGCGGAGACGACGTTGCCAGCGGCGAGCGGTACGCCGAGATCGAGCGAACGCACTTCGGCCAACGCTTCGAGCATCTTCTGTTGGTGCCCGTGGGCGGTATCCATCACCAGGACGTCCGCACCGGCCTCGACCAGTGCCGTCGCCTTCTTCGCCACGTCGCCGTTGATGCCGACCGCGGCAGCGATCCGCAGCCGTCCCGACGCGTCGACGGCAGGGGCGTAGATGCCGGTGCGGACGGCACCGGTGTTCGTCACCACACCGGCCAACGAACCGTCGTTCTCGACGACGATCGCGAGCTGGGCGTGGGCGGCCTCCATCAGCTCGAAGACCTCTTTGGGTGAGTCGTTGCGGGCCACCCGCACGAAGTCGGTCGCGGCCACCGAGCTGAGCCGAGCGAAGCGATCGACGTCCGCGCAGGCGCTCTCGGTGACGACACCGACGGGCTTGCCGTGCTCGACGATCACGACGGATCCATGAGCGCGCTTGTGCACCAGGGCGAGCGCATCGGAGACCGAGGCGTTGGGGCCGAGAACGACCGGTGTGTCGGCAACGAGATCTCTGCTCTTGACGAATGCGACCGTTTCGGCCACGGCCTCGGTGGGCAGGTCCTGCGGAATGACGGCAATGGCACCGCGTCGTGCGACGGTCTCGGCCATCCGCCGACCAGATACTGCGGTCATGTTCGACACCACGATCGGAATGGTCGTTCCCGACCCGTCGACCGTGCTGAGGTCCACGTCGAAACGAGAAGTGACATCGGTCCGGTTCGGGACGAGGAAGACGTCGTCGTAGGTGAGATCGTAGGGCGGCTGGTGACCATCGAGGAACTGCACGTTGATCGAGACTACCGGTCGGATGGACTTCCTGGGTTCGACGCCCCGTCCCGAGCGGTCGGTTCGGACGCGTTCGCAGCCTGCGTACGCGACAGCAGGACCGTCGTGACGATCATGACGGCCACGGCCACGACGATGACCGTCAGGGCTGCGCCCTCGGTTCTGATTCGCTCGTTCAGGACAGTGACTCCGACGAACGCCGCGCCGAGTGGTTCACAGATCGTCACGGCCGGCATCGACGCCGACAGCGGACCCACCTGGAATGCACGCTGCTGCAGGTAGAAGCCGACGACGCCGGATCCGATCAGCGTGTAGGTCTGCCAGGCCGTCAGCGCCTCGACCGGGTTACCGTCGACGAGGTCGGTGACGTTCTTGGTCAGCGCAGCCGCCAGGCCGAACAGCAATCCTCCCGCTGCACCGAGCAGTAGTGCCCGAACTCCCGGCGAGGTGAGCAGCAATCCGCCCGCGGCGGCGCAGCCGACCACGACGGCCACCACGATCAGTGGAACGAGCCATTGCACGAAAGGGGCGTCGGTATTGCCCTCGCTCGGGTCGCCCACCACGATGAAGACGGCGAGTGCCGCGGCCATCGCCACGGCGAGCGCCCAGGTGGTGGCGGGCAGTGTTCTCCCGACCAGCTTTGCCGACATCGGGAGAGCGAACAGCAGTGCTGTCACCAGCAGAGGTTGGACGATCAGTACCGAGCCGACCCACAGCGCGGCGATCTGAACCGCATAGCCACCGCCGTCTCCGAGGACGCCCACCCACCACCGCGGGCTACGCACCAGTGCCGAAACGAGGGATTCACCTTCGGGGACGGACGCGGCCGCGCTCTGTTGCGCGACCGACGCGCAGGCGAACAGGAACGCCGAAATCAGCGCGAGTACGACCGCCGGCCAGGACGCGGTCACCCGCGTCGTCCTCTGCTACCGCCACCCCGCCGGCTCCCGGTGCCATCGCTCCGCCCACGCCTGCCCGGCGTACCCGTCCGGCCCGGACCACGCGCAGTTCGGGTGTCGGTCGCAGCACCGCTCGTCGTCGGTACCGGGGCAGGTAGCGGTCGACCGATCGGGGTGCGTGCGCCCGTCGGTCGACGCCACGCGGACTGGTCCAGATCGGTATCGATGACCGTGGCGGCAACGCCGGCCTCGTCGGCCATCGATCGGACGCGATCCAACTGGTCGTCCGTTGCCAGCGTCACGACGGTTCCGCGGGCACCCGCACGTGCAGTACGTCCGGCGCGGTGCAGGTAATCCTTGAAATCGACCGGGGGATCGACGTGAACGACGAGCGTCACGTCGTCGACGTGAACACCGCGGGCTGCCACGTCGGTTGCGATGAGAGCCACGGACGTGCCCTCGCCGAAGGCCGCGAGCGATCGGGTGCGGTGCGCCTGAGTCTTGTTGCCGTGCAACGACGATACCGGCACACCCAGCGCGAGGCACTCGTCGGTGAGTCTATCGACGGCATGGGTGGTCCGTAGGAACAGAAGTGTCTTCCCGTCGCGGTTGGCAAGTGCAGCAGCGACTTCGGTCTTCCTGGCCGCTTCGATTCGGAAGACGAAATGGGTCATGTCGGGTTCGCTGACGGCTGCCGCAGTGGAGTGCACAGCGGGGTCTTTCAGAAACTTCTCGACCAGCCCGTCGACCTCCCCGTCCAGCGTCGCGGAGAACAGCATCCTCTGACCGTGTGCCGGGGTGGCGGCCAGCAGTGAATCGACCTGAGGCAGGAAACCCATGTCCACCATGCGGTCTGCTTCGTCGATGACAGTGACCTCGATATGCTCGAGTGTGATCGAGCGTCGCTGGAGGAGATCGATGAGCCGGCCGGGAGTCGCGACCACGATGTCGACTCCGCGCTGAATATCTCGGACGTTGCGTTCGAGCGGAACACCTCCGACGACGCCGACGGTTCGAAGTCCGAAGGTGGCACCGTGGATGTCGAGTACTTCACGAATCTGCAGTGCCAGTTCCCGCGTGGGGGCGAGAATCAACCCGCGCGGTGCCGCAGGTGCGCTTCGCTTGCCGGCAAGGTGGACGAGAATCGGCAGTGAGAACGCCAGGGTCTTACCCGAGCCCGTGGGTGCGCGCCCGAGGACGTCCCGTCCGGCAAGGGCATCGGGGATCGCCGCGACCTGAATGGGAAACGGGTCGCGAGCACCTGCATTCCTGAGGGAGTGCACCAGAACGACGGGGAGACCGAGGTCTGCGAACGATCGAGTGGATTGACCCGGCATGGAGCTGACCTTACCGCCGGATCGACGACGCGTTCGACCGTTCTTGTCGGTACCGCACGCAATACTTGCCCTAGAACGTGAGTTCGAATGGCGTTCGAGACGCAATCTCCGCAGGGGCGGTTGCACGGCGAAGGTGGGGGAGTCATGTGCAAGATGTGCCGAGGGTTCGGTGTCGACAATTACTTCGATGACGTGAGGGCAACGATCGAGACATTCGGGTGGGCGCTGCAGTACGTGGAATCGGAGGTCGATCGAGACGGCATTCATCCCGCGTTCTGCTACACGGTCGGTCTCACCGACCTGGGCAGCCCCGAAATCGTCGTGACGGGACGCGGGCCACGTGAATCCTCGATGATCCTGAACGCGCTGGGGACTTCGGTGGCGTCGGGGATGTTGGAGATCGAATCCGGAATCGGTTGTGCAGCAGCAGGATTCGATCTTCTGGCCATCGACGTACCGGATTGTGCGGACATCCTGTACGTCGCCTCCGACGTGTACGGCACGGGACGCTTCAGCGCCGTACAAGCCGTCTGGAGGGACCTCGAAGGTGCACTGCCGTGGGAGGGAATTCCGTCGACGGTGGTGCAACCGATACTCGGGCCGGTGCCCTTCTGAGCGAGCGAAGACCGATCACACCGGTGGCACCGCACGAAAGTACGCGCGGTGCCACCGGCGAGGGACCGATGTCAGGCTTCGATCTCGGAGCGATCTCCACTCCACAGAGTGTGGAACTTGCCCTCGGAATCGGTGCGCTCGTAGGTGTGCGCACCGAAGAAGTCGCGCTGTCCCTGTGTCAAGGCCGCAGGCAGACGCTCGGCACGCAGCGCGTCGTAGTACGAGAGCGAGGATGCGAACGCAGGCACCGGGATGCCGAGCGACGCAGCCGTGATGACGACGCGCCGCCAACTGTCGATCGCGTTCTCGATGGCGTCACGGAAGTACGGTGCCAGGATGAGGCTCGGTAGTTCGGCGTTGTCGTCGTACGCGTCCTTGATGCGGTTCAAGAAACGCGCGCGGATGATGCAGCCGCCACGCCAGATCGTGGCGAGGTCTCCGGGGTGCAGATCCCAGTCGTATTCGGCGCTGCCGGCGGCGATCTGATCGAATCCCTGTGCGTACGCCACAATTTTGGACGCGTACAGCGCACGGCTGATGTCGTGGGTGAACTGTTCCGCGTCGGTGGGCTTGTCGGCCAGGGCACCCGAGGCCAACCCCACGGCCGCCTTGCGCTGTGCCCGTGACCCCGACAGCGCCCGGGCGAAGACTGCTTCGGCGATGCCGGTGACGGGCACACCCAGATCGAGTGCCGCCTTGACGGTCCAGCGGCCGGTGCCCTTCTGCTCGGCGGCGTCGACGATCACGTCCACCAACGGCTGGCCTGTCTTGGCGTCGACCTGGCGGAGCACCTCCGCAGTGATCTCGACGAGATAGCTCTCCAGATCGCCCTTGTTCCACTCGGTGAAGACGTCTGCAACCTGCGCAGGCGAGTACCCGAGCGCGTCGCGAAAGAGGTTGTACGCCTCGCCGATGAGCTGCATATCGGCGTATTCGATGCCGTTGTGCACCATCTTGACGAAGTGGCCGGAGCCGTCGGGGCCGATGTGCGTGCAGCACGGCGTGCCGTCCACCTGCGCAGCGATGGACTCGAGCAACGGTCCCAATGCCTTGTAGGACTCGGCCGGACCACCCGGCATGATCGACGGGCCGTTGAGCGCGCCCTCTTCGCCGCCGGAAATACCGGCGCCGACGAAGAGCAGACCGCGGTCCTTCATGGCCGCCTCGCGGCGGATCGTGTCGGTGTAGAGCGCGTTGCCGCCGTCGATGATGATGTCGCCTTCCTCCATCACACCGGCGAGTTCCTCGATCACCGCATCGGTCGGGTCGCCTGCCTTCACCATGATGAGCACGCGCCGCGGCTTCGCCAACGCGGCCACGAACTCCTCGATGGTCTCGGTACGGATGAAGTTGCCCTCGGTACCGTGCTCGGCGATCAACGCGTCGGTTTTAGCGATACTGCGGTTGTGCAACGCGACAGTGTGCCCGTGGTGGGCGAAGTTACGCGCGATGTTGGAGCCCATGACGGCGAGTCCGGTGACTCCGATCTGAGCCAGTTCTGTCTCTTTTGCTGCTGAGGTCATACAGACAGCTTTCCTTGCCGCGCGATTTCGCGCGAGCCAACCCCCTGGGTCGGGTGCGACGCCGGCCGATACGAAGAAAAAGGTGCCGCATTCGCGAAGAATGCGGCACCTCGGGGTTCGAGCGACGAAGCCCGTCCAATCAGGACTTCGCCTCGAACAATGGATCAGTGGCTGCGTGCAGGCCCGTCGAAACCGTCGTACGAACGACGCTCGGTGCGGCTACGGAACCCACCCGATCGGTTCTCGTCCTGGCGCGGGGCGGATGCGGGACGACGGTTGTCCGAGCCACGGTTGTCCGAGCCGCGACCTTCGTAACCGCGACCCTCTGAGCCGCGGTACGAGCTCGAGTCGGAGCGACGCGGGCGGTCACCCTGGTAGCCGCCTTCGCTGCGCGGGTTGGATCCCTGGTAGCCGCCGGTGCGAGGGCTCGATCCCTGGTATCCCGTGCGGGGACGGTCACCCTGGTAGCCGCCTTCGCTGCGCGGGTTGGATCCCTGGTAGCCGCCGGTGCGAGGGCTCGATCCCTGGTATCCGGTGCGGGGACGGTCACCCTGGTAGCCGCCTTCGCTGCGCGGGTTGGAACCCTGGTAGCCACCGCTGCGGGGGTTGGACCCCTGGTAGCCACCGGTGCGCGGGCGGCTGTTGCGATCACGCGGGGTGGATTCGGCACGCAACGGCTCACCGGTCGGCTTCTTGGCGCCGGTGATGCTGTTGAGTTCGGCCGAACCGGGGGAGACGTTGACCGCGGTGGCCTTGACGCCGGCCATCCCGGTCAAACGCAGAACCTGACGACGCTGATTGGGGAGCACGATCGCGACGACGGTGCCCTTTTCTCCGGCGCGTGCCGTGCGGCCGGCGCGGTGCAGGTAGTCCTTGTGGTCGGCGGGCGGATCTACGTGTACGACCAGGTCGATTCCGTCGACGTGAATTCCGCGGGCCGCGACGTCGGTGGCCACGAGCACAGGGGTGCGACCGTTCTTGAATCGCTCGAGCACTCGGGTGCGCTGGTTCTGTGCCTTGCCGCCGTGCAGCGACTCTGCAGCGATGCCGAGGGCGCGCAGGCGATCGGTGATGCCGTCGCAGCCCAGCTTGGTGCGCGCGAACATGATGGTGCGGCCGCCTTCACGGGCACCGATCTCCGAGAGCACCAGATCCTTCTGGCCGCGGTCGACCATGAGGACGTAGTGGTCCATGGTTCGGACGCTGGCCTTGCCGTCCTGGGTGGAGTGCTCGACGTGGTCGGGCAGGAACTGGCGAACCAATGACTGGACCTCGCGGTCGAGGGTGGCCGAGAACAGCATCCGCTGGCCGTCTGCGGGTGTATCGGCGAGTACGGCGCGCACCTCGGGCAGGAAGCCCATGTCGGCCATCTGATCGGCCTCGTCGAGCGCGGTGATCTCGATGGAGTCGAGGATGCAGGTGCCCTGACGCAGGTGATCTGCCAGTCGTCCCGGAGTGGCGACCAGTACGTCGACTCCGCGGCGAAGCTGCTCGACCTGCTTGTTGAACGGGGTGCCGCCGACGGCAGGCATGACCCGGAGGCCCTGTGCGTTGGCGTAGGGAGCGAGCGACTCGACTACCTGGAACGCGAGTTCGCGGGTGGGAACCAGTACGAGCGAACGCGGGCGCTTGGCGGCCGGTCGATCGGTGTGCAGCGACAGGCGCTGCAGGATCGGCAGGCCGAAGGCGAGGGTCTTGCCCGAACCTGTCTGCGCGCGACCGAGGACGTTCTTGCCGGCGATGGCGTCGGGAAGCGCCTTTTCCTGGATGGGGGACGGCACGGTGATCGAGTTACGAGCGAGAGCCGCGACGACTGCCTCGGGCAGACCGAGCTCGGCGAATGTGAACGCCGGTGCCGCTGCGGGCGTCGGTACGGCCGTCGAGTCGGACTCGGGGGAAACGGTGGTATTGGAAACAGCGTTGGTCACGCAGTAAAGCCTCTCCGGATTGCGGGCACGCCAATAAGCCCGAAGCTGAGAGACCCGACGAGAAGGGAAACACGAAAAACAGCCAGAACACATTGATACGAGCCAGGGCACTGTCACCTGGCCATCGGTACGCAGGTCGAACCTGCATAAAGTGGGGCTGTTTGTGCCATTTCGATTGCTTGGTCGCGATGGCGACCGAGTTCTACTGTACGGGACGTACCGCCATTTGTTCACCCGGATGGGTGTGACCTGCGTGACCCCTCGGTGTGGTGGCCTTCGATCAGCCGAGGAGCTTGCTCAGCTCTTCGAGCCACGGCATCGCGACGTAGATGGTCGGCAGTACGAGTATGACGACGGCGGCCAGATATGCCACAGCGGCGATCCGGACATCGCTGCCCGGCCCGCTCAACCGCTGGACGCGAATGAGTGTGTGCGGTCCGCCGGCTGCCATGGCACCCCGCGGTGCGGTGGATCCGGCGCACGTCACGAGTGCGCGCGCGAGAGGGGTGGGTCCGGTGACCTTGACCGCCGTGTCATCGGCCAGCAGTTCGACCAACAACTGAACGCTGCTCAGGGCGGACTTGCTACGAACGATTCTGGGGAACGCCTCGTTGACCGCGGTGAATGCTTCCAGCACGAGGTCGTGCCGGGATCGTAGGTGTGATCGCTCGTGGCTAAGGATCGCGGTCACCTCCGCTTCGGAGAGGCTGGCAAGCGTTCCGCGGCTCAGCACCACCCGCTGCCGTAGTCCGGGCAGGCAATACGCAATCGGTTCCGCCGCGTCCAGAACCCGGATGTCTGCATCACGCAGGCCCCTGAACGGATTGTCGCTCTTGTCGGTCCGGTCGAGCAGATCGACCAACATGCGATGACGGGAGCGGCGACGGCGGGTACGCACCGCCACCTGAGCCACCGAGAACATCAGTTTCGCTCCGATGCCCAGAGTGATCGCGAGCACCACCACGTACAAGGTCCACAGAGGCAGGCCCAAGGCGTCGATCTCGTCGGTCGGAGCCGTGGTCGGACGGCCGTCGGGGCCCGGCACGAGCAGCAATCCGCCGATTGCGAGGCCGGAACTGAAGGCCGACAACACGGCCGCGAGGGCGATGGCCTGCCACAGCACCAGAGCAGCGCGAGGCGACCGGTACGGCCAGCTCGCGCGGGCGAGCATCGCCGGCACAGGTCCAGCCAGGATCAGCGCGAGTATCGCGAATACCAGCGCAGTGGTGGAGTTCATGTCCTCACTTACTACGAGGAGCCTCAGTCCGTCGGACGGCCTTCTGCAGCAGAAGGTGACTCTGTCGTCGATTGTGCCACTTCCAGCGCCGCGAGTGCTTCACGGAGGGCGGCGGCCTCATCTGCTCCGACCTGCCCGACGAAGTGCACGAGGGCAGCTGCACGACCGCCGGAGGCGGGGGCCTGGGACAACGCGTCGACCATCAGGCTCGCGACCAACTCGTCGCGACCATGGACCGGGGCGTAGCGGTGAGCTCGGTCGTCGCGCTGCTGGACGACCAAACTTTTCTTCGCCAGACGCTGCAGGACCGTCATCACGGTCGTGTACGCGAGTTCACGATGAGTCGCAAGGGCCTCGTGGACCTGACGAACGGTCTGCGGCTCCGTCGATTCCCACAGATGGTCCATTACTGCGCGTTCCAATTCACCAAGGCCAGCCATTCCTCCGAGTCTACGGCCAGTCCGACGCGGATGCGTACTACTCGTAGTAGTAACTACCGTCCGAGTGCTGTGGTCTCGGTCATAGCCGCGGTCGAGTGGCGTCGGCGGGTCGTGACCGTGAGCGGGTCCGTGGGCATACTCTGTCGAGAGTTGGTGCCGCTGGGCCGAGTCGGAAAGATGAGTGGAGACCTCGCGTGAAGTGGTTCGATTCACTGTCGTTGCTCGATGGGCCACTGCCGGTGATCGTGTCCGTGCTCGGTGCCGCCGGCGGACTGTGGTTGCTGGTCTCGAGGTCGCGTCGGTACGCCAGGCGTGCGCTGCCGATCGCTGCCACCGCGGCGATCGTCGTCACGGCCATCGGTTACGTAGTGGTCGAAAAAGTATGGCGTCCGTTCCCCGATCCGATCGACATGTCGATCTACGTGTGGATCGGGGTGGGTGTGGCTGCCCTGTTCGCACTCGTACCACGGTCGATCGCTGCCCGCGGCGTGGTCGGCACAGTGTTGTCGGTGCTGGCGGCGGTACTCGTGGTGGCAACGTCTGCTCTGCACGTCAACCTCGAATTCGATGCGTATCCGACCGTGGGAAATGCGCTCGGTGTCGAGTCGGCCGAGCGCATAGCGTTCTCGGACGTGCCGCCTCCGGTCTCCGACACCGTCACCGGCACACCCCTGGAATCTGCCTGGTCCGCACCTGCCGACCTGCCTTCCGCCGGCCGCGTCACCTCCGCCACCATTCCTGCCACCGCGTCGAACTTCACGGCGCGAGACGCCCAGATCTACCTACCGCCGGCCTATTTCGCCGATCCCCGTCCGCTCCTTCCTGTCCTCGTACTGCTCGCCGGCCAGCCCGGCGCACCCGAAGACTGGTTCAACGGGGGCAAGCTCGCCGAGACCATGGACAACTTCGCGCGTGATCATGCCGGTTTGGCACCGGTGGTGGTCGTGGCCGACGGCACCGGCTCGTCGATCGCCAATCCGCTCTGCGTGGATTCGACACTCGGCAATGCGGCCACCTACCTCGCACGTGACGTTCCCGATTGGATCGACAACTCCCTACAGGTGGATCGAAACCGTGCTCATTGGGCGATCGGCGGATTGTCCTACGGCGGAACGTGCTCGATACAGATGGCCACCAATCATCCCGAGGTCTATCCCACGTTTCTCGACCTGTCGGGTCAGCGCGAGCCGACCCTCGGCGATCGAGATCGAACCGTGCAGCAGGCGTTCGGCGGCAACGCCGCAGCGTTCACCGCGATCAACCCTCTCGACCTGCTGAAATCGCGTCGATACCCGGACTCTGCCGGTATTTTCGTCGTGGGGTCCGAGGACAAGGATTACCAACCGGGCCAGCAGGAGATGTACGACGCGGCGAAGGCCGCTGGAATGGATGTGCAGTACGTGGAGGTACCAGGGGGACACAGCTTCGCGGTGTGGTCCGAAGGCTTACGTCGAGAACTGCCGTGGCTGGCTACGAGAACAGGACTGACGGCGTGAACGCCGACGAGTCGGGGAGTTCGACGGAAGCGATCGATGCTGCGGCACCGACGTGGATGTCCGAGAAGGTGGCCGTCGTGAGATCCGCCGCCTCGGCGACGATGCGGCAGTCGCGGCGATTGTGGTCGCTGATCCTGTTCGGTGCCGTGGGTGCCCCGGTCAGCTTCACCCTGCTCGCCGTGGTTTGGCTTTCGGGGATGTATGCCGTCGTGTCGGACGGCCGTGGTCAGGTCGACAGGTACTTCGCGGTCGGCATCGTCCCGTTCGAGCACTGGCATCTCTGGACGCCGCTGACATCTGGTCTGGCAGCGCCGAATATCGCGGGCTGCGTGGTGGCGGCCGTTGCGGTGCTCCTCGCTGCTGCCCCGATCGAACGTCGTATCGGTTCCCGTCGGTTCGCGGTAGCCGCATTCGTGACGCAGGTTGCGGGGTCGTTGTTCGGGCTGGGCCTGGCCGTGCTGGCAAAGACCGTCGACGAGGATTGGGGTTTCCGCCTGCACGTAGGTACGGCCGTGGGCCCGACGACATGGGTCTGCGGCGTTGTGCTGGTTGCCACGTCGCGGATGGACACGCTGTGGCGCAGGCGGATTCGCGTCGGACTTCTGACCCTTCTGGTGACCCTGGCCTTGTTCGGCGGTCATCTTCAGGACGTCGTTCGGTTGGCGGCAGCGGTGATCGGTCTGATCGTGGGCCCGTGGATCGTCGGCCGCTCGGCGCGCGGTCCGAGATTGGCGGGAACGCAGCGTGAAGGACGTGTGCTGGTCGCGCTGATCGTCGCCGCCAGTGCCCTCGGTCCGGTGCTGGCGGCCTTGAGCCCCAATGCCGTGGGGCCGTTCGCGGTGCTTCGCGACGTGGTTCGCGGTGTGCCGTACACAGCTGCCGAGGTTCGTGAGATCTGCGCCGATGCCACGACCGATCCGGTGGAATGCCGCCGCGGGCTGCTCGACCTCAGGCTCGGAGGAGTCGGGCCGACGATCCTGAGCATCATGCCGTCGCTGTTCCTCTTGGTGGTCAGTGACGGTTTGCGCCGCGGTCGACGGTTCGCGTGGGCGATGGCAGTGATCTCGCAGGTGGTTCTGCTCGCGCTGTCGGTGGCGAACTACGCCATCCGATTCCTCGAAGCCGGTGACGACGAATCGTTGTTCTACGGGCTGGAATCTCCCACTGCCTACCGCACTGCCGTGCCCTTCCTTCTGCCCCTGATCGTCCTGCTGGTCCTGATCGTCACTCGGAAGTTCTTCGACGTGTCGGCACCGGCTGGCACGTACCGACGCTGGGCCGCGTCCGTCGTGGCCGCCGTAGTAGGACTCGGCCTGATCTACTCGATCGGTGGCTATCTCGGTCGCGGCGGTTTCGCCGACTCGCCGTCCTTCGGCGGATTGCTGATCGATTTCCCGCAGAGGCTGGTTCCGCCGGTCTATCTGCAGTGGCTCGAGCCCGCCCTTCTACCCCAGAGCACCCCGACCACCTTGCTGTTCGAGTGGACCGGCGTCGTGTTCTGGGTCGTGGTGTGTGCGCTCACGATCAGCACCTTCCTCACACCGGTGTACGGCCCGGAGACCGATGCCACCGAACGGGCTCGCAGCGTGCTGATGTCGAGCAGCGGCTCGGCGCTGTCGTGGATGACGACCTGGCGAGGGAACAAGTACTGGTTCAGCGCCGACGGCCGCAGCTACGTGGCGTATCGCGTCATTTCCGGCGTGGCTTTGACCACCGGAGATCCCGTCGGGCCGCGAGAATCGTTGCGAGACAACGTCGTCGAGTTTGCCGAATTCGCGTCGAAGAACGGGTGGATTCCGTGTTTCTACTCCGTCACCCCGGCCGTCCGGCGTATCACCGATTCTCTGGGATGGGGCGGTATCCAGGTCGGTGAGGAGACCGTGCTCGATCTGGACGGGATCGCGTTCACCGGCAAGCGGTTCCAGGATGTTCGTACTGCGCTCAATCGAGCGAAGAAGGCAGGCGTCGTCGCGGAGTGGATTCGGTTTCCCACCGCTCCACTGGCCATCACCGATCAGATCACCGCGATCTCCGAGGAGTGGGTAGCAGACAAGGGGATGCCGGAGATGGGCTTCACCCTCGGCGGTCTCGAGGAGGTCGACGACGAGAACGTGCGATGCCTGATTGCCGTCGACGAACATCGAACCGTGCACGGGGTCACGTCGTGGATGCCCGTCTACGAGGACGGCGTCATCGTCGGGTGGACGCTCGATTTCATGCGGAGACGGTCGGAAGGTTTTCGGCCGACAATGGAGTTTCTCATCGCCTCTGCCGCCTTGCTCCTCGAGCAGGAGGGGGCCAGGTTCCTGAGCCTGTCCGGTGCACCTCTGGCCAAAGTCGACGAGAAGCAGCCCGAGCACGTGTCCAGCGCCGAGCAGTCGACGCTGTCCGGCTTGCTCGAACGGTTGCTCGATGTACTCGGGCGCACCCTCGAACCTGTCTACGGGTTCCGGTCTCTGCTGGCATTCAAATCCAAATTCCAGCCGCGCTACGAGCCGATGCACATGACGTTCGCCGATCCGGCCGCCCTGCCCAGTATCGGCAACGCAATCGGCCGGGCCTACCTGCCCGACGTGTCCATCGGTCAGGGCTTCAAGCTCGTCCGAACGATGATCGAGCGGTGACGCTCTGCGCTAGACGGCCCGCGAGTCCGGTGTCCCGGAACGCCTGTCCGACTTCACCGGACCACCGACCGACCCGTACACGTGGCGAGTTCCGATCGGAACGATGAGCGGGCGATCCGACATGGGATCGTCGATCACGGCTGCCTCGAGTCCGAACACGTCGAGCAGTAGTTCCTCCGAGATGACGTCCTGAGGGCGACCGGACGTGACGATGGTTCCTTGCTTCATGACGATCAACTGGTCGCTGTATCGCAGTGCGAGGTTGAGATCGTGCAACACCATGACGATGGTGCGGCCGAGCTCCTCGTGCAGGCGATCGACGAGGTCGAGTACCTCGATCGAGTGGGCGAGGTCGAGGTAGGTGGTCGGCTCGTCCAACAGCAGGATGTCGGTGCCTTGCGCCAGTGCCATCGAAATCCAGGCGCGTTGCCGTTGACCACCGGACAGCTCGTCGACGGGACGGTCGGCGAGGTCGCCGACGCCGGTGAGTTCGAGTGCGTTGGCCACTTCTGCCTCGTCGTCCGAGCTCCACTGCCTTATCCACGACTGATGGGGGTGACGACCGCGCGAGACCAGGTCGGCGACGGTCAGTCCTTCCGGAGCAGTAGGTGCCTGCGGCAGCATGCCCAGGGTTCGGGCAACCTCTTTGGTCTTCATCGAGGAGATCGCCCGGCCGTCGAGCATCACGCTTCCGGCTTTGGGCTTGAGCAGGCGTCCGAGCGACCGCAACAGGGTCGACTTGCCGCAGCCGTTCGGGCCGATGACGGTGGTGATCACTCCGGTGTGAATCGCGAGGTCGAGGTGCTCGATGATGGTCCGGTCGCCGTAACCGAGGCTGAGATCGTCTGCGACCAAACGCGAGGCGTGGCTGATTGTCATACGGAAGCCTTTCGATTACTGCGCACGAGAAGGTACAGAAGGAATGGTCCACCGAGTGCCGAGGTGACGATGCCGACCGGCAGTTCCACCGGCAGGATCGTCCGCGCGATGAGATCACTCGCCACTACCAGCAGTCCGCCCAGTAATGCCGAGGCGATGATCGGCGGTCCCGGGGTTCGAAGGAGCCGTACCGCGATCTGCGGGGCTGCCAGTGCGACGAACGCGATCGGTCCGGCCGCAGCCGTCGCAACGGCAGCGAGTGCGACGGCGGCGAGCAACATCACGGCTTGGCTGTGCTGCAACCGCACTCCGAGCGATCGTGCATTGTCGTCACCCAGACGCAGTGCTCCCAGCGTGAACGTCGACACGATGGTTGCGCCCCCGACGATGACGACGGCGACAGCGACCGGCCACACCGTCGACCAGTTGGCTCCGTTGAGAGAACCGTTGAGCCAGACCTGCGCGCGCGATACGTCGTTGATGTCGGCGCTGATCAGCAACCACCCGATGACGGCCGTGAGCATGGCGTTGACGGCGATTCCCACCAGAATGAAGCGAAAGCCGTCGACGCCTTTCCGCCAAGCGAGTGAGTAGATCGCTATTGCGGTGAGTACTCCGCCGATCAGCGCTGCCAGTGGCAGACCGAGGGTGGCGAGCAGACCGCTGAAGGTACCGCCGCCGCCCAGGACGATCAGCGCGACGGCTGCAGCACTGGCACCGGCGGTGATGCCGAGAATATCGGGACTGGCGAGTGCGTTTCGAGAGATGGATTGTGTGATCGCACCGGAGATTCCCAGGGCTGCTCCGACGAGCAAGCCCGTCAACGATCGGGGCAGGCGCAGGTCCATGACGATGAACCGTTCGATCCGCGTTCCGCCGCCGAGCAGGACGTCGAGCACCTGGGGGATCGACAGCGGAAAGTCGCCGCGGCCGATGTTGACACACATGACCAGAATCAAGGCGGCAGCCACGAGGACGGTGGTGACGACCATCAGTGGACGGCGGACGAGGGACACCCGCCCCAGGCGAACGGCGGGCCGTGCGGGCACGGTGCCGGGACCGGCCGTGGAGGGTTCGGGGGACCGGATCTCGGCGGTCACAGGCTCGCCAACTTTCTACGGCGTACCAGTGCGATGAAGAACGGCGCGCCGAAGAGTGCGAGGACGATGCCCACCTGCAACTCGCCCGGGCGCACCACAACGCGTCCGATGACGTCGGCGATCATCAGCATCACGCCGCCCATGAGGCCCGCGTAGGGCACGAGCCAGCGGTAGTCGGGTCCGGTCACCGCTCGGGCGATGTGCGGAACGACGAGGCCGACGAAGGCAATGGGCCCGCACGCGGCCGTTGCCGCTCCGGTCAGCAGAGTGATGGCCAGGATTCCGACGGTTCGGGTGACCGCGATGTTGGTTCCGAGGGATCGCGCTACGTCCTCGCCCAGGCTCATGACGTTCAGGCCCGGGGTGCTGGCGAGTGCGATCAGCACACCGAGAATCAGGAAGGGGAGAACCTGCCACAGCACGTCGAGCCCCCGACCGGCGACCGATCCCACCACCCAGAAGCGGTAGCCGTCGAGGCTCGTCTGGTCGAGCAACACGACGGCATTCGTCATCGCGGAGAGGAAGAACGCGACACCCGCGCCCGCCAGGGCGAGGTTGATCGGACTCGATCTGCCCGACCCGATGGACGACAGACCGAACACCACGACGCTCGCCACTGCCGAACCTGCGAACGCGAACCACAGGTACTGGCTCGGAGAGGTGAACCGGAACAGGTAGATGGCCATGACGACGAAGAACGCCGCCCCGGAATTGAGGCCGAGCAAGCTGGCATCGGCCAGCGGGTTGCGCGTATGTCCCTGGATGAGGGCACCTGCGATACCGAGCGCGATGCCGACCACCAACGCCAGCACCGTTCGGGGGACACGCAAGGTCCGCACGATGATGTCGGTGTCCGTGCCGTTCGAATCGATCAATGCATGGGCGATCTCGGCGAACGTCAGTGGTCGGGCACCGATGGCGATGCTCGCAAAGATGCCGGCGGCCAGAGCGACGACCAATACTGCCAGTCCGAGCAGTCTGCGTCGGCGAATGGCGGCAACCGAACCATCCTTGGGAATGGGCTCGAAATCATCCGCTGCAGCGGTCTTCTCGCGCACGACCTCCGAACTGGACCGGCCGAGACCGAACTGGCGACGGAGAGCTCGACGGACACCGACCGGGCCGGTGGTGTCGGTGTCGCGGAGCGTCAGACTCATCCACCGTCTACCTGTGCTCTGCCCCTCGTTGCCATCGCGGTAGCCGCGGTTCCAGACGAACAAGGCGACGGCCACCGAGAGAGAAATGGCTCCGAACACGACACGGTCGGCCTGGCCACCGCCGTTGTCGTCGCGAAGGGCGTCGACGATCGACCACCCGATGAACAACGGCACGAGCACGATCAGCGCGTCGATCCCTGCCGCAGCGGTGCGTGTACTCCACGGTGCGGGCCCGGTGGGCACGTCCTCGGTCCCGTATCGCTCGTCGGGCGAGCGACGCGAGCCGTGAGGGCCGAGTAGCGGAGCTGTGGTCACTGGGGTCGTGACTCCTCGCTGGATCGAAGGGACACGGTTTAGGTTACGGAACCCTTGCTCGCCATGCGACACGAGGTAAGGGTAGCGGTGCCTGACTCGGCAGCCGTATCTGGTTAGGCTAACCTACATCCATTGGTCGACGGTGGGGCGAGTTCACCGATCACGAACAGAAGGAGCGTTCAGGTGTCAGTTGCAACTGCGGCATTCACGGGCTGGGCCGATGTGCACCGATTCTCGGACCGATCCGGTGGGCGAGCCTTACTGGCCGAATCGTGCTCCACTCTGCGCGCGCTCAATCCCGACTACCCGAGGATGTACGCGGTGGCCGCCATGGCCGACGAGGGCAAGCGGCGTTGGTGGCAGCTGTCGGTCGGTCTCGACGACGGTCGCGTCGAGCAGATGTACCGCCGTTCGCTCGAGGATCTCGAAGTGCCGCACGCTGCGGCGGTGCAGGTGGCGACTGCGCTGATTCATGCGGTGGTCGGACGGGTTGCAGCACTGCTCGTGCTCGAAGCGCGTGCCTGGGATCCGGGCATCGAGAACTTGTGGATCCATATGGACAGCGACGGGGGAATCGATTGGGCGGGAGTTGCGTCGCCCATCTTGCGAGTGCTGCCGGAGGATCCGGCAGCCGGCGAGCCCGGAACCGTGACGTTGCCCTGTGAACAGGCTCTTCTCGTCTGGACCGCGCATCGGTGCCTGACGTCTCTCGGGTCTGTCTATCGCGCGATCAGTGAGCGGGCTCCGCTGGATGCTCGCGTCTTCTGGGCGCTGGTGGGTGACGCGATCCTCGGTGCGTCGACGTACGTCCCGATCTTGGCCGGGACCGGCCCCTCCGCCGGAACGCGGCGAGGCCAGTTACTGCTCGACGCAATGGTCGCTGCCGGCGCGCCCGTGCGATCGCGAGTCGGAGTCCCGGGCCGGCAGCGCCTACGCGCCTCCTGAAGGCCTTGCGTCCGAACTGAGGTATGCCTATGCTAATTTCATACCAACGGACCGCGCCGGAGACCTGAGGGCTGCAGTGTCTCCCGGTCCTTGCCACGGTGGGCCTCTCGTTCGACTCGAACGAGAGGCCCACCGATTTTCTCGGGCGGAGTGTCGTGTATTTCTGGTCATGGGTCGACTGCAGTCGGCGAACATTCTCAGTACGCGACCGGAAGCGGAGCAATGACCGATTCGAACGGCACCACCGAAGCGAGCCCCTTCGAGACCCTCACCCCGGAACAGTTGACCGAACTCTGCGGACGCGGATTCGACGGCGTGGTCGGACTGACCTACCGAGAAGTGACCGGCGACGTCGTTCGCGCAGAGTGGGATGTCACCCCGCAACTGCACCAGCCGGCCGGGATCATGCACGGTGGTGTTCTGTGCGCCGTGGTGGAATCGGTTGCCAGCATCGGTGGATCGGCCTGGTTCGGTTCGCGCGGTCATGTCGTCGGGGTGAACAACAGCACGGACTTCCTGCGAGCAACGCGCTCGGGCTCTCTTGCCGCGCACGGACATCCGATCCATCGAGGCCGCACCCAGCAACTCTGGCAGGTCGACATCTCCGACGAGGGCGGTCGCCTGGTGGCACAGGGCAAAGTGCGGCTGGCGAATATCGAAAACACAGCACGTCTGGGACAGTGAAGCCCATGACCGGACACGACGATGTCGTTCCCCCTTCCGCCGGCGGAGCGCTGACCGACGACGCGTTCGCCCGCATCGAAGCACTCTTCGAGCCCATCGATGCCGATCTGGCGCAGCACTATCCGGGAGACCGAATAGGCGGGCAGCCCTCCCACACTGTCTACGTCCCGGCCTCCGAGGCGTCCGAGAACATCCCGGCCGCATGGGGAACCGCAGCCCTCGGCCTGCTCGATGCGCATCCCGAGGCCTTCGCCGGCCTCGGCACCACCGATGCTCTACCGGTGGTACGGGACCGGCTGAACGCAGCACCGATCCAGGACCTCAGGTTCGATTTCGAGGACGGCTACGGGTGGCGCTCCGACGCCGTCGAGGATCGTCACGCCGCGGCAGCAGGTGCAGCGTTGGCTGCGCTGGCACGCGACACGGCGGGCCCGTCGTGGCTGGGCATCCGTGCGAAAGGCCTTGCCGCTCATGAGCGTCGGCGTGGCATTCGAACCCTGGAACTCGTCCTGGACGGGGCCGGGGGAGTGCCCGACGGGTTCGTGTTCACAGTGCCCAAACTCCGCGCGGTCGAGCAGGTTTCGGCCGTGGTCGCGTTGTGCGATGAACTCGAGCGGGCTCACGGTCTTCCCGATCGGGCACTCCGTTTCGAGTTGCAGATCGAAAGCCCGCAGGCCGTGATCGGTGCCGACGGTACGACGACGTTGGCGCGTGCGATAGCCCGCGCGGATGGTCGCTGCACGTCGCTCCACTACGGCACCTACGACTACAGCGCGGCGTGTGGAATCACATCGGCGCAGCAATCTCTGGCTCATCCGGTGGCAGACCATGCCAAGAACATCATGTTGGTTGCGGCAGCGCAGACAGGCGTGTGGGTGTGCGACGGGTCCACCCAGGTGGTTCCGACCGGTAGCTCCGAACAAGTGGCAGCGTCGGCGCGGCGCCACTTCGATCTGGTGACCAGATCCCTCGAGCGGGGCTTCTACCAGGGGTGGGACATGCACCCCGGTCATCTGGTGACGCGGTGGTTGGCCACGTTCGAGTTCTTTCGTCACGCGATGCCCGTCGCCGCAGCTCGGCTGGGCAACTACCTCGATCGTCGCGGCGGAGATGTGATGGACGAGCCGGCGACGGCGCAGGCTCTCGCGGGCGTCTTGGTACGCGGCCTGGACGCGGGCGCGTTCGGGGTCACCGAACTGCAGGACGTGGCCCCTTCTGTTGACCGAAATGTCCTGCGGGGTCTGCTCGATCGGTCGGTCACCGTGCCCTTGGGCTGACTGCGTGTCAGAATTGCCGAGCATCATCACCGATCGGACGGAGAACCTACATGCGGTTGTCTCCGCACGAGCAGGATCGACTGCTCGTCAGCTACGCCGCCGAACTCGCGCGGCGGCGCCGTGCTCGCGGCCTGAAACTCAATCACCCCGAGGCGATCGCGGTCATCACCGATCACCTCCTCGAGGGTGCTCGTGACGGAAAGTCCGTGGCCGAGCTGATGGCGTCGGGCCGGGAAGTGCTCACGGCCGACGACGTACTGAGTGGTGTGCCCGAACTGCTTCCCGAGGTGATGGTGGAAGCGACGTTTCCCGACGGAACGAAACTGATCACGGTGCACGAGCCGATCTCGCCCGAGCGCGGAGACGGCCATCTGGTTCCGGGTGAGATCTTCACCGTCGCAGGAGATATCGAGATCAACGATGGCGCCGAATCGATCACGTTGACGGTGGTGAACGGCGGCGATCGACCGGTGCAGGTGGGAAGTCACGTGCATCTTCCTCAAGCGAACGCCGCCCTGCAGTTCGATCGCGATCGCGCCTACGGGTGTCGGCTCGACATTCCGGCCGGCACTGCCGTGCGCTTCGAGCCGGGCATCGAGCAGACGGTGCAACTCGTGCCCCTCGGTGGGACCCGCGAGGTATACGGCTTGAGCATGACACCTCCAGGAAAGTTGGACAGCTGATGGCGCGTATGAGTCGCAGTCGATACGCCCAGTTGTTCGGCCCTACGACGGGTGATCGGATTCGGTTGGCCGACACCGACCTTCTGATCGAGATCACCGAGGACCGAAGTGGCGGTCCGGGCAAGGCCGGCGAGGAAGCGGTGTTCGGCGGCGGCAAAGTGATCCGTGAGTCGATGGGCCAGTCTCGTGCCACCCGGGCAGACGGTGCCCCGGATACCGTCATCACCGGCGTCGTCGTCGTCGATTACTGGGGAATCATCAAGACAGACCTCGGTATTCGCGACGGTCGGATCGTTGCGCTCGGAAAGGCCGGCAATCCCGACACCATGACCGGCGTTCATCCGGATCTCGTGATCGGGCCATCGACCGAGATCATCGCGGGCAACGGAAAGATCGTCACGGCCGGCGGCATCGATTGCCATGTGCACCTCATCTGCCCGCAGATCAAGGAAGAAGCCCTCGGCGGCGGCATCACCACGGTGATCGCGGGTGGTACCGGGCCCGCCGAAGGGAGCAAGGCAACCACCGTCACCCCGGGTGCGTGGCATCTGTCCAGGATGCTCGAATCGCTCGACGACTGGCCGATGAACATCGTGCTGCTCGGCAAAGGCAACACGGTCAATCCCGATTCGATGTGGGAGCAGTTGCGCGGCGGCGCTTCGGGATTCAAGTTGCACGAGGATTGGGGGTCGACTCCCGCCGCGATCGACGCGTGCCTGCGAGTGTGCGACGAGGCTGGAGTTCAAGCGGCTCTTCACTCCGACACCCTCAACGAGGCCGGATTCGTCGAGACCACCCTCGCTGCGATCAACGGCCGTGGAATACACGCTTATCACACCGAAGGTGCAGGCGGCGGACACGCTCCCGACATCATCACCGTTGCCGCGCAAGCACACGTACTGCCCAGCTCGACCAATCCGACGCGTCCGCACACCGTGAACACGTTGGACGAGCATCTCGACATGTTGATGGTGTGCCATCACCTCAGTCCGAGCATTCCGGAGGATCTGGCGTTCGCCGAGAGCCGCATTCGGCCGTCGACCATCGCGGCCGAGGACTTGCTGCACGACATGGGAGCGATCTCGATGATCGGCAGCGACGCCCAGGCCATGGGACGTATCGGTGAGGTGGTGCTGCGAACCTGGCAGACGGCTCATGTCATGAAGGCGCGTCGCGGATACCTGCCCGGGGACAACGGTGCCGACAACAATCGGGTCAGGCGATACGTCGCGAAGTACACGATCTGTCCGGCCGTGGCCCACGGTCTCGATGCGGAGATCGGGTCGATCGAAACGGGCAAGCTCGCCGATCTGGTGTTGTGGGATCCTGCCTTCTTCGGTGTGCGTCCGCACATGGTCATCAAGGGCGGCATGATCGCGTGGGCCGCGATGGGCGATGCCAATGCATCCATTCCTACGCCGCAACCCGAGCTGCCGCGGCCGATGTTCGGAGCGTCACCCAAGGCAGCCGCTGCGACGTCGCTGCATTTCGTTGCGCCACAAGCGATCGAGGACGGTCTGGCCGATCGCCTTGCGTGCGATCGCCGTCTCGTTCCGGTTGCGAACGTGCGCGGGATCAGAAAAGCCGATATGCCGCTGAACGATTCGCTTCCGGAGATCGAAGTCGATCCGGACACCTTCACCGTGCGTATCGACGGCGAGGTGTGGAAGGAACAACCGGCGTCCGAATTGCCGATGGCGCAACGGTATTTCCTCTTCTGATGGCCCTAGGATCCCTCTCGTCGACTGCGTCGTCGTACGCTGCACGTCGACAGGTCACAACCCTTCTCTCGCTTGCAGATTCGCGACTTCCCACCGGTGGGCACGTCCATTCCGGGGGAGTCGAAGAAGCGATCGCGTCGGGTTTCGTGCGCGACATCGATACCCTCGAAGCATTTCTGCGTCGGCGAATTCGGACGTCGGGAGCCACGGCGGCGTCCATTGCGGGTGCGGTCGTTCTCGGCTCGTTGGATACGGATGCGGCCGACGCCGAGTGCGATGCTCGGACGCCGTCGCCGGCAGTGCGAGCTGCGTCGCGAGCTCAGGGTCGGGGGTTGCTCAGATTGGCCAAATCAGCGTGGCCGCATCACGATTGGCAGTCCATCGGCCGACGGCCGCATCTGGCCGTCGCGGCCGGGCACGTGGGACTCGCAGCAGATCTGTCCGTCGCCGACACCGCGGCCGTGCAGGTGTACATCACCATGACCGGCTCGGCGATCGCGGCGCAACGTCTGCTTGCGCTCGACCCCGCCGAGGTTGCCTCGTGCACCATTCGGTTGGGGGACTTCTGCGATGAAGTGGCCGACGCCGCGTGCGCATCGCTCCCGGTTCTGATGGAGTTGTCCGATCCGCTGCTGGACATGTTCGCGGAAGCCCACGCCGTCCGCGATCGCCCATTGTTCGTATCCTGAATTCACGACCGCCGACACGGTTCTCGACCGCAGTACCGTTTTCTCGACCGAAGGAGATGTCATGCCCCCGCACCTGATCGACGGTGAGCCCCACGACCACGGGTTGGACCGACCCAAGCGCACACGGGTCGCAGGCGATGCTTTGCGTGTGGGAATCGGCGGACCCGTCGGGTCGGGCAAGACCGCCTTGGTGGCCGCCTTGTGCCGCCAGCTCCGCGACGAGCTGTCTCTGGCCGTGCTCACCAACGACATCTACACCACCGAGGATGCCGACTTCTTGCGGCGGCACGCAGTGTTGCCGGACGAGCGCATCACGGCCGTGCAGACCGGCGGCTGTCCGCATACCGCGATACGCGACGACATCACCGCCAATCTCGACGCGATCGACGACCTGATCGAGAACAACCCCCCTCTCGACCTGATTCTGGTGGAGTCCGGCGGCGACAATCTCACCGCCACGTTTTCGTCCGGTTTGATCGACGTCCAGATTTTTGTCGTCGACGTCGCGGGAGGAGACAAGGTGCCTCGTAAGGGTGGTCCCGGCGTGACGTTCTCCGACCTGCTCGTCGTCAACAAGACCGATCTCGCGCCGTACGTCGGTGCGGATCTGGGTGTGATGGAGCGCGACGCCGCGCAGGTGCGCGAGGGTCGTCCCACGGCCCTGATCTCTCTCACGGACGATCCCGCAGCAACGACGGTGCTCGGCTGGGTGCGTGAGCAATTGAAGGTCATCGCCGACGCCGACGCACACGACCACGCGCACTGAACGATGCACACCGAGCTCCGCATCGACGCGAGTCGTCGACGCAGTCCCCGCATCACATCGGTCGGCGGACTCGCAGGTAGGCAGACGGGGCCCGACACCGTCCACTTGATCGGCACCGCGGCCACGCCTCTCGGCGGAGACACCATCAGCGTCAGGATCTCGGTGGCTGCCGGCGCTCGTCTGGATGTGCGTAGTGTGGCGGCGTCCTTGGCGATGCCCGGTGCAGCACAACGTCATTCGTCGGCGCACTGGCACGTCGAGCTGGGGGCGGGAGCGTCACTCGTCTTCGACCCCGAGCCGATGGTCGTCGTCTCCGATGCCTCTCATACGGTGCTCAATGTCATCGAACTGGAACAAGACTCGGATCTGTGGCTGCGTGAGCGCGTACAGATCGGCAGGCTCGACGAGGTGGCGGGACAGTGGGCGAGTTCGATGCACTGCGATGTGGGAGGCCGGCCGCTGTTGCGCCACCGGGTGGAACTGGGGGAGGGGACGGTGGCGCACGACGGCTTGTCGGCACCGATGTCGATGTCCAGCACGCTTCGCTATCCGGACAGTCGGGATTCCGAGGTCGATCTGGCGGGCGGCACCGTACGGTTGTCCTTGGCCGGGGGTGGCTCGCTGAGTACCTCCGTCGGTCATCGCCTTCAGCCGACCCGATAGATCGGGCAAGGCAGAAAGAAAGGGCTCCTCCGACGATGTGCGTCGGACGGAGCCCTTTCTGCTTCGCTTACCTTGCGGGTGCTGCGTGGATCAACCCGCTGCTTTTTCGCGTTCCTCTTCGACCTCGGCCGTCCGCTTGTTCACGTCGCCCGCTTTCTCGAGAGAGTTCAGTTGTTCGATGGCAAGCCGCGCGAACACCTGCTGCTCCGTCGATGCCATCTGAGCACGGCCTCTACCGAGGAACGTGACGAACCAGGAAATGACCGTGGTGATACGGCTGCGGTACCCCACCAGGTAGTACAGGTGGAGGGCGAGCCACATGAGCCATGCGATGAAGCCACCGAACTCCAGCTTGCCGACCTTCGCCACCGCATTGAAACGCGACACCGTGGCCATGGAGCCCTTGTCGAAGTACTTGAAGGGTGCTCGCTGGGTGGGGTCGTCCTGCCCCTTGACCGATGCCTTGATCAGCTTGGCGGCGTAGGTGGCACCCTGGATCGCACCCTGCGCCATGCCGGGAACGTCCTTGACCGACATCAAGTCGCCGATGACGAAGACGTTCGGATGACCCTTGACAGTCAGATCCGGTTCCACCAGAACTCGGCCGGCGCGGTCCGTCTCCGAACCCGACTGGTCGGCCAGCTGCTTGCCGAGGGGGCTGCCCTGCACGCCCGCGGACCAGACCTTGCACTGAGCCTCGATACGACGCGTCGTTCCGTCTTTTTCCTTGACGGTCAAGCCGTCGTTGTCGACGTCGGTGACCATCGCGTTGAGCTGGATCTCGACACCGAGCTTCTCGAGCCGTTCGGCTGCCTTGCGACCGAGCTTCTCGCCCATCGGGGGAAGGACGGCAGGTGCGGCGTCGAGCAGGATGACGCGCGCGTCGCGGGGGTCGATGTTGCGGAACGCTCCGTCGAGGGTGCGGTCGGCGAGTTCTGCGATTTGCCCTGCGAGTTCGACACCCGTCGGACCTGCTCCGACGACGACGAACGTCATCAGGCGGTCCTTCTCCTCTTGGTCGTCGGAGAGTTCCGCCTGCTCGAAGGCTCCGAGGATGCGTCCGCGCAGTTCGAGTGCATCGTCGATTGTCTTCATGCCGGGCGCGAACTCGGCGAAATGGTCGTTACCGAAGTACGACTGCTGGGCACCGGCGGCCACGATCAGGCTGTCGAACGGGGTAACGGTGACGCGCTCGAGCAACTTGGACGTGACCGTCTTGGCTTCGAGATCGATGTTCAGCACGTCGCCCAGCAACACTTCGGCGTTCTTCTGCTTGCGCAGAATGACGCGTGTGGTGGGAGCGATCTCACCGACGGACAGAATGCCTGTGGCCACCTGGTAGAGCAGCGGCTGGAATAGGTGGTGGGTCGTCTTTGCGACGAGGGTGATGTCGACGTCGGCCTTCTTGAGCGCCTTGACGCCGAACAGACCTCCGAACCCGGAACCGATGACGACGACACGGTGACGCTTCGATTCGACCGGTTGGATGCTCATTACCTGCTCCCTAGACGTTGCGATGTAGCCACAACGGTAGTCGCCCCGGGGCGGAGCGTCTCGCCAAGGGCCCAGCTACCGGTCGACGTGCAGCTCTCGCTGTCGCTGTGGAACTACGGGGCGGTAGCCGACCTCTTGGCCAGTTCGACCGTTGCAGCGCGCAGCTCGTCCGCGGAATCGATGGGCTCGGAGTAACCGACTCTGGTGTAGGCCGCACCGCGCGGTGTGTGGACGTTCAGATCGAGGCCGTATCGATCTGCGGCCGTACACGTCGCCGAGGTCGCGTCCGGGTAGCCACCCAGCTTTCGGGCCATCGCCAACAGAGACGTCGCATGGTCCGCGTTGAGGTGCTCGACGGCGTAGGCCGAGGACGGAGACACGGGATCCGGGGACGCCTCGGAGTACGCGCCTGCCGTCGCCGAATCCATTCGGCCGTACCCGCCGACCCATCGCACCCGATGCACTCGCATGACCCAGAGCGTGAAGTCGCTGTAATCCACGTAGTACTTGGCGGCCGGCACCGCGTCGAGATGCGCTTGTCGTGCGGCAGTGAGCTCGGCTCCTGCCGGTCGCTCGACCACCCCGGCCAGCGTGATGCGGCCCGAGGCCAGCGGGTCCGTCTGTGACTGGGGTGCAACGATCGACAGACTTGCTCGTGGATCACCGTCGAGATTTCGACCATGCTCTGCCATCCGCGACACGCACAGCACGGGTGCGCCGTCGAGCAAGCCGTATGTCACGAACGACGCCCATGGATCGCCGTCGGCGGTCAGGCTGGCCAGCGTCGCGATATTGGTGGACGCAGCGATCGTGCGCGCCTCCTCGGCCGCCGAGGGGCGACGGTCCGCGACCACCGGAGACAGGGGAGGGGGAACGGACGGGGCGTCGCCGGGATCGCCGTGATCGAGTGCCATGGGCGGCAGTCTACGTTTGTCCCGGATCGAGATGGTGTGCGTGCATGACCGGGTTGCCGATCAGCACGAGTCGAACAGAGCAACAATAGGAGCGTCAGGATAGCGGCCGACGAACGTGACGTCCTCTGTGGCGACGGCCGATGCGGTTCGGCCGGGTGCGGTCTGGTTGTCCCAGTACATGTTCGTGTGCGCGATGACCTGCTGCGGTGTGGGCAGGGCGGGGTCCGGCAGGTTCTCCGTCGTGTGGGCATCGCTGACCAGAGTCACGTCGTACCCACGAATTAGAGCTCCGTGCAGAGTCGATCGCACACAGAAGTCCGTTTGCGCGCCGGCAACCACCACATGCCCCACTTCGGCATCGGCGAGCACCTCCTCCAAGGACGCGCCCTCGAAGGCGTCTCCATGCTTCTTGTGCACCAAGGCGTCTCCGGCGTCGATCGGAAGTTCCTCCACGAGTTGCCAGCCCGGGCTGCCGGACACGAGCTCGCGGTCAGAGGAATGTTGCACCCAGATCACCGGTGTGTCGGTCCTTCGCGCTCGCGAGACCAGTCGCACCATGTTGTCGACGACGCGAGTGCGATCGTGGGCGGCCGCCATGACGTCGTTCTGGACGTCGACGATCAGCAGCGCAGTTGCAGGGCGGTCGGGCAGGGTCGTCACGTCGTCTCCATCGAGTGTTCGGTTCTGGTCAGCTATCCGACGTACGCGGCCAGGTGCTTCGCGGTCAGGGTGGATCCGTCCGCCACCAGGTCTGCGGGGGTGCCCTCGAACACCACGAGGCCGCCGTCGTGCCCGGCCCCGGGGCCGAGGTCGATGATCCAGTCGGCGTGGGCCATGACGGCCTGATGGTGCTCGATGACGATCACCGACTTACCCGAATCGACCAGGCGGTCGAGCAACCCGAGCAGTTTGTCCACATCGGCGAGGTGTAGCCCGGTGGTCGGCTCGTCGAGTACATACACCCCACCCTTCTCGGCCATATGTGTCGCGAGCTTGAGTCGTTGCCGTTCGCCGCCCGACAGAGTCGTCAGCGGCTGGCCGATCTTCAGGTAGCCGAGCCCGACGTCGTTGAGACGTTGCAGAATCTTTTGTGCCGCAAGCAGTTTCGCCGGTCCGTCGGAGAAGAAATCCTCGGCCTCGGCCACCGACATGGACAGCACCTCGTCGATGTTTCGCCCGCCGAAATGGTACTCGAGTACCGAAGCTTGAAACCGTTTGCCCTCGCACACCTCACACGTCGTGGCAACGCCGGCCATCATGGCGAGGTCGCTGTAGATGACCCCCGCCCCATTGCACGT
Source organism: Rhodococcus sp. 06-1460-1B (assembly GCF_002258475.1). Classification (NCBI taxonomy): domain Bacteria; kingdom Bacillati; phylum Actinomycetota; class Actinomycetes; order Mycobacteriales; family Nocardiaceae; genus Rhodococcus; species Rhodococcus sp. 06-1460-1B. The sequence goes on from NZ_NOYS01000030.1 coordinate 103,315, forward strand.
CGGGCAGGCACCTTCCGAATTGGAGCTGAACAGAGCGGGTTTGACCGCATTCTCCTTCGCGAAGGCTTTGCGGATGGGTTCGAGCAGACCCGTGTAGGTCGCGGGGTTGCTTCGCCTCGATCCGCGGATGGCACCTTGATCGACCGAGACCACATCGTCGGTGCCCGAGAGCGAACCGTGAATCAGCGAGCTCTTACCGGAGCCTGCCACCCCGGTGACAACGACCAGCACGCCGAGTGGAACGTCGACGTCCACGTCTCGCAGATTGTGCGAGTCCGCCCCGCGAATCTCGAGCACCTCCGAGAACTCGCGAACCGAATCCTTGAGACTCGCGCGGTCGTCGAAATGGCGGCCGGTGACCGTATCGCTCTGTCTCAGTTGGTCGACGGTGCCTTCGAAGCAGACGTGGCCGCCCGCACTGCCGGCACCGGGCCCCAGGTCGACGACATGATCTGCGATGGCGATCGTTTCCGGCTTGTGCTCCACGACGAGAACGGTGTTTCCCTTGTCCCGCAGCTGCAGCAGAAGGTTGTTCATCCGTTCGATGTCGTGGGGGTGGAGACCCGTCGTCGGCTCGTCGAACACGTAGGTGACGTCTGTCAACGACGAGCCGAGATGTCGAATCATCTTCGTACGCTGCGCTTCTCCGCCCGACAATGTGCCCGACGGCCGATCCAGGCTCAGGTAGCCGAGGCCGATCTCCACGAACGAGTTCAGGGTCTCGCTCAGCGTCGTCAACAGCGGTGCCACCGACGGTTCCTTCAGGCCTGCGACCCACGTGGCCAGATCGCTGATCTGCATGGAGCAGGCGTCGGCGATGTTGATGCCCTTGATCTTCGACGATCGGGCACCCTCGTTGAGCCGCGTTCCGTCGCATTCGGGACACGTGGTGAACGTGATGGCACGCTCCACGAACGCCCGGATATGCGGCTGCATCGCGTCGACGTCCTTCGAGAGGAACGACTTCTGGATCTGGGGGATCAGGCCGGAATAGGTCAGATTGATGCCCTCGACCTTGATCTTCGTAGGCTCGCGATACAGCAGATCGTCGAGTTCTTTCTTCGTGTACTTCGCAATGGGTTTGTCGGGGTCGAAGTAACCACAGCCGCGAAAGATCCTGCCGTACCAGCCTTCCATGCTGTAGCCGGGAATCGTGATGGCGCTCTCGTTGAGGGACTTGCTCGCGTCGTACAGGGCGGTGAGGTCGAAGTCGCTGACCGAGCCGCGTCCCTCGCAGCGCGGGCACATTCCACCGGTGACGGAGAAGGACTTCTTCTCGGTGGTCTGACGACCTCCCTTGTCCACCTTGTAAGCACCTGCACCGGAGACCGATGCCACGTTGAACGAAAAAGCCTGTGCAGAGCCGATATACGGCTTCCCCACTCTGCTGAATAGAATGCGAAGCATGGCATAGGCGTCGGTGGCGGTTCCGACGGTGGAGTGGGGATTGGCACCCATTCGCTGTTGATCGACGATGATGGCCGTCGTGAGCCCGTCCATCACATCGACGTCGGGCCGCGCGAGAGTCGGCATGAAGCCCTGAACGAAGGCGCTGTAGGTCTCGTTGATCATGCGCTGGGATTCGGCCGCGATGGTACTGAAGACGAGGGAGCTCTTTCCGGACCCGGAGACACCGGTGAACACCGTGAGGCGTCGCTTGGGAAGTTCGACGCTGATGTCGGCGAGATTGTTCTGCCGCGCGCCCTGTACTCGAATCAGATCGTGACTGTCGGCGGCGTGCGCTGCCGATTTCTGCGTGACCTTGGTCGTCGCCATGCTCGCGGTGTCTCCTGATCGTCACGGCAACCGAAACCGAGAAGGTCGATTGCACCGAGGTATGTGTGCGATCACGGTAGTCGTATCGGAACGCGCATGCTTCTCGATTCCTGATCGATTCCTGTCACCGCCAACGCGTGGGTCAGACGCTGCAGATCTGCGGCGGACGATTCGAGCAACGGTCGCCGCACCGTGGCGTCGACCAGCACACCGATGGCGACCAAGGCCGCCTTGGCCATGATCGCTCCCTGGGTGGTGCGCATGACGGCCTCGACGAGAGGTAGCAGCGATCGCTGTACCGCGTTCGCGCGAGTCAGATCTCCGGCACGGACCGCGTCGAAGAGGTCGGCGTAGCGGTCGGCGACGACATTGCCGACCACACTCACCGAACCCGTTGCACCGCAGCACAGATAGGGCAGGGTCAATTCGTCGATACCGCAGTAATAGGCCAGGTCGGTTTCAGCCATGACGTTCATCGCCTCGTACAGGTCGCCTTTCGCGTCCTTGACCGCCGTGATCGAGGTATGCAGCGAGAGGTCGACCAGGGTCGACGCGTCGATCGGCACACCGGTCCGAGCCGGCACGTCGTACACCATGACCGGAAGGGCTCCGGCATCGGCGATGGCGACGATGTGATCGGCGACGCCGGCCTGCGTGGGGCGCGAATAGTAGGGGGCGGTGACGAGCAACGCGTCGGCCCCTGCATCGGCGGCACGTCGCGCCGACTCGATCCCGGCGGAGGTGTCGTTGGTGCCGACACCCGCGATCACGCGCAGGGCGTGGCCCGAGAATTCGCGCGTCGCCGTGATCAGATCGGCCTGCTCACGCGGCGTGAGAGTCGGTGCCTCCCCGGTGGTGCCGGCGACAACGACGCCGTCGCAACCGGTCGCGAGCAAGTGGGCCAGCAAGGCGTCGGTGCCGGTGCGGCTCACCTGCCCATCGGCGTTCATCGGTGTGCACATGGCAACCAGGTTGGTGCCGAACGTCGACGTGGCCGAAGAAGTGGACATGTTCATTGTCCGAGTGTGAGCCCCCATGATCGTCTCGGTCCAGCAATGTAATTTCGGCAGTATTGCGTACCGTTGCTTCATGATCGATGTCAATGCACTCCACGCGCTGCGTGCAGTTGCCGCCCTGGGCACGCTGACGAAAGCGGCCGACGAGCTCGGCTACACCGCGTCGGCCGTCTCCCAGCAGATCAAACGGCTCGAACGCCAGGTCGGAACGCCGGTACTTGCGCAGGCGGGCAGAGGTGTTGTCCTCACGCCGGCCGGACGGGCAGTGGTCGAATCCGCGGACGAGGTGTTCCAGGCTCTCGAGCGGTGTCTGGAGTCGGCGAGATCGGCAGACGAAGGTGCCGCGCGCGGGGTGGTGCGAGTGGTTGGATTCTCCACTGCGATCCGCGGTCTGCTCGCACCTGCACTCGCGACCCTGAGCGCTCGCCATCCCGACCTCACCGTGCAGATCGGGGAGGAGGACCCGGATCGGGCGCTGCACAGTGTGCATTCGGGAGCAGCAGACCTGGCGCTGGTGCACGACGCCGACGGAGTTCCCGCAGTGGCTCCTCGCTCGATCGTTCGGCGATCCATTCACACCGACCACGGCGATGTCGTCATGAATCGAACCCACCCCCTCGCCGCAGGGAAGTCGCCCCTGACACCGGCAGGCCTCGCGACGTACCCGTGGGTGACGAGCCCGGCGGGCACGTTGTGCCACCAGTGGTTTCGTCGACTGTTCGCGGACACGTCGAGCGAGATCGACGTTCGGCACCTCGTCGACGACTTCTCCACTCAGCTTTCCCTGGTGGAGGCAGACGATGTGCTGGCACTGATTCCCCGTCTCGCAAGACCGCCTCTCGGCCCGGCGCTCGTGGCGGTCCCGCTGGCGCGCGCCCCCAAGCGAGAAGTGCATGCCGCGTGGAGGCGCAGCGCCGATGCGAGTCCGGCGATCCACGCCGTGCTGGATCTACTCGATTCGCTCGCGCTGCGACGAGGTCAAGATGACGAGTAGACCTGTGGCTCGTGTCATCGCCACATACGTGTCGACAGCACCTGCGACGCCGGAGCCGAACAAATCCGGGTCGATCAGAACGACCAGATCGAATTCCAGACCTTTGGCGAGCTGCGGTGTCAGCGAGCTGATTCGATCGGACTGCGGAAAAGTAGGATCACCGATCACGCATGCGGTTCCGCCGGTCGTCGAACCGAGCCAATCGGCGAGAACCGTCGAAAGCGATGCGACGTTACCGTATTCGACCGGCACGCCGGTACTGCGTATCGACGTGGGAACGTTGGCGTCGGGCAGCGCCGCCCGGATCACCGGCTCGGCCACGTCCATTACTTCCTGCGGCGTCCGGTAATTCACGCCGAGAGCGGCGACGGTCACCTCGTCGATACCTACTCGTTCGAGCCGATCCGGCCACGTCTCGGTAAAGCCCCGACGAGACTGCGCTCGGTCTCCGACGATGGTGAAACTCCCAGCAGGGCATCGCCGAATCACCATCTGCCACTGCGCATCGGTCAACTCCTGAGCCTCGTCGATCACGATGTGCGCGAAGGGACCCGCCAGCGGATCCGTCGGATGGTCCTCGAAGCCGGACGAATCGACGAGTGCATCCCGAATTATCTCCTGACGGAATTGCGCGGCCATCATCTCGTCGTCGTCGACCGCCATCAACTCGTCGACGACACTGTCCATTCGCGAGCGTTCGGTCGCAGCAGCCAGTGATCGGCGTCGTTGTCGTAGAGCATGTTTCGGATCGCCGAGTCGCGCCCGTGCCGCGTCGAGCAGCGGTAGGTCGGCCCCAGTCCAGCGTGTCGCATCAGCGCGTCGAAGTGCTCGAATGTCGTCCGCGTCGAGCCATGGTGCGCATGTGCGCAGGTATGCCGGAACGCTCCACAGGTCCGCCACGAGGTCTGCGGCATCGACGATCGTCCACGAGCGTTCCAGGACGTCACGCAGATCCTCGTTCAGCTGCAGCGACTGCCGGAACTCTTCGTGCGATCCTGTTGCGGCACAGCGATCGGCCACGATGGTCGTCAGTAGATCCCAGATCTGGTCGCGAGCCTCGTTGTGCGGCGTACCGGGATCTGGCGCACCGAATGCCTCCACCCAGTCGTTCGGCGGCAATATAAAAGTGCCCCAGTCTGTTTCGACTGTGACGTCGTGGTTCGGTGGTTGTTCGTAGAAGGCAACAGCCGCCTCGATGACCGCGTCGACGTCGAGGTCTTCCTTGAGCCGCGCCGCAACAGGATCGGTGTCGTCGAGCGCATGTTTTCCCTCTGCGACGAGGTCTCGCAGGGTGCATGTTTGTACTCCCTCCTCGCCGAGACTGGGGAGTACGCCCGAGACGTACGCGAGGTAGGGCTGATGCGGACCGATGAACAGTACTCCGCCGCGGTTGTGTCCTATTCGTGAGTCTGCGTACAGCAGGTACGCGGTGCGGTGAAGGGCAACAACAGTTTTCCCGGTTCCCGGTCCGCCGTCGACCACCAGTGCCCCGTGCGCGTCGGCTCGAATGATCGCATCCTGATCCGCCTGGATCGTGCCCAGTACGTCACGCATCCGAGGTGAGCGCTCGGCACCCAGACTGGCGATGAATGCGGACTGATCGTCCAGCGCGGCGTTGTCGTCCAGAGACGTGGGATCGAACACCTCGTCCCAGTAGTCGGTGATGCTGCCGTTCGTCCACCGATAGCGGCGACGGCTTTTCAGCCCCATCGGGTTGGCATGGGTTGCACCGAAGAACGGCTCGGCAGCGGGGGAGCGCCAGTCGACGAGCAGTTGCTCGCCCGCATCCCCGAGCAAGCCGGTACGCCCCACGTACACCGGTTGGTCCGAGTCGATGGGGACGAACCTCCCCAGACACAGATCGGCACCGTAACGACGCAGTTGGCGCAGCCGCCCGTTCAATCGGTGAATCTCGAAATCACGTTCCATCACCTCCTGTCCCATCCGCCCGGATGACTTCTGGATGGCGTTCAATCGAGCGATCGTGTCGGAACGTGACTTCTCGATGCTGGCGGTGATCGCCGAAAAGTGCTGTCGGTCATGACCGATGAGCGTGGATTGGCGCTTCGGTGCGAGCCTGTCGGGGAGGTCGAAGACATGGGGCGGCACTGATTTCACGGGACTCCGATCCGATGGTGCGGGTGTGCAGCGAGCCATTCTGAACCCTCGACGGGGTCTTGCCGCAAGACCCCGGGTGCGCTATACATTGAAAGTGGAAAGAGAGCGAATCTTCTTCTCCGCATCACGCCGCAGACGCCCGTTGCGTGTTCTGCGTGGATTACTTCCCTTGATCGGCACGGGCGTATTGGCCGGCGGAGCCGTTCAGCTCGGTTTTGTGACCGGCGTACGGGTCGACGGTCACGGCGGTGAGGTCGGCGCTGCTGTCGCTCTGATCGGCCTGACATGTTGCGCAGCGCTTCTCGCGTGGGGTTGGACCGGATTGTGTGCGTCCCGGAAGGCGCTCGCGGCGGCCATCTCGACCGGGGTCCTGGCGTTCCTCACCACGGCGCTGACCATTTCCTTCGTGGCAACGCCCTACGACGCGATCGTGTGCGGACACTCATCGGACTTCTGCGGACTGGGAGTGCTTCAGGTGGTTCCGACTGTCGGGGCGGTAGCGCCATGGACCGTCGCCGGAATTCCCGGCCTACTTCTCGTACTCACGGAGCGGCGTGCACGACGCGTAACAAACGATCAGACGGTCAGCCCACCACCGCGGTGGAGCTCGAGTCGGTAGATGACGCCGCCGAACAGGGTTCGTTGTACTGCTTCGTCGGCGAAGTAGCTGTCGATGTGCAGGGGTTCGAGATTGGGGTGCGCGTCGAGGTGTTCACGAATGACCGGTACGACAACATCGGGCGTGAGCACGAATCGCTCACCACCGAGGTCGGTGATGCTCGCTCGGCCGCAGCCGTCCCAATCGTGGACGTTGGACCAGTGGCGGATTCCGCAGCCCTCGATCGCTTCGATCAACAGTCGCTGCGCGTAGGGCAGCACGATGGTGCAGTTCGCGCGCACCGCCGCAAGGCCCTGCCGATACGTGACTCCGTGAGCCGCGGCGTAAGCCCGAGCTGCGTGCTTTTCGACGTGGTTCCTGGTCATGAGAGTTCCAATCGCATTGTGCACCAGCCCCGCGCGCCGTTGCACCGGTCGGAAATCATGAACACGGCGTGACGTAACTGAACGTTCTTCATCGCAGATCCGGGCGGACCTTGCCCCTGAAGCGCTGTCGGAGGCGGCGCGGGTGCCTTCTGCAGCTGGGGTGGCTATGCGAGTAGCTCTGATTCGGCACGCTATCACGAAGCGAAGTGACGGGGGTTCACTCAGAAGAGAGCAGCAGATCGGTGATTGCTGCGGCGCTCATCGGACGTCCGAGCAGGAATCCCTGAGCTATGTCGCATCCTGTTGCGGCGAGTGCTTCGAGTTGTTCTTCGGTTTCGACGCCTTCGCCGACGACTGTGACGTCGAACGCGCGGGCGAGTGCAACGATCGCCGAGATTATTGCCCTGGCGCGGACGGCGGGCAACCGGGCCACGTATGACTTGTCGATCTTGAAGCTCTCGAACATCGGGTACCGGTCCAGATACGACATGGAACTGTGCCCTTTGCCCATATCGTCGAGAAGCAAGGACACGCCCATTGCGTGCAGCGCCGCAACGGTATTCGCCACTCGTTCGGTGTCTGCGACCCACACTGTTTCGGTCACTTCCAGACCCAATGCGTTCGGTGGTAGGCCGGTGTCAGCCAGGACAGTGGCGACCTGCGCCGGAAACTCGTGGTCTCGCAGTTGGAGCGCACTGACATTGACGCGCACCACGACGTCGGAGAATGCGCGCCACCGCACTGCGTCGCTGCACGCGACGCGGAGCGCCCATGCGCCCAATGGTGTTGCGAGACCTGTTCTTTCGGCGACTGCGACGAATTCGGTCGGCTCGACAGGCCCTAGATCATGATGATTCCAGCGGGCGAGCGCCTCGACTGCAACGACCTCACGCGTCGAGATGTCCACCAGAGGTTGGTATGCCATGGTGAGTTCGTTCGAGCTCAATGCCGCGCGCAGGTCGACCGACAGCGATCTGATCCGGTCGGCGTCGTACAGGTCTCCCGGGTCGAAAACTGCATGGCCACCGGTTCCGCTGTCCTTGGCGCGGTACATTGCCAGATCTGCCCGGTGAATCAGCTCATGCCTTGTCGAATTCGAGTCGGAGACAGCGACACCGATGCTGGCACTGAGGGGGATGGGGACGTCCTCGGCAGCGAATGGTTTCGCGATGGTGCGGGCGATGTGTCGCGCGATCTCCTCCGCTCGTTCCACAGTGCGCACCCCTTCGCAGATGATCAGGAATTCGTCCCCGCCGAGACGAGCAATGGTGTCGGTCGCGCTCGTTGCGGACACCAGTCGCTCCACGAATTTCACCAGCGCCCTGTCTCCGGCGTCGTGGCCCAGGCTGTCGTTGATGATTTTGAAGTCGTCGATATCCAGCAGAAGGAGGGCCAAAGTATCGGACTGAAAGCGTGCCCGAGCCAGAGCGGTGTCGAGGACGTCGTAGGCGAAAGTGCGATTGGGCAACCCGGTGAGTGCGTCGTGGGTGCTGCGCCGTCGGAGTTGGCTTTCCAGTTCCATTCGTCGAAGTGCCGCGGAGACGATACCCGCGACGGAGCTGAGGAACGAGACTTCCTGTTCGCGATACAGCCGTGCTTCCACACTGTGGATCGAGAGGACTCCCCAGGCGTCTCCAACCGCAGTCATGATCGGTATTGCCACACCGCTGCGCAGTCCGAGCTCCGCCATCGTGTCTGTACGAAACCGGCTTTCGTCGCCGCGGTTGCTGCAAATCACTGGCTGTTCGTGAGCGAGTGCGTACCCGGTCATGGAGCCGTCGCCGGAAGGAACGTCCCGACGAATACCGAGCGAACCGCTCGCGGCATCCATGGTCAAGTAAGGATCGGTGGAATTCTCGAGGTGCGCGATGGCGGCATTTCCCACACCCATCAACGTGGCGGCAGTGTCGGTGGCTGCAGTCAACAGCTCCGACAGCTCGGCGACGACTGCGAACCGACTGAGGTCGGCCAGGGCTTTTTGCTCCTGTGCGTGTCGGCTGGCGGTTACGGCATCGGCCGCCATCCGGGCACTACGTTGTTCGACGGTGTGCCGATGCCGGATGATCGAGGCGACGACGTCAGGTCGGCCGTCCGGGGTGTGAACGACGTATGCCGAGACCACGACCGGAATACCTGCACCGGTCCCGTGATGGCGTAGTTCGCAGTAGCCGTCCCATTTTCCCTCGGAACGCAGCGCCGTACCGATCTCCTCGGCGCGCTCACGGCCGTCCGCAGGGAGAAAATCCAAAGCCGGCAGTGTCGATGCCTCGGCCCAGTCGGACACGCCGATGAGTTCCAAGCCTGCTGGGTTGATGTGGAGAACTGTGCCCGTCAGGTCGGCGAGTGCGACGAAGTCCGGCGATCGCTCCAGAAATTGCCGAAGCGACATCACATCGTCGGCAGCATCGAACATCGGCCCTCCGATCTGCGTCGCTCGGTGTTCGAGCGGCTCGGGCCAATGTTATTCGGCCACCGAGTTCGATGGGTTCGAACACGAGCGGGCAGTAACCCAATTGTCAGAAGCACGCCGCCTTCGGACAGTCGACAATGGTTGCGGTCAGAGACTTCTCCGCCACGGAGAACGCGAGCTTCGATGGGGCCGAAAAACAACTGGGCCAGCAATACATTTTCCGACTCGGACCCTCCCCGATAATCACGTGCAAGCGAGTCGGATGTCTTCACCAATTGTCTCGGCAATTTTGCAGAAATTCGGAACGTAGAGAATGCCCGATGACCCGTCCGCACACAGCGCCGAAAAGGTCGGTTTCATTGCTAGGCTCGCCTTCATGGTCATGGACGAGTGGCTGCTCGATTCGGATCCAGCGATTCGATGGCAGGTACTGCGCGATCTGCACGACGCGCCCCCTGCTGATGTGGCGAGTGAGCGCAATCGAATTGTGTACGAAGGCTGGGGCGCGCGTTTGCTTGCCGCGCGCGACCCGAACGGCCTGTGGGCCGGAGGTGCTTGCTTCCCATCGGGTTTCGACGGCAATTTCTCAGAAGGGTAGCCATGGACTTCGACGCTTCATTCGTTGACGTTGATGCGCGAGATGGGTGTCGACCCGTACGCCGGTGAAGTACGGACCGCCATCGAGGCGGTGCGCCGGAATTGCCGGTGGGAACACGCAGGCCAACAGTTCTTCGACGGTGAAGTCGAGCCCTGCATCAACGGGAGGACTGTCGCCGTGGGTGCATATTTCGGAGTCGACGTCGACGCGATCGTCACCAGATTGGTGAAAGATCAGCTCGCCGACGGTGGCTGGAACTGCGAGGCGGAGTACGGATCGACTCGCGGGTCTTTTCACTCGACGATCTGTGTGCTCGAAGGGTTGCTCGAGCACGAACGAGCCACGGGCGGCACTCCCGCGTCGAGTGCCGCACGCCACCGAGGCGAGGAGTACCTTCTGGAACGCCGGCTGGCCAGGAGGGTGAGCACGGGGGAGCTCGTCGAACCGAACTGGTTGCTTTTCTCCTTTCCGACCTGGTGGCATTACGACCTGCTTCGTGGAGTCGACTACTTCCGAACCGCTGGATCTTTCGTTGACCCGAGATTGACGGCGGCAATCGAACACATCCGGTCGAGACAGTGTGACGACGGCACTTGGGCTGCTGGACAGAACTCACGCCGGTGCGGTCCACTTTCCGATCGAGAATGGCGATGGGCGTCCGAATAGGTGGAATACCCTGCGCGCCCTGCGAATCATGAGATGGTCCGGAGTGGAGACATCGTGACAATCCGCGTGTGAGCCGGCGACCGAGCGAGCAGCGAAAACCTCTGTGCGGACATCGGTTTGGTGAACCGATGCCGAATTCGCCGAGCCTCAGGAATTCACGAGCCAGAGGGTTCCCGGATCGGACCTGACTGGTTAGAATAGAGCGGTGTCGGGGATCGACCACAACCAGGTGGATCGAGCGGGTTCCGCAGGCGAACCGGCTTCGGTGTTATTGATCGCTGATCCCGGCAAACCCACTGCGCTCGCACACCGGGTGGCTGCGCACCTACCGCAACACTTACGAAGCAGAGACCACCGCGAACGCAGATGGACGTCGCGAGTACGCAGTAAGCCGTACCTCTCTGGAGAGCAAGCGGACTTGGCGGACGTTATCGACGCGGTGTGCCGATCCGGTATTGACCTTCCCCCTGGGGGAGGCATCACCGTGGTGTCATGACCACAGAATGGGATGCACTCCCGGACAATGTGAAGAAGTTCATGACCGCCCTCGACGCCCGACAGGGCGCTCGCGCGATCACCGTGTTCACCGCAGATGCCGTCGTGACCGACGAGGGTCATGATCACTCTGGCCGCGACGAGATCGAGGCCTGGCTGACCGCCTCGGTCAATGAGAGTGAGTACACCTACACATCGGAGTTCACGGGAGCGACCGCGACCGGCACGACCGCCGACGTCACGCAGCACCTGGAAGGCAATTTTCCCGGGGGAGTCGTCGACCTGCACTACCGTTTCACTCTGGACGGCGCGCTGATCAACCGGTTGGTGATCGAGCCATGAGCAAGCGATGGTTCATCACCGGTGGCACACCAGGCGGCTTCGGCATGGCGTACGCCGAGGTGGCTTTGGGCGCGGGGGACCGCGTGGTACTCACGGCGCGGCGTCCAGGGGAACTGGCGTCGTGGGCCGATCGGTACGGTGACCGCGTTCTCGTCGTGCCCATGGATGTCACGGATGCGGCACAGGTACTGCAGGCGGTACGAACGGCCGAAGAGCATTTCGGCGGTATCGACGTGCTGGTCAACAACGCCGGTCGCGGCTGGTACGGATCGATCGAGGGAATGGACGAAGCCTCGATCCGGGCAATGTTCGAGCTGAATTTCTTTGCAGTACTGTCCGTTACGCGAGCCGTGCTACCAGGAATGCGCACCCGCAGAAGTGGGTGGATCGTCAACGTATCCTCAGTGGCCGGACTTCTGGCGGCGGTCGGATTCGGCTACTACAGCGCTACGAAATACGCGATCGAAGCCGTCACCGACGCTCTGCGCCAGGAGGTTGCCGAGCACGGAATCTCCGTGTTGGCGGTCGAACCAGGGGCTTTCCGCACCAACGCCTACGCTGGATTCGCCGACGAGCCTGTCGCGGAAGCGATTCCGGATTACCACGACATGCTGGAACAGGTTCGTGTCGATTTCGTCGACATGAACGGGGTGCAGCCGGGCGATCCGTATCGTGGTGCCCGTGCGGTGATCGAAGCGATGGCTCAGGACCCGCCGCCACGCCGACTGATCCTGGGCAACACCGGGTACGACGCCGTGATCGGTGCGCTGGAACAAAACTTGGGCGACATCCGGTCGAACGAAAGGCTTTCTCGGAGCGCGGATTTTCCGGAGTAACCGAGTTGGTGGAGCTCGCTGATTCTGCTGCGGCTGCACGAGGGGACCGGTGAGATCCAGCGGTTGATCGTCGGAGGCGGACTGATGAGAGCCGAACAGAAGCGCAATTCGTGAAACATGCCAGGCGTAGGCTCCTGGCATGTCGTTCAGAATCCTTCGCTCCGACCACGTCGGCTTCGCCGTCGGTTCCCTCGATGACGCCCTTCGGTTCTGGATCGATGGTCTCGGCGCGGTCCTCGAACGCACCGGCGAGATGGGTGGAGAATTTCTGGGAGAGGTCACCGGAGCGCACGGGGCCACAGTCCGGATGGCGGTGGTATCCGTTGCGGGTCAGACGATCGAACTGCTGGAATATCGCAACGTCCAGGGAGAGCAGGGATCCTCTCGACCACACGATCCTGGTTTCGCGCATCTTGCCTTCGAGGTCGACAACATCGACGCAGTCCTGACGCGAATCACGGACTTCGGGTGGACGGCGCAGGGAACTCCTCAACCTATTGCCGGCGGGGCAAAGGTGGGCACCCGCGTGATGTATGCGGTGGGTCCACACGGAGAGACGATCGAATTCATGGAGCCGCCGCAGTGACAACCGATTACCAAGGTCGATCGAACGTTCAGAACATTACCTGACATAATGTTGATTATCGGCAAACTGTCGACCTGCAGTTCGCTGGGATCGACTGTAGTTCGCTGCAGCCCAACAACTTTGCTCGACGCAGTCGATTCGGCTGAAGCTCTTCGTTGTCCGAAGTCTGCGTCGACGCGACGCGTCCCGGTGGTATCGAAATGCCTGCGGGAAATGTGACAAGCTTCCGGTCGACAGCTATCGCAGCCGGCCCGCTGACTGCCCGCTGTCATGGGATCGGCGCACTGCGGACCGGACGGCACCCTCTCCCTCTCTGCTCTTTCCTCACCGTTGTTTCGTCACTGTGACGAAACAACGGTGAGGAAGACCAGTCTGGATATCCACTGCCGCGTCGGCCGAATGTGCTGGCTACCGTATACGAACTCTGGTTAGAGTTCGTTCGATGGACGCCTTTCTCGAGACATCCCGTCGTCGGAACATCCACTGCCGAGTTGCTGCCGCCGTACTGATGGCCCTCATTGCATCGTTCGGCCTCGTCGGCTGCTCCGACGATCCGTCCGGCGGAGACGCCGGCTTCGAGGGTTTGACCTCGGGCCAGCGTGTCTACGACCGAACGGGTTTTTCCCTGAATCCGGCGCAGACCGCGGACATCCAACGTCAGTTGGAGAACTTGAAGTCCGACACCGGTGCGGACGTGATCGCGTACGTGCGTGAGCTCGACGCGGACCCCGATGACACGTTGGATCAAGTAGAAGACCTGCAGCAGAGATGGGTGTCCCTGACGGGCGTCGACCAGGACACTGCAGGCGCAATACTGATCAACCGGGAGCCGGGAAAGGTCGACGAGGCTCGCGCGGGCATCTTCGTCGGCTCCACGTACGACGACGGTAACGTTCCGCGGGACGAACAAGAGGCCATCATCGAGGACGCACTGATTCCGCCGCTGCGAGATGGTGACGTCGCAGGAAGCCTGACCGCGGGCATAGATCGCCTGGCGTCCGACATTCGCAACGGTCCGCCGGTGACTGCCTTGGACAGATTCGCCGACGGTCCAGGCTCGACCTGGCTGCCGTGGGCCGGTTCGGTGATCGCGCTTCTCGGGCTGCTTCTGGTGGGAACGGTGTTTCGGGGCCGAGCTAAACCGACTGTCTCCCAACAATATCCGACGACCGTTCGACCGGACCAGGCCACCGATGCAGCGTACGCGACCGCCCTGGTGCACCGCAGCGCGCAGCCCAGCGGCGTACCGGGGACCGTACTGGCGCTTGCCACCGCCGGTGCGCTCACCTTCGAGCAGGACAAGCCGGGAAAGGTCGACAAAGGGACAGTCAAAATCAGGCTTGTCGACCGAACCCGTGCCCGCGGCGAGGTTCAACAGGCGGTCTGGTCGATGCTCGCCGAACGAGCCGAGAACGATGTCGTACTCGGCGACGAGTTGAAGCAGATCGCTCGAGGCCCCGGTGCAACCAAAGAACTCGTGGAGAAAACACTGCGGGACAGCGGATTCGTTGCCGACGGCTCAGGTCGACGCCGGACAGCGTTGGCCGGTTTGGGCGTACTCGGCGGCGCTCTCGCGATCGGAGGAATTGCCGTGGCGACGTCGGGTGCACCGACGATGTGGCTCGCGGTGGTGTTGTCGGGCCTTCTCTTCGTTGCCGGACTGTGGACGGCGATCGCCTACTCACGCTTCTCGGTCGCGGGCCTGGACGCCTCTCGCCCCTGGGAGGCGTACCGCGACGGACTGAAGCAGGCCGCCAAGGACAACGACGAGTCGGTCGATCTGAACGTAGCTCTGCCGGACATCGTTGCGTTCGGCTTGGCCCCGTTCTTTCGGAAACGACTAGAGGCCGCCACCGACCCCGGGAGTGACACGCCGCTACGAGCCTTCACCTCACCCGCGGATGCCGACTATGCGGCGGGTGTCCCGGTGGTCCTCCCCTGGTCTGCGTTCTCCGGTGTGTTCGTCTCCAGCAGTAGCGGATCCGTTGCGTCCGGTGGAGGTGCAGGTGGAGGAGGCGGAGCGGCGGGCAGTACCTGACGACTCCCCCATTCGTTTCCGGCGAGCGCCTCCATCACTCGCACCGCCGACCTATCCGGTGTTGTCCGGTGTACGCGGCACGTCGGTCTCGGAGTCGGTGCGATCATCGATGTATTCCGGGGTCGAATGCCCCACTTGGTCGGCCAGTTCCAATCCCGCGCCGGCGTAGACGTTGAAGGCGATATCGACGCCCTGGTCTTTTGCCCACTGCACCTCGTCGTCGTACCGTGCGACCGCCGCCACTGTTCCGCCGAAGCCGGACTCTCGCAGACACGCCAGTGCAGTGACGTTCGCACCGTGCCGCGGCATGGCGAGCACCGCGATCCGGACGGAATCCGATCTGCGTAGTCGGTGCCAGAAGTCGAGGTCGGTGGCATCCCCCTCGATGACACGCAGTCCCTGCTCGGCCAGTCGACGGATGCGCGGGCCGTCGTAGTCGACTCCGACGACGTCCAATCGGTAGTGCTCGTTCAGTCGCTGGTAGGCCGCGAACCCCACACGCCCCATGCCGATGACGACGACTTCGGCGTCGCCGGCATCACCGGGGCGTTCCTCGGGGTGAAGGCGTTGCTCGTCCTGGAGGGGCAGCCGGCTCGCCATCTTCTCGACCATCAGGTGGCCGCGGCCGTTGACAAGGGCGGACACGACGAAACTCAGAGCCACCGCGATCGACATCTCGACCAGCCACGTGGGTTCCAGCAGCCCGGTCGTCACTCCGACGGAGACGACGATCAGACCGAACTCCGAGTAGTTCATCAGACTCAGTCCTGCGAGCAGGGCCGTTCGATACCGGAGTTTCATCGCGGCGAACAGCGCTACGTAGAGCACGGATTTGAGCGGCAGAACGAGCATCATCAGCAGGGCGACAACGAGACTGGGCACATCGGGTAGTCCGGACAGGCCTATCGAGACGAAGAAACCCACCAACAGAAGTTCCTTGAGGTGGAACAGAGACCGTGCGAGTTCGGACGACGCGGAATGCGAAGCCAACAGGACACCGATGATCAAGGCACCGAGGTCACCTTTGAGGCCCAGCGTGGAGAACAGTGCGTACCCCGGAACCAGAGCCATCACGATGCCGAACAACGACTGCATCTCGCCGTGCCCCAGCCCGCTCCAGATTCTCCGAAGAATTCGCGTGAGCGGCCACAGCAGGACGAGGGTGAAGGCCCATGGGCTGGGCAGAGTGCCGCTGGTGACCGTCAGGAAGACGACGGCGACGATGTCCTGCATGACGAGGACGCCGATGGCGACGCGGCCGTAGAGCGCATGCGACTCCCCCCGCTCCTCGAGTACCTTGACGACGAACACGGTGCTCGAGAACGACATGGCGAAGGCCAGGAGTGCGATGGTCGTGAGGCTTTGCCCGGACAGCATGGCCAGGCCGGCCACGGCGGCCAACCACAACACCGTGGTTCCGAGCACGACGCTGATCGCGAGATGGACCGACGTGGTGAGCCAGACCTCGCGGCGCAACAGAATGCGGAGATCGAGCTTGAGGCCGATGGCGAACAACAGCAGCGTCACCCCCAAGTCGGCGAGCAGGTCCAGCTGCGGCACCTCACCGACATCGAGAGCATTGATGACGAACCCAGCCGCCAGAAAGCCGACCAATGGAGGAAGTCGCACCGCCATCGCGAGTCCGCCGAGGCCGAATGCGATGACGAGATAAATCGCGGCAACAGTCATGCTCGGTCTCCTCGGTCACGGGTCGATCGGTCCGCTGCCGCGTCGACGACGTCTTTGCACCCAGCCGGAACGAGCAAAGTAACCCGCGGAGTAGGAAATTGCAGGACAGATGGAATCCAGGGACGGCGACGGCGACCGACGACGTCGAAGCGTCGTCGGTCGCCGCAGACCTCATCCGGTCTCGATGCCCACGTCGGAGCGGGTCAGAGCTCGAACTCGGCCGGGTCGATTCCCACTGCGAAGCATGCGTTGCGAACGGCGGCCTTTTCGTGGTCGTCGAAATGCCCGTCGGCACCGCCGATGATGATGCCGATCTGGATGACGGCACGGGCCTGGTCCGGCTTGGACTTCAACTTGCCGATCGTCGCGGTGGCCTCGACCTTTCCGAAGTCGAAGTCACCCTGCAGCTTGTCGCAGTACCAGTCGAACTTCTGGCGGAGCTCATCGGACTCGAAGACGCGGAGAGCTTCGTTTCCGGCGATCAGCGCTGCCGTCTTCTGCCGCTCGGCCGGATCGATCGTGCCGTCCGCGGCGGCGATGAGAGCGCACATCGCCATGCTGCCGTTGGCGAACTCCTTGTTCTTGAACTGGCTGGTCTTGGTCTGCAGCTGCCCGTTCAATTCCTGTGCTTTGGACTTGAGTTGATCCCAGAACGCCATGGAGCTCCTCTGTGTGTCTTTGCGTCCGCGCAAGACGCGCGTGCGTCGCCCATTGTCCACGGACTCGGTGAACAACGACGGGAGCGATGTCGTCGACCGTCGCGCCGCACGAAGAACGACCAGCGAGGAGCCCAGAAAATACTCAGCGCAGCCGCTCGGCATCGTGTGCTTTCGCCACGAGCTCGATACACAGGCGCTGCAGTTCGTCGGCGGCGGCACCTTCTGCCACTGCGGTGCTGACATCCTCGGCCGCGCAGCGCAGTTCGAATGCGCGATCTGCAACGGCCGATGCTTCTTCGGCGGTCAGCACGACGGCGTCGACGGGAATGGACGTCCCCTTGACGGCACTGCGCTGCTCGTACGCACGTTGTCTGCACGATTGTCGGCAGTACCGTCGTTTGCGGCCGGTGCCGACATCGTCGATGGGACGTCCGCACCACTCGCACGTCTGGTTGCGACGGGTTTTCACGGACATGGTCGCTCAGCCTACTTTGCCGGCGAGGTAAGATGCCTTGATCTGCGCGGGCGAGCCGGGAACGAACGGACGCTCGACGACGTTGTAGATCAGTGGGTGGACGACGAAGCTCGGCCGCGCCGAAACCGGCCGGTGGAATCGGCGCACATACCTACTATCGATGGAGAGGACTTCACTATGGCAGATCGTGTACTTCGAGGTAGTCGACTGGGAGCCGTCAGCTACGAGACCGATCGTGATCACGATTTGGCACCCCGCCGCGTGGCTCGCTATCGCTGCGACAACGGTGAGGAATTCGACGTCCCGTTCGCCGACGACGCCGAGATTCCCGGTACGTGGGCGTGCCGTAACGGACTCGAGGGTTCTCTGATCGAGGGCACCGCGCCCGAGGCGAAGAAGGTCAAGCCTCCCCGTACCCACTGGGACATGCTCCTCGAGCGCCGTTCGGTGGATGAACTGGAAGAGTTGCTGAAGGAGCGCCTCGATCTACTGAAGGTCAAGCGACGCGGAGCCTGATCCCCTGAGCGATGCACCGCCCGATTGGAAACAATCCGGCGGTGCATTTTTTCGATGGGTTGGAAACTCGGAGATTTTTTTCGGGTGACTTGTGTGATTATTGTCGTTCAGCGTCCGTTTTCTTCGAGTTTGAGTGGCGCGAAAACGGCTCGGGATGACACCATCGAACATCGCATGTAGTCGGTTACCGAGTCTGTGATGATCGCGGTAACAAATGTCGGCTGCGACCGATAATCATCAGCACCGTAGTCGTCGAAAACAGGGGGCATCAACTCGTGAGCCAGGGTTCCGATCAGTGTCTGCACGACGATCCGCGGACGGCGGCGTCCGACTCGGAATCGGACGGACGCGTTGCGGTCGGCGAACAGAAGTTGGCGGAATTGCGCCGCGAATTGGACGGTATCGACGAGGTCTTGCGCGCAGCCGTACGCGACCGAATCGATGTGTGTGTACGGGTGGCCCACGTCAAACGCGAATTCGGTATTCCCATGATGCAGCCGGGCCGGGTGGGCGTGGTGACCGAACGGGCTCGTGAGTTCGCGTCCGCGAACGGATTGTCGCCCGACTTTCTCGAAGAGTTGTACAAGTCGATGATTGCCGAGGCGTGTCGCGTCGAGGATCTCATCATCGATTCTCCGGGGCCAGAATCTGGCCTCGAGGGCGAACGATAGAGGTACGTCGATGACGATCAGAACCCTCCTGGTGGACAATTACGACTCGTTCACCTACAACCTGTACAGCCTCCTCGCCGAGGTCAACGGCCGGCCACCCACCGTGGTCAAGAACGACGTCGCGTGGTCTTCCCTCGACTTCGCCGCGTTCGACAACGTCGTCATCTCGCCCGGTCCCGGCCGCCCGGACGTCGAGCAGGACTTCGGTATCAGTGGTCGAGTGATAAGCGAATCCGGTCTCCCGATTCTGGGTGTCTGCCTCGGTCATCAGGGGATGTGCCACCTCTTCGGCGGTGAGGTCGATCTGGCCCCCGCACCGATGCACGGCCGCATCACCGACATCACGCACACCGGGGTTGATCTGTTCGAGGGGATTCCTTCGCCGTATTCCGTGGTGCGCTACCACTCTCTGGTCGTCACCCGGACTCCCGCCGACTTCGAGGAAGTCGCCTGGACCCCGGACGGTCTGGTGATGGCGGTTCGTCATCACAGCAAGCCGTTGTGGGGAGTGCAGTTCCACCCCGAGTCGATCAGCACCGAATACGGGCGTGAGCTGCTGGCGAATTTCCGCGATCTGACGCTAGCGCGGTCGAGCGCAGCGAACGCAGCGGGGACCCACGATTCGATGTTCACCATCGAAACCCGCACTATCGAAAGCGATTTCGACTCCGAGCGCGTGTTCCAGACGCTGTTCGCGCACGACACCAAGAGTTTCTGGCTGGACGGAAGCGCCGCACTCGAGCCCGAGTGCCGATTCACCGTCATGGGCGATTGCTCCGGGCCGCACGCCGAATACGTGACGTACTCGGTAGCCGAAACGATGGTGACCGTCGAGGGCTCCGACGGCACGAGAGAACACATCCACTCGACGTTTTTCGACTATATCGACGCCCAACTACGTCGCCGAGCTACTCCCCCGCGGCACGATCTTCCCTTTGCATTCGGACTGGGCTACGTCGGCTACCTCGGGTACGAACTCAAGGCCGATACGGGCGGGCAGCTGGTGCACACCTCGGCGACCCCCGACGCCTCGATGGTGTTCTCCGATCGGGCGTTGGTGTTCGACCACGAGGCCGGCACCCTGTACTTGATGGGGTTGGCCGATACCCCCGGGGATCCGGTCCTCGCGCAGTGGTTCGACTCGGTCACCGCAACGCTGAGTGGACTGTCCGAGAAGGCGCAGACCGTGAGCGCGCCCAGTGGGATACCTGCGTCCGGTGCTCCGTTGCTCGGCGCAGAGCTGTCCCTCGAGCCACGGCTGAGGCACGATCGCACGCATTACCTCGACCTCATCTCTCAGTGCCTCGCCGAAATCCGTTCCGGTGAAACCTACGAGGTCTGCCTGACGAACACTGCCACCGTGGCCGGTTCCATCGACCCCGCGGCGACCTACTCCTACATGCGGGAAATCAATCCCACCCCGTACAGTGCCTTCTTGAATTTTCCCGACGTCTCGGTCCTGAGCGCCTCCCCCGAGCGATTCCTGCGTATCGACGCCGACCGCATCGTGGAGTCCAAGCCCATCAAGGGAACTCGGCCGCGCGGGGCCACCCCCGAAGAGGACAACGCACTCAAGGCCGACCTCGTCGCGAACGAGAAGGACAAGGCCGAGAATCTGATGATCGTCGATTTGGTGCGTAACGACCTGGCTCAGGTGTGCGTTCCTGGTTCGGTACACGTGCCGAAGCTGTTCGACGTCGAAACCTATGCTCCCGTGCACCAATTGGTCTCCACGGTTCGTGGCCGGCTGCGTGACGACGCGTCGGCTGCCGACTGCATCAGAGCGGCGTTCCCCGGCGGCTCGATGACCGGCGCTCCGAAGATTCGCACGATGGCAATCATCGACAAGCTCGAAGATGGGCCGCGCGGAGTGTATTCCGGTGCCATCGGCTACTTCTCGATCACGGGTACGGCAGATTTCTCGATCGTCATTCGCACGATCGTGGCGACCGAGCACGAGGTCACGTACGGCGTTGGAGGCGCGATCGTCGCGCTCTCGGACCCCGACGAGGAGTTCGAGGAGACGATGGTCAAAGCGGTGTCGATGCGTCGAGCCCTCACGGGCCGGACAGCGAACAGCGGGTAGAGCGCACGCGCTCTACCCGCTGTTCCACATCCCTCGGCCAGTGGCCGTCGTGCTCTACGCAGTGGTGAAGTACTCGAACACCGCAGGCTGAGCTTCGGGGTTGGCGTTGTTGATTCCGATGACCGTGCCGGCGACCGTACCGATCACGGTTCCGATGATGCAGCCCGAGATGAAGTTCGGGAAGATCGAGACGCAGCCGATGGCGAAGCCGAGGCCTGCACCGATGGCCGTGCCGACGCCGCCGCCGTTGTTCCAACCGATGGCGAGCTGGTTGACCATGTTGTCGAAGGCCTGCTGCTTGGTCTTCGCGCCGGCGACCTCAGCGACAGGAACGGTCTGCGGGGTGAGAGTGAGTTCCCGACCTTCCGCACCGATCAGGGGCGCAATGGAGTAGACGGTTCCATTGATGGAGTACTCCAGCGGGATCGACGCGACCGTGGAGCCGGCCTGGTCGACGATCGACACCGTCTCGCTCGTCGCATCGACGCGGAAGAGACCGGCGTCGAGGATGGTCTTGACGGTCCCATCCGGGTTGACCGACGTCTGGTAGTTCATCGACTCCGACGTCGGATCCGCGACGGCCTGGCCTGCGCCGGTGGCTACGGCTGCGGTCAACGCCACCGCGACCGTTGCTGTTCTGATCAGTTTCACTGTGTCCCCTGGTAGTAGTGATTCCCATTCGACCACTCGAGTATCGAAAGCCGATGGTATTCGAGCGAGTGCTCTTTCACGGAAGAACACTCGCAAACGTTATGGATATGTATTGCCCAGATGTGCGTCGACAACCGGACCGATCACCGAGACAGCATCGGGATTGGTCATTTCGTTGTGGAAAACGTCCACACCGTGGATGACGATATCTCCTGACACGTACGGTCGCCATTCCTGTGGTGACCGAACAATTCCGTCACTCGCGCCTTTCGTTGCAGAAAAGAACAGAACATTTCCGTCGAACACGTCCGGGATGAACTCGGCCATGATTCGCGTCGAGTTCTCGAATCCTGCATTGATTCTGCGCAAATGATCCGCCGTGACACCGGTGGTCTGCCCCAGGGATTCGTCGAGCAGTTCGACACCACGTTCGTAGGTCAACGGCTCGGACGACGCCTGAGCAGTCAGATCCAGCCCCAGACCCGCGAGCAGGTTCTCGACGCTCAGCTCACCGTCGGCCGTCTCGTCATGGCCGTCGACGTAGCTGTCCAGCAACGCGAGAGTCTGCACTTCGCTGCCGGTGCTGCGTAGTTCCACGGCGATCGCATGGGCGAGCGAACCACCGAGCGACCACCCGAGCAGGTGGTACGGACCGACCGGCTGGACAGCCCGAATCTCGTCGGCGTACCGGTGCGCGAGGTCTCGAATCGAGCCGAACGGCGTGCCTTCCACGATGCTGGGCAACTGCAGGCCGTACACGGGACGGTCGTCACCGATCTGGGACACCAGGCCCGCATAGCCCCACGACAACCCGATTCCGGGATGGACGCAGAACAGCGGTTCCTTGGAGCCTGTGCTGCGCAGTGGGATGACCACTCCGAACACCGAATCCAGTTGCGCACCGGACGAATCGACGTCCGACGCGACCCGAGCCGCGAGCCCTGCCGGGGTCGGATCGACGAACAACGCCTGCAGCGGGACGCGAACTCCGACCGCGTTCTCGATGGCCGGGCCGATCTTGGTTGCCACCAGCGACGTGCCACCGAGCTCGAAGAAGTTGTCGTCCATGCCGACTCGTTCGACACCCAACACCTCGGCGAACGCGTCGGCGATGGCTGCTTCGAGATCCGTACTCGGTGCCCGATACGGCGTCGTCGACACCGTCAGTTCCGGCACCGGGAGCGCGCGTCGATCCAGCTTGCCCACCGGAGTGAGTGGGATGTCGGCGAGTTCGATGATCGTCGACGGGACCATGTGGCGCGGAAGAACGGTCGCGACACTGTCGCGCAATGCCTCGACGTCCACCGATGCACCCTCGGCCGGCAGGACGTAGGACACGAGAACCGTGTCTCCCGACGCCGCACTGTGACCGATGGTCGCCGCGAAGCCGACCTCGTCGTGATCGGTGAGCGCGGAGTCGATCTCGCCGAGCTCGATACGGAATCCGCGGACCTTGACCTGGAAGTCGCTGCGTCCGACGAACTCGAGCACACCGGTACTCCCCCAGCGCACGACGTCACCGGTTCGGTACATCCGCTCACCGGCGGTACCGAACGGGTCTGCGACGAAGCGTTCGGACGTGAGCCCGAACCGTCGCAGGTAACCGCGTGCCGTACCGGGGCCTGCGATGTACAGCTCGCCCGACACCCCGGCCGGGACCGGCCGCAGACGTGCGTCGAGCACGAGGAACCGGAATCCGGTACCCGGCCGGCCGACGTCCACCGTGCCGCCTGGCATCAACGGACCGCCGACACTCGCCTGAATGGTCGTCTCGGTCGGACCGTAGCCGTTGAACATCTTGCGGCCCGGTGCCCACTTCGCCACCAGCTCCGGAGTGCAGGCCTCGCCGCCGACGGCGAGGACGCGGACCGTGCCCAAACGCGTCTCGTCGATCGAGGACAACGCCGCCGGAGTCAGGAACGCGTGTGTGACATGTTCCGATTCGAGCAGGTCGGCCAGTTCGCTGCCACCGAACGTTCCCGGCGGCACGATCACCACGGTGGCGCCGACGCCGAACGCCATCGTGAGCTCGTACACCGAGGCGTCGAAACTCGGCGAGGCGATGTGCGACACCCGCGAATCCCGGGTGGGACGGAATCGATCGATCACCTCGGCCTGCAGGTTGGCCAGGCCCCGGTGCCGCACTGCGACGCCCTTCGGGCGACCGGTCGAACCCGAGGTGTAGATCAGGTACGCCGGGTGGTCGAGGTGCAGCGTCGCGGTGCGCTCGGCATCGGTGACTGCGGCCACGGGATAGCGCGAAAGCTCCGATGATGTCTCGGGATCGTCCAGGACGAGCCACGGCACGGTGTCGGGCAGCGACTGCCGACTGTCGACGTCGGTCAATCCCATTGCCGCACGCGAATCTTCGAGCATGTGCGCAATGCGGTCGGCCGGGTAGTTCGGGTCGACCGGCAAGAATGCCGCACCGGTCTTGGCGACCGCCCACACCGACAGAACCGACTCGATGGACCGAGGCAGTGCCAAGGCGACGAACGTTTCCGGTCCGACGCCGTAGTCGATGAGCATTCGCGCGATTCGGTTCGACCAACTGTCGAGGTCGGCGTAGGACAGGCTCACGCCCCGATACGTGACGGCGACCGCGTACGGGTCGAGCGCCACCGAGGCGGCGAGCATTTCCGGCCACGTTCGCAACGCGACGTCGGCGGACCCGCGAGCCGGTGCCAGAGCCTGCTTCTCGTCGGCACCGAGAATGTCGATATCCCCCACCGCGGTGAGTCGATCGTTGCCGACGGCGTCGAGTACGCGAACCAGTCGCGCCGCGATCGCATCGACGGTGGACGCGTCGAACAGCGAGGTGGCGTAATCGAACGCTGCCTCGAATCCGGTCGGTCGCCCGTCGTCGTCGAAGGTCTCGGACACCAGGAGTTGCAGATCCTGCTTGGCCACGGGAACGTCGAAGTCGAAGCCCTCCACGCGCAGATCCGGTAGCTCGAGGGACGCCTTCTCGTTGTTCTGGAACGACAACGCCACCTGCGACAGCGGTGCATACGCCGTCGATCGCGTGGGATTGAGCACCTCGACGATGCGCTCGAACGGCATCTCGGTGTGATCGAAGGCGTCGAGGTCGTGTGCTTTCACCTGCGCGAGCAGATCCACGAACGAGGTGGAGTCGTCGATCCGGCTGCGCAACACCAAGGTGTTGACGAACATGCCGACGAGATCGTCCAGTGCCGCGTCGCCGCGCCCTGCCACCGGAGTGGTGATCGCGATGTCGTCGGTACCGCTCAGGCGCGCCAGCACCACCGCGAACGCGGCGTGCAACACCATGAACATACTGACGTTCTGCTCGCGGGTGATCTCGACGAGTGCCCGATGGATCTCGGCGTCGACGGTGAAGCGAACCCGGCCACCCCGGAAATCCTGCGTGGTGGGCCGCGGGCGATCGGTGGGCAACGGCAGCAGATCGGGTAGACCTGCGAGCGCCGTCGACCAGTACTCGAGCTGGGCCGCGGCCACGCTCGACTCGTCCTTCTCGTCGCCGAGCAACGAACGCTGCCACAGCGTGTAGTCGGCGTACTGCACCGGCAAGGGCTCCCAGCCCGGCGCTGCTCCCGTGGTGCGCGCCGAGTACGCGAGCACCACGTCTCGTGCCAGCGGTGCCATCGAGGCTCCGTCGGCCGCGATGTGATGCACCACCATCGCCAGTACGAAGACGGGCTCGGCATCGGTATCGGCACCGACGACGTGGAACAGCTCGACGTGCACCGGAATCTCGGTGGTCACGTCGAATCCGCGACCCGCCAGGTGCGCCACCCGGTCGGTCAGCACACCGGCATCGATCGATTCCGGCTCGACCACCGGAGCTACCTCGACGGCCGGATGTACGAGCTGGACCGGGAAGTCCGATCCGTCCGGGAACGTCGTCCGCAGCGATTCGTGCCGCTCGAGGACGTCGACGACTGCCGCGGCGAGGGCCGCAGTATCGAGCTGCCCGGTCAACTTGACGACCAGTGGCACGTTGTACGCCGCCGAGGTGGTGTCGAACTGGTTGATGAACCACATGCGTTGCTGTGCGAGAGACAGCGGGATGTGATCAGGACGCTGTGTCGCAACGAGATTCGGACGCTGCGCCCGTGTGGACGTTGCGCCGACCGCGCTCGCCAATCCGGCGACAGTCGGCATCTCGAAGATCGTGCGCACGCCGATCGTGGTGCCGAGTTCGGCATTGACGCGAGCGATGACACGGGTGGCGCTGAGCGAGTCTCCACCGAGCTCGAAGAAGCTGTCGTCGGCCCCGACCCGATCGACGTCGAGAATCTCGGCGAACACAGCGGCCACGGTGAGCTCTGCCGGCGTGCTCGGCTCGCGGTACGACGTCGCCGACCCGAACTCGGGCACCGGCAACGCGGACCGATCGAGTTTTCCGACCGGTGTGAGCGGAATGGCGTCGAGCACGACGATGGCTGCGGGAACCATGTGCGACGGCAACATGCCGGCCAGGTGGTCACGCAGGACACCGGTATCGAACGCGTCCGCCGCGCCCTCGGTGGTTCGTACGTACGACACCAGGACGGTCGCTCCCGACGGACCCGGAGTGCCGAAGGTCGCGGCGAAGTCCACGGACGGATGCGATGCGAGCGCCGCGTCGATCTCGCCGAGTTCGATGCGGAAGCCGCGAACCTTGACCTGCGAATCACTTCGACCGACGTATTCGATCGTCAGATCGGGCGACCACCGCACCACGTCTCCGGTGCGGTACATCCGCGCGCCGGGTGCACCGAACGGGTCGGCGACGAATCGCTCCGCCGTCAGGCCCAATCGATCGTGGTAACCGCGGGCGAGTCCGACACCCGCGAGATAGAGCTCACCTGCCACGCCGACAGGAACCGGCTGCAGCCGTGAATCGAGCACCACCTCGTACACGCCGCGAACAGGACCACCGATCGAGACGGTGTCACCTGCAGTCATCGGCGTGCTGATGTTGGACATGATCGTGGCCTCGGTCGGACCGTAACCGTTGTAGAGATTCCGGCCCGGGGCCCACTTCGCGACCAACTCGGCCGGTACGGCCTCGCCGCCGACGACGACGTCGGCGAACGTGTCGAGCCCGCTCGGGTCGACCGACGCCAGAGCCGACGGGGTGATGAAGCCGTGGGTGACCGACTCCGCTGCCAACAGTGCCGCGAGTTCGTCGCCGCCGTACACGGTGGGCGGCACGATGATCATCGTCGCGCCGACGCCGAAGGCGAGTAGGTACTCGAGCACGGATGCATCGAAGCTCGGGGACGAGACGTGCAGTGTGCGTGAGTCTTTGGTGATTCGGTATCGCTCGCGCTGCTCGGTTGCGAAGTTGTCGAGACCGGAGTGCGTGACGACGACACCCTTGGGCACACCCGTCGAACCCGAGGTGTAGATGGTGTACGCCGCGCTCTCGAAGGCGATGCGTCCGTTCCGCTCGGTGGCGTCGATCGGCTCGTCGCTCACTGCGTTCGGGCCGTCCGTCGCCAGATCGTCGAGGACGATCCAAGGCACGGTCGACGGCAGGTCGTCGAGATGGGCGCGGGTGGTGACGCCGAACGTGGCACCGGAGTCGGCCAACATGTGCTCGATGCGATCGGCCGGGTAGTTGGGATCCACCGGTACGAATGCCGCGCCGGATTTTGCGACGGCCCAGACCGTCAGCACCGATTCGATCGATCGTGCGATGCCGAGTGCCACGAAGGTCTCGGTGCGCACGCCGTGGCCCAGCAGAATTCGAGCGAGTCGGTTGGACCGACGGTCCAACTCCCGGTACGTCATTTCGCCGTCGGTGCTGCGCAGTGCGATGGCGTCCGGGTTCACCGCGGCAGCGTCGGAGAAGATCTCCGGCAGCAGCCGGGCCGAGCGTCCATCGGGTCCGAACACCGGTGCCAGCGAGGCGAACTCGGCGTCACCGAGGAGTCGCAGCCGTCCCAGTGGCTGCTGTTCGTCCTCGAGCACGGCGTCGAGGACACGCTCGACGCGATCGACGATGGCGTGCACGGCATCGACGTCGAACAGTTCCGGCAGGTACTTAGCCTTCAGGTTCAGGCGTTCGTCGACCGACGAGACCAGAGTCAGCGGGTAGTGCGCTGCATCGGTTCCGAGAATGTCGGTGACCTGCATACCGGCGAAATCGGTTGCCGCAGAAGCGCCCGCCCGGTCGACGGGGTACGACTCGAACACCGTCAAGGTGTCGAAAGCCACGCCTGCACCCGCTGCGCGTTGGATATCGGTCAGGCCGAGGTAGTGGTGATCCAACAGCGATGCCTGCTCGGCCTGAACCCGATCGACCAGTGCACCCAGCGTTTCGCTCCGGTCGAGCGTGACACGGACGGGCAGGGTGTTGATGAACAGCCCGATCATGCCCTCGATACCCGGAACCTCCGGCGGACGACCCGACACCGTCGCACCGAACACGACGTCCTCGCGTGCGGTGAGGGTGGCCAGCACGACGCCCCATGCGGTCTGGACGAGGGTGTTGAGGGTCGATCCACGGCGAGCAGCGAAGTCACGCAGTGCCGCGGTGGTCTCGACCGACAACGACCGCTCGGTCTCCTGCGACACGGTGGACAGTTGCCGGCCACGATCGTCGGTGACCAACAGCGTGGGTTCTTCCACGCCGGCCATGGCACTGACCCATTGCGCGGTGGAGATCGCCACGTCGCGTTGGCGCATCCACGCCAGGTAGTCCCGGTAGGCAGGAATGCGCGGCAGCATCGAGTCGTCGGACTCGGTGACGTAGAGCGTGATGAGTTCCTTGACGACCAGCGGCGTCGACCAACCGTCCAACAGGATGTGGTGGTTGGTCAGCAGCAGACGCCAGTGATCGTCGGCCAGGGTGATCAGCGTGAACCGCAGCAGCGGTGCCCGGTCCATCTCGAAGCGCACCGCACGGTCGGCCTCGAGAACTGCCTCGAGGGCCACCTCGACATCGGGCTCCCCCCGGAGATCGATCTCGGACCACGGAACAGTGACCGAACTCTGCACGATCTGCAGTGACTCACCGTTGCTGTTGTGTACGAACGCTGCTCGCAGGTTGGGATGGCGAGAGACCAGTTTGTCGACGGCAGCATGCATCCGCGTCGCATCGACAGTTCCCCGGAGCTCGAGCCCCAGCTGAACCATGTACGCGTCGACACCCGAACCGGCACTGCCGATCTCGCCGGCCAGGCGAGCGTGGAACAGCAAGCCGGCCTGCAGAGGCGACAACGACCACACGTCGTCGAGATTCGGGAACTGCTCTTCCAGAGCATCGATGGATGTCTGATCGATGTCGACCAGCTCGAGATCCGACGGCGTGAAGCCGCCCGCACCGTCGGCCGAGGCGTGTTCGGTGATCGAGGTGAGGGCCTGCGTCCACAGTTCGATCAACCTGCCGACCTCGTCGGCGTCGAGAACGCCCGCGGGGAAGGCGAACGTCGCGTCGAGCTGCGGGCCGTCGGGGGTCGAGGTGGTGACAGCGTTGATGTCCAGCGCCGCAGGCACCGGCATGTCCGGATTCTGCGCGTCGCCGAGCTCTGCGTCGGCCACCGGGATCCAACCCACGTCGTCCATGCCTTCGGTGGATCCGGTGGAGAACCGGCCGAGGTAGTTGAAGCTGACCTGTGGTGCGGCGAAGCCGGACAGAGCCTCGGCTGCAGCGGAATCGAGGTACCGCAGCATGCCGTAGCCGATGCCGTGATCGGGGATCTCGAGCAGCTGTTCCTTGATGGTCTTGACCAGGGCACCGGCCGACGCGCCGCCTGCCAGAGCGTCGGCGACGTCGAGCGACCCGAGATCGAGACGCACGGGGAAGATGGTGGTGAACCAGCCGACGGTCCGACCGAGATCGGCACCGGGCACCACCGCGTCCTCGCGGCCGTGGCCCTCGAGAGTCACGAGAGCGTCCCGCACCGCATCGCCGCGTTCGCGACGCCACGCCGTCAGGGCCAGAGCCAAACCGGCCAGCAGGCCGTCGTTGACGCTGCCGCGGAACACGTCCGGGACAGTGGTCAACAGGCGCTCGGTGACCTCGACCGGCAGGGACGTGCGGACACGCTGCACGGTGGCGTCGACGTCGATTCTCTTGTCGAGCGGGCGAGAACCGATTGTCGGGTCGGCTCCGTCGAGGATCCGACGCCACAGTCCGAGCTCGTCGGTTCGGGCGGCCGTGACCTCGGTGAGTCCGGTGGACCACCGACGCATCGAGGTACCGATCGGAGCCAGGTCAGGCTCCTGGCCGGCGACGATCCGACTCCATGCCGTCGCGAGGTCGGGGACCAGAATGCGCCAGGACACGCCGTCGATCACGAGGTGGTGGGCGACCACGAGCAGTCGACCCGAGCCATTGGGGCTCTGGAACCACACCATCTGCACCATGACGCCGTCGGCCGGAACCAGACGATCGGCAGCGGCGTCGAGCTCGGCCGCGGCGACGACGGAGAATTCGGGGCCGTCGACGGATTCGACCGAGACCGCGTGAAGGACGCTCGCAGCCGAGACTGTTCCGACCGGAGACACTTCCTCGTGCCACTCCCCGTCCGCGTCCTGGTAGAGGCGCGCACGCAGCATGTCGTGACGATCGAGCACCGCTGCCACCGTGCGTTCGAGCGTCTCGCGCTCGATGCCGACCGGAAGCTGAAGCAGCGCTGTTTGTGTGTAACGGCCGAATATGGTGCTGCGGTCCAACATCCACCGCACGACCGGGGTGAGCGGCATCGGGCCGACTCCCCCACCGTCGAGTTCCTCGAGCACCACGGCGTCGCCGCCGAGAACAGCGACCTCGGCGAGAGCGGCCACGGTCTTGCGCTCGAAGATGTCGCGGGGAGCCAGCACCAGCCCGGCGGCCTTGGCGCGCGAGACCAGCTGGATCGACATGATGCTGTCGCCGCCGAGTGCGAAGAACGAATCGTCGACGCCGACGGTATCGAGCCCGAGAACGTCCGCGAACAGACCGGCCAAGATCGACTCGACTTCGGTTGCGGGCAAACGACTTTCGGTGACGTTTGCCGAGAAGTCCGGTGCCGGGAGTGCGCGGCGATCGAGTTTGCCGTTGGCGGTCAGCGGCAGCTCGTCCAGGACGATCAACGCTGCGGGCACCATGTACGAGGTCAACGAGTTGCCCACGAAGTCGAGAACGGCCGCATGGTCGAGCGCGCGACCGGCCTCGGCCACGACGTAGCCGATCAGGCGATCACCGAAACCGTCGTCGCGGACGGCGACCACGGAAGCCGCTACCCCGTCGAATGCCAGTAGCGCGCTTTCGATTTCGCCCAGTTCGATACGGAAGCCGTGCAACTGGACCTGCATGTCGCTTCGACCCAGGTATTCGAGAGCCCCATCGCGATTCCACCTGGCGGTGTCACCGGTGCGGTACATACGCGCACCCGCATCGCCGGAGGGGTCGGCAACGAAACGCGTTGCGGACAGCCCTGCTCGGCCGAGGTATCCGCGAGAGAGCTGTGCCCCGGACACGTACATCTCCCCGACGACGCCGGGCGGAACAGGATTGAGGCGGGTGTCGAGAACGGCGACACGCAGCGCCGGGATCGCCTGGCCGATGACGCTGGCCGAAGCGGACGCCGCGAACTGCTCGGTCAGAGCCAGGTGGCTCACGTGGACCGTCGTCTCGGTGATGCCGTACATGTTGACCAGGGTCGGCGAGGTCTCCTCGTGCCGTGCGTACCAGCGACCGAGCTGCCCGAGATCGAGTGCTTCTCCACCGAAGATGACGTACCGCAGCGACAGTGCGTCCGATCCGTCGGCGGATCCACCGGCCGCGGTTGCCACACGATCGGCTTCGGCGAACTGGTAGAACGCCGTCGGTGTCTGGTTGAGAACCGTGACCTTCTCACGAATCAGCAACTCGCGGAACAGTTCCGGCGAGCGTGCGGTGTAGTAGTCGACGACCACGAGAGTGCCGCCGTGCAGCAGTGGTCCCCATAGTTCCCACACCGAGAAGTCGAACGCGTAGGAGTGGAACATGGTCCACACGTCGCGGTCGTCGAAGTGGAACAGATCCGTGGTGTTCGCGAACAGCGTCGCCACGTTACGGTGCGCGATCTGCACACCCTTGGGACGTCCGGTACTACCCGAGGTGTAGATGACGTAGGCGATCGAATCGGCATCGGTGGTGCCGATGCGGTCGGCGTCGGTCAGCGGGGCTCCGGACACGCTTGCCAGCTCGGCGACCGCTTCGGGTGCATCGAGCAGCAGCATTTCGACATCGGAAGCAGGCACCGATGCACTGTCGGCGACGGTGGAGATCACACAGATCGGTGACGCGTCGTCGAGCATGAAGGCGAGCCGGTCGGCCGGATAGCCGACGTCGATCGGGAGGTAGCCGCCGCCGGATTTGACGACCGCCAGCAGAGCAATGATCAGCTCCTCGGTGCGCGGCATCGCAACCGCCACCAGGGACTCCGACGTCACACCCCGAGCCACGAGGACTCGCGCAAGTCGGTTCGAGCGGTCGTCCAGCTCGGCGTAGGTCAGCGAGCGATCGCCGAACACGACTGCCTGTGCTTCGGGGAACTGCGCAGCGGCAGCGGCGAAGCGGTCGGCCAGTGTCGCATCGGTCGCCGTGTGGCCGTCGTGGTTCCACTGCCGGGCCATGGCGTCGAGTTCACCCGGCAACAGGATGTCGATGTCGCCGACAGCACGATCGGGATCGGCGGTCACGCCGGCGAGGACGGCACCGAATCGAGTCGAGAACTCGTCCACGGAGATCTCGTCGAACAGGTCGACCGCGTAGGTGATCGCAGCGGTCATACCCGCCGGAGCACCGGAGTCGTCGAACCGTTCCGCGACGGTCAGCTGGAGGTCGAACTTCGCGACGTGGGCGTCGATGTCGACGGCCTCGACGGTGAGTTCGGGTAGCTCCAGTGCCGCCGAGGTGTTGTTCTGGAATTCGAGCAGTACCTGGAACAACGGCGAGTGATCGGTGGAACGCGCCGGATCGAGGACGTCGACGAGACGCTCGAACGGCACGTCGGTGTTGTCGAACGCCGCCAGGTCCGCGGTACGGGTCCGGCGGAGCAGCTCGGTGAACGAGAGATCGGGCGCTACCTCGGTGCGCAGAACCAGAGTCCCGACGAACATGCCGACCAAATCGTCGAGCGCCGCGTCGCCACGCCCGGCGATGGGCGTGCCGACTGCGATGTCCTCGGTCCCGCTGAGGCGAGCCATGAGGATCGACCATGCTGCATGCATGGCCATGAACACGGTCGCGTCGTTCGCGCGGGCGAGGTCCACCAGGCCTGCGTGGACGTCTGGCTCGATCTCGAACCGAACACTGTTGCCGCGCATCGATTGCCGTGCCGGGCGAGGATGGTCGAGCGGAAGCGGCAGCAGCTCGGGTAGATCCGCGAGAGTGGACTTCCAGAACCCCAGCTGCTGTGCTGCCACCGAGCTCGGGTCGGACTCGTCGCCGAGAACCGAGCGTTGCCACATCGCGAAATCGGCGTACTGAACGTCGAGCGGCGCCCACATCGGGGCTGACCCCGACACGCGAGACCCGTACGCCACCATGACATCTCGGGCTAGCGGTGCCATGGACGCGCCGTCGGCGGCAATGTGATGCACGATGATCGACAGCACGAAATCCTCGGGTGCCGTCCGGTACAGAACGGCCCGGAAGGGCAGGTCCTTCGACACGTCGAATCCGCGGGCGGCAGCGGACGAGATCGCGGTGACGATCTCGGTGGCATCGACGTCGACGACCTGCAGATCGGTCGTCGCCGCGTCGGTGCCGAGAATGTGCTGCTCGGGCCGATCGCCGTGCGAGGGGAACACGGTGCGCAGCGACTCGTGCCGCGCCAGCACGTCACCGATCGCAGCGTTCATTGCCTCGATGTCGAGACGGCCTGTCAATCGAACCGCGAGCGGGATGTTGTAGGCGGCCGAGTCGACGTCGAACTGGTTGATGAACCACATTCTCTGCTGAGCCATCGACAACGGAATCGAGCTCGGGCGAGGCTTCGCAGTGAGCGCCGGACGGCGCGCGGCACCGGCCGGGTTGCTGTGCACTCGCACCGCCAACGACTCGACCGTGGGTGCCTCGAACAACGCACGAACGCTGACAGCGGTGTCGAGGGCTGCATTCACCCGAGCGGTGAGGCGGGTGGCGCTCAGCGAGTCCCCACCGAGATCGAAGAAGCTCGAGTCGATGCCGACGCTGCCCACGCCGAGAACCTCGCCGAAGATGTCGGCGATGATTCGCTCGGTCTCGTTGCGAGGAGCGCGCGAGTCGCTGCCGAGGTGCAGATCCGGGGCGGGCAGCGCCTGTCGATCGAGCTTGCCCGCGGGCGTGAGTGGGATCGACTCCAGGGCGACGAACGCCGTCGGAATCATGTGTGTCGGAAGCGAACTCGACGCCCGAGTGCGCAGCGTCGTCACATCGATTTCGTGGCCGGGCCGCGGAAGAACGTAGGCGACCAGGATCGTGTTTCCGGCAGGTCCGTCGACACCGATCGTCGTAGCGAATTCGACTGTCGGATCATCGGTCAGCACCGCGTCGATCTCGCCGAGCTCGATACGGAAACCGCGCACCTTGACCTGGAAGTCGCTGCGTCCGACGTACTCGAGGGTTCCCGACTCGGTCCACCGCACGACGTCGCCGGTTCGGTACATACGCTCGCCGGGCTCGCCGAACGGGTTCGCGACGAACCGCTCTGCCGTCAGACCGAATCGCGAATGGTAGCCACGCGCCAGGGCGGGGCCGGCGAGGTAGAGCTCTCCTGCGACACCGACCGGTACCGGATGCAGACGCGAATCCAGCACTACCTCGCCGAAACCGATTGTCGGCGAGCCGATATCGATGGGCGAGCCCACGTGCAGCTGGTCACTGACGGAGGAGAAGATGGTGGCCTCCGTGGGGCCGTACGCATTGAACATGCGCCGTCCCGGTGCCCACCGTGCGACGAGCTCGGGCGGACACACGTCGCCACCGGTTGCAACGACGCTCAGTTCGGTCAGACCGTCGGGGTCCACCGAGGCGAGGGCCGCGGGAGTCACGAACGCATGCGTGACGTGCTGCTGCGCAAGGAGCTCGCCGAGCTCCACGCCGCCGTAGACGGAGGTGGGTGCGATCACCATCGTGGCGGCACCCGAGATCACCATGGCCAGCTCGAGAATGGATGCATCGAAGCTCGGTGACGCGAACGCGAGAACCCGAGCGTTCGGAGTCACCTCGAAGCGAGACCGTTCTTCCTCGGCCAGGTTGGCCAGGCCGCGATGAGTGACGGTGACGCCCTTGGGAACTCCGGTGGAGCCGGAGGTGTAGATCAAGTACGCGACCTGACCGATGTGTACCGGTCGAGTGCGGTCGGAGTCGAGAACCGGTGCGGTCGAACGGTTCGCGAGATCGCGGCGAGTGTCGTCGTGGTCGAGGACGGACCACGCAGCCGAGCCCAGACCCTCGACGGCACCGACGTGTTCGGTCGACGTGACGCCGATGGACGCGCCGGAGTCGACCAGCATGTGCTCGACTCGATCACGGGGGTAACTCGGATCGATCGGCAGGAAGGCCGCACCGGTCTTGGCCACGGCCCAGATTGCGAGAACCGATTCGATGGAGCGCGGCAAAGCAAGTGCCACAACGGTTTCCGGACCTGCTCCGCGGGCGATCAACGCACGCGCGAGCGCAGACGACCGAGTGTCCAATTCGGTGTAGGTCAGTGTCCGACCTGCGCTCCACACTGCCGTACCACCGGGGTTGCGGGCAGCAGCATCGGTGAGGATGTCCGGCAGGAGGCGCTCGGTCGTGGAAGCGGGACCACGTACCGGGGCCAGCCTGTTCGATTCCTCCGAGGACAGCAGCGACAGCGATGCGACCCGTTGGTCGGTGTCGGTCGCGATCGCCTCGAGAACACGCACGATTCGATCGACGGTGGCGACGACGACACTGTGCTCGAACAGCTCGGGCAGGTACTTGGCTTCGATGTGCAATCGGTCGTCGACCATCGCGACCAGGGTCAGCGGATACTGGGCGGTGTCGCTGCCGTCGTGCACGTCGTGCACCCGCATGCCGGCGAGATCGGTCTCGGCCGACAGTCCCGCGCGGTCCATCGGATACGACTCGAACACGGTGAGCGTGTCGAACGCGACCGCGGGACCGACGGCACGCTGGATATCGGTCAGGCCCAGGTAGTGGTGATCGAGCAGCGAAGCCTGTTCGGCCTGCACCCGATCGAGGTACTGGCCGAGTGTTTCGGCTGGATCCAGCACGATGCGCACCGGCAGCGTGTTGATGAACAGACCGACCATGGACTCGATATCCGAGACCTCCGGCGGACGTCCCGAGACGGTGGCACCGAACACTACGTCCGTGCGACCGGTCAACGTGCCCAGCACCATCGCCCACGAAGCCTGCACCATCGAGTTCATCGTGATGCCGCGTGCCCGGGCGAGACTGCGCAGTCGTTCGGTCTGCTCGATGTCCAGGGAAACCAACGCGCGGCCGGCCAATGTCGACTCCTGGCGACGGCTCTCGACCGGCGTCAGCAGGGTGGGTTCGGCGAGACCCGCGAGGGCTTCCGTCCATGCCGCACGAGCTGCCGAGTGATCACGCCGCGACAACCACGACAGGTAGTCGCGGTACGTAGGTACGCGCGGAAGAACGGCGTCGTCGCCGTCCACGACGTAGAGCGTGAGGAGGTCCTTGAGGAGCAGCGGCGTCGACCATCCGTCGAGCAGGATGTGGTGGTTGGTCATCACCAGACGCCACTCGCCCGGGGCCAGCGTCACGAGCATGAAGCGCAACAACGGCGCCTGTGCCATGTTGAATCGCGTTGCGCGGTCGTCGTGTTCGATTCGCTCGAGCTCGGCTGCGCGATCGTCGACGCTCAGCGACGACAGATCGACCGAGGTCCACGGCACATCGACGTCGTGATGCACGATCTGGATGGATTCGCCGTCGTTGTTGTGGACGAACGCCGTGCGCAGGTTCGCGTGGCGCCGCAGTAGAGCCTGGGCAGCGCGGCGGAAGCGAGCCTCGTCGACGTCCCCGCGGAGGTCGAGCACCAGCTGGACGATGTAGGCATCGACGGACTGATCCGACAGTTCGGCATGGAAGAGCAAACCGGCCTGCAGAGGCGTCATCGACCAGATGTCGTCGAGAGTCGGGTACACCCGCTCGAGATCGTCGATGGACTTCTGGTCGAGGCTCACCAGATCGAGATCGGACGGCGTGAACCCGCCGGTCCCCGGCCGCTGAGCGAGCTGCGTCAGCGCGGTGAGAGCCTGCTTCCACAACTGGGCGAGTTCGGTGACCTCGTCGGCGTCGAGCACGCCCGTCGGGAATGCGAAGGTCGCCTCCAACCGAGGCCCGGTCGGTGTCGCCGTGGTGACCGCGTTGATGTCGAGCGCAGCGGCGACCGGCAGGTCCTCGTCCTGAGAATCGCCGACGCCGGAGTCGTCGACCGGCAGCCACCCGTGTCCGCGGAGCTCGTCCGGAACGTCGGTGCTGTATCGACCGAGGTAGTTGAAACTGACCTGGGGTGCCGGGAAGTCACGCAGTGTCGCACCGGCCTCCTCGTCCAGGTAGCGGAGCATGCCGTACCCGATGCCGTGATCGGCAACGGCGAGCAGCTGCTCCTTGACGGACTTGACCAGCGCTGCTGCCGCGTCCCCGCCGGCGAGAGCGTCGTCGAGGTCGATCCCGTCGAGCGTCAGTCGAAGTGGGTAGATGGTGGTGAACCAACCGATGGTGCGGCTGAGATCGGCTCCCGGAACCACATGGTCCTCACGGCCGTGGCCCTCGAGAGAGATCAGTGCGTCGGACACGACGACACCGCGGTTTCGTCGCCACACGGCTGTCGCCAGGGCCAGAGCGGCCAGTAGACCGTCGTTGACGCTGCCGTGGAACGCCTCGGGCAGAGCCGTCAACAGGCCCTCGGTGACATCGGTCGACAGAGTGACCTCGACCTTGACCACCGTTCGATAGACGTCGATCTCGCGGTCGAGTGCGCGTGAACCGATGAGCGGATCGGGATCGGCGAGCGCGTCGCGCCATACTGCGAGCTCGTCCGAACGCGTTGCGGTGACCTCACGCAGGCCGTGCGCCCAACGACGCATCGAGGTACCGACCGGGGCCAGTTCCGGTGTGCTGCCGCCGATGATCTGAGCCCACGCCGACGCGAGGTCGGGCACGAGAATTCGCCACGAGACGCCGTCGATCACGAGGTGGTGCGCGACGACGAGCAGTCGGCTGCCTTCGGAGCCGGCGTCGAACCAGACCATCTGAATCATGACACCGGCATCGGGTGCCAGACGATCCACTGCTGCAGCGGCTTCCGACCTGGCCTGATCCGAGAACTCCGGTCCCCGAACACTGTTCGACTCCACCCGGCGGACGACGGACTGCGCCGTCACGGAACCGATCGGGAGCACCTCCATCGACGGCTCTCCGGCGCGGTGCAGAACTGCACGGAGCATGTCGTGGTGATCGAGGACGGTCTGAACGGTTGCTTCGAGAACGTCGAGCTCGATATCGGACGGCAGTGTCAGCACGGCAGTCTGTGTGTGCTTGTCGAGTACCGACGTGCGGTCGAGCATCCAGTGCACGATCGGGGTGAGCGGGACGTCTCCGACGCCACCCCCGGGCAGCTCGTCGAGCACGAGCGGAACGGTCCCGTCGCCGGCGGCGACGACCTCGGCCAGTGCGGCAACGGTCTTGTGCTCGAACACATCTCGCGGCGACAGAGCCAGCCCTGCCGCTTTCGCGCGGGAGACGAGCTGAATCGACATGATGCTGTCTCCGCCGAGCGCGAAGAAGGAGTCGTCGACTCCGACGCGATCGAGGCGGAGCACCTCGGCGAACAGACCGGCGAGCGTCTTCTCGACGGCATTGTCGGCGTCGCGTCCCGAGGTGACCTGAGCGGACCAGTCGGGTTCGGGGAGGGCTTTGCGGTCGAGTTTGCCGGCCGGAGTCAACGGGATCGACTCCAACATCACGAACGCCGAGGGCACCATGTGCGCAGGCAGCACCGACGCCGCATGATCACGCAGCACACCGGCATCGAACGACGCACCGGCCACCGGCAACACATACGACACCAACACCGTCGACCCCGCCGCGGACTCACGCCCGACAGTGACCACGAAATCGACACCCGACACAGCCGCCAACACCGAATCGATCTCACCCAACTCGATGCGGAAACCACGCACCTTCACCTGAAAATCGCTGCGCCCCACATACTCCAACGCACCCGAGGCATTCCACCGCACCACATCACCGGTGCGATACATCCGCGAACCCGCACCACCGAACGGATTGGCCACGAACCGCTCCGCCGACAACCCCGACCGCGCGTGATACCCACGAGCCAACGCCGGACCCGCCAGATACAACTCACCCACCACACCCACGGGCACCGGATTCAACCGCGCATCCAACACCACCTCCGCGAAACCGATCGTCGGCGAACCGATATCGACCGACTCCCCCACCACCAACGCCGACGAAATCGACGAGAAAATCGTCGCCTCCGTCGGACCGTACGCATTGAACATCCGCCGACCCGGCGCCCACCGCGCCACCAACTCCGGAGCACACACATCACCACCGGTGACCACGACCTCCACCGAATCCAACCCCACCGGATCCACCGACGCCAACGCCGCAGGAGTCACGAACGCATGCGTGACCCGCTCCTCGGCGAGCAACGACGCCAACTCCACCCCACCGAACACCATCGCCGGCGCAATCACCATCGTCGCCCCACCCGAGAACGCCAACACGAACTCGAGAATCGACGCATCGAAACTCGGCGACGCGAACGCCAACACCCGAGACGACGGCCCCACACCGAACCGAACCCGCTCCTCGGCAGCCAAGTTCCCCACACCACGATGAGTGACCACCACACCCTTGGGCACACCAGTGGACCCCGAGGTATAGATCAGATACGCCGCATCATCGAGACGCAACACACCCGAACGCTCGGCATCCAACACCGGAGCAGGCGAAGCGAACGCCAGATCCGCCACCACATCGGCATCGTCGAGCACCACCCACGACACCCCACCCACACCCGCAACCGCATCCAGATGCGCACCCAACGTCACACCCACCACAGCACCGGAATCGACCAACATGTGCTCGATCCGATCCACCGGATAATTCGGATCCACCGGCAAGAACGCACCACCGGCCTTCGCCACCGCCCACACCGCCACCACAGACTCCACCGACCGCGACAACGCCAACGCCACGAACGACCCCGGACCCACACCACACGACATCAACACCCGCGCCAAACGCGACGACGCCGCATCCAACTCCCCATACGAGAGCACCCGAGAACCCGACACCACCGCAACACCACCGACACCAGCAACACCGACCGCACCAGCCAACAACTCCGGCAACACCACACCCGCAACAGAACGCGGACCACGAACCGGAGCCAACGCTGAGTACTCGTCGCTCGAGAGGATGTCGATGTCGCCGACGCGAACGGACGGCATGGCCGTCACAGCGTCGAGGATCCGCACCAGACGATCGGACATGACACGCACGGTGTCGGCATCGAACAGCTCTGTGGCGTAACGGAAGCTGGCTTCGATGCCGACCGGGTTCCCGGAAGCGTCGAACTCCTCGGAGACCGTGAGCTGCAGGTCGAAGTTGGAGATGTCGTTGGGCAGTTCGATGCCCTCGATCGACAGCCCGGGCAAGGTCACCGTCGGTCGATCGGTGTGCTGGAACTCGAGCATCACCTGGAACAACGGGGCGTGAGCGGTGGACCTGGCGGGGTCGACTGCGTCGACGACCCGCTCGAACGGCACGTCCGCGTGGGTGAAGGCAGCCAGGTCGACGGTGCGCACATCCGCCAACAGATCCTCGAACGGAGTCGACCCGGGCACCTGGGTGCGGAGGACGAGCGTGTTGACGAACATACCGACGAGCTCGTCGAGTGCGGCATCGCCTCGACCGGAGATCGGTGTGCCGACCGAAATGTCCTCGGTACCGGACAGCCGTGCCAGCAGCACGGCCAGAGCGGCGTGCACGATCATGAACGAGCTCGAATTGTGCTGCGCAGCAACGGCGACGAGCCGAGCATGCACTGCGGGATCGATCGCGAACGAGACGGTGTCGCCGCGCAGGGACGCCACTGCCGGACGCGGACGATCGGTCGGCAACGGCAGCACTTCCGGGCTACCCGCCAACGCGTCGACCCAGTACGTCACCTGCTTCGCCATCAGGGAGTCGGGATCGGATTCCTCGCCGAGGAATCGACGCTGCCACAGCGCGTAGTCGGCGTACTGCACCGGCAACGGTTCCTGGCTCGGCGCATGACCTGCAGCTCGGGCGCTGTACGCCACCATCAGGTCGCGGGCGAGCGGCGCGCTGGAGAAGCCGTCGGAGGAGATGTGATGGACCACCATGACGAGTACGTGTTCGTTCTCGCCCTGACGGATCAGGCGCACGCGCAACGGAACATCGGCCACGACGTCGAAGCCGGCACCGGCGACGGCGCCGATGAGCTCGGCGACCTGCCGGTCGTCCTCTGCGGGAACCGGAGTCAGGTCCGGAACGGCCGATGCCACGTCGAGGACGGACTGCACGGGGCCGTCGTCGGTGAGCGGGAACATCGTTCGAAGAGACTCGTGGCGTGTGAGCACGTCGGCTATTGCCGAGCGCATCGCGTCGACGTCGAGGATGCCGCTCAGGCGCATCGCGAACGCGACGTTGTAGGCAGCCGACTCGGTGTCGTACTGATTGATGAACCACATCCGCTGCTGTGCCAGAGACAGCGGCACCACCGCGGGTCGTTCCTGTGGCACCAACCGAGGCGTCGGTGCGGAGTCCTGTGTGCTGACGTCGATGCCCGCGGACAGCGATCGAACAGTCGGTGAATCGAACAGATCTCGGATGCCGATGTCGGTTCCGAGGGCGGCATTGACGCGTGCGACGAGGCGCATCGCGATCAGCGAGTTGCCGCCGATCTCGAAGAAGCTCGAGGTCGCGCTGACCTGTGCGACGCCGAGCAGATCCGCGAAGACGCCCGCGACGATCTCTTCGACCGGATTCTCCGGTCCGACGAATTCGGACGCAGCAACGGTGAACTCGGGGGCCGGCAGTGCCTTTCGGTCGAGCTTGCCGCTGGCATTGAGAGGAAGTGAGTCGAGTACGACCACATGCGAGGGCACCATGTACCCCGGCAGCCGGCGTCCGGCTTCGGCGATCACCTCGGCCGAGTCGACCGCGTGACCGGACGCGGAGACCACGTAGGCCACCAACGTCTCGCCGGTGTTCGGATCCTTGTGCACCAGAGCGATTGCCTGGGCGACGGACTCCGAGCGCAGCAGCACCGCTTCGATCTCGGGAAGCTCGATACGCAGACCACGCAGCTTCACCTGGAAGTCGGTACGGCCGATGTACTCGAGTTCGCCGTCGGCGCGCCAACGAACCAGGTCGCCGGTGCGGTAGAGACGTTCACCCGGCTCGCCGAACGGATCGGCGACGAAGCGATCGGCGGTGAGATCGCCGCGGCCGACATAGCCGCGAGCGAGCTGAACTCCGGCCAGGTACAGCTCGCCGGGAGCACCGATCGGGGCCGGTCGAAGCGACGCGTCGAGCACGTACAGACGGGTGTTCCAGACCGGCGAACCGATGGGAATGGACACGCCGTCGTGGCCGGTGACGTGGTAGTAGCTGACGTCGACGGCGGCCTCGGTAGGACCGTAGAGGTTGTGCAGCTCGGCCTGGGAGAACTGCGCGAACTGCGCGGCGGTGGCGGGCGGAAGTGCTTCGCCACTGCAGAAGACGAGCCGTAGTGACACACAGT
The DNA here is from genome assembly GCF_002258475.1 of Rhodococcus sp. 06-1460-1B. Lineage (NCBI taxonomy): Bacteria > Bacillati > Actinomycetota > Actinomycetes > Mycobacteriales > Nocardiaceae > Rhodococcus > Rhodococcus sp. 06-1460-1B. Next base: position 145,677 of record NZ_NOYS01000030.1, read on the forward strand.
CCGCAGCCCGAGCTCCGGCTGCGAACACCGCGAGCATCGACGGCACGAAGTGCGCGGTGGTGATGTGTTCGGCCGCGATGATCTTCGACAGGTACACCGGGTCGCGATGGCCGTCGGGCTCCGCCACGACGAGCTTGGCACCGACCTGTAGGGGCCAGAAGAACTCCCACACCGATACGTCGAACGTGGCCGGGGTCTTCTGCAACACCGTGTCGGCGGGCGCGAGGTGGTACTCGTCCTGCATCCACAGCAGTCGGTTCACGATGGCCGAATGCGTGACGGCGACGCCCTTGGGTCGGCCGGTGGAGCCGGAGGTGTAGATCACGTAGGCGGTGTTGGCTCCGTGCAGGCTTCCGAGGCGGTCCTGGTCGGTGATCGTGGAGCGGTCGCGATCGGAGACGTCGAGAAGATCCACCGCGAGAACAGGAGTGGCGACCGCGATGTCGATCCAATCGCGGCTCGTGGTGAGAATGCACACCGGCTGAGCGCTCGACAGCACGTAGGACGATCGCTCGACCGGGTGATCGGGGTCGATCGGTACATAGGCACCGCCGGCCTTGACGATCGCGTACATACCCACGAGCAGATCGATCGAACGTCGGATCGCGAGCCCGACGTGGGACTCGGGCCCTACACCCAGTGAAATGAGATGCCGTGCAAGCTGATTGGCGCGCTCATCCAGCTCCAGGTAGGTGATGTGCTCGTCCTCGAAGACGAGGGCGGTCGAGTACGGACCACGCAGCACCTGACGGTCGAACAGACTGCTCAGAGTCATGTCGACGGCCCCGGTGTGGAGCTGTCGGTGGACCGGATCCTCGATGAGACGTGCAGTGTCGTTCCACTCGAACAGTACGAGTTCTCGTTCGGCCGGGGACAGAATGTCGATGTCGCCGGTACGAATGTCCGTCGAGCTGCCGATGGTCGCGACGATCCTCAGGAACCGGTCGACGAAACGGTCGATGGTCTCGGGATCGAACAGATCCGTTGCGTACGTGAACGACGCCGACAGCGCGCCGGACTCGTCGACCGGTTCCTGGTCGACGCGAAGCTGCAGATCGAATTTCGCAGTGTCGGTACCGATCTCCTCGAATTCGACGACGAGTTCGGGCAGCTCGAGCACGGCGGTGGCGTTGTTCTGGAATTCGAGGAGCACCTGGAACAGGGGTGAATGATCGGTCGACCTGGCGGGATCGAGTACGTCCACGAGCCGCTCGAACGGAATGTCGGTGTTGTCGAACGCCGCGAGGTCGGAGCTACGAGCGCCGGCGAGCAGTTCGGCGAAGCTGGCCTGTGGCTCGACCTGCGTGCGGAGAACGAGGGTTCCGACGAACATTCCGACGAGATCATCGAGTGCTGCGTCCCCTCGGCCGGCGATCGGGGTGCCGATGGCGATGTCCTGGGTACCGCTCAGGCGCGCGAGGAGCACGGCCAGAGCGGAGTGCACCACCATGAACAGAGTCGACTCGTGTTCGGCAGCAACCGAAGACAGGCAAGCTGCGACATCGGCCGGAATGGTGAACGGTGTGACGCTGCCGCGCATCGACTGACGGGTGGGGCGTGGTCGGTCGAGCGGCATCGGTAGTACGTCGGGAAGGTCGGTCAGCGCGGACTTCCAGAATTCGATCTGGCGTGCTGCCACGGACGTGGGGTCGTTCTCGTCGCCGAGCACCTCGTGCTGCCACAGCGCGAAGTCTGCGTACTGCACCGGCAGTGGCGTCCACGCCGGCTGCGAACCCGCGGATCGAGCACTGTAGGCGACCATGACGTCGCGGGCGAGCGGTGCCATCGAGGCGCCGTCGGCAGCGATGTGATGGACCACGATCGAGAGCACGAAGCTCTCCGGGCCGGTGCGGTACAGAACCGCCCGGAAAGGCAGATCGACGGTGACGTCGAATCCCGTTGTGGCGGAGGTACGCACGAGCGCGTCGACGGCATCGGCAGTCACGTCGACGACACGGAGCGGAAGGTTCGGTCCGGTGACCTTCTCGGGCGGAAGTATCACCTGATTCGGCAGGTCGCCCACTGTGGGGAACACCGTGCGCAGCGACTCGTGTCGAGTCAGCACGTCGCCGACGGCAGCGGACATCGCATCGACGTCCAGCCGGCCCGACAGGCGAACGAGTAGAGGAATGTTGTACGCAGGCGAGGATGCATCGAACTGATTGATGAACCACATACGTTGCTGCGCCAGCGACAGCGGAACGGACTCCGGCCGATCGGCGGGAACCAGTGCCGGGCGACGGTGCAGCGATGCGCCCGTCGACTCCGCACGGTCGGCGAGGGTGCGAACCGTCGATGCCTCGAACAGATCGAGAACCCGCAGATCCGTACCCAGAGCTGCGTTGACGCGGGCGATCAAACGCGTTGCGACAAGGGAGTTTCCGCCGAGATCGAAGAAGCTGTCGGTGACGCCGACACGATCGAGCTCCAGTACGTCGCAGAACACGGCAGCCACAGCCGCCTCGTACTCGGTTTCCGGCGACTCCGTGGTGCTCTGAGAACCGAGCTCGGGTTCGGGGAGGGCTTTGCGGTCGAGTTTGCCGGCCGGAGTCAACGGGATCGACTCCAACATCACGAACGCCGAGGGCACCATGTGCGCAGGCAGCACCGACGCCGCATGATCACGCAGCACACCGGCATCGAACGACGCACCGGCCACCGGCAACACATACGACACCAACACCGTCGACCCCGCCGCGGACTCACGCCCGACAGTGACCACGAAATCGACACCCGACACAGCCGCCAACACCGAATCGATCTCACCCAACTCGATGCGGAAACCACGCACCTTCACCTGAAAATCGCTGCGCCCCACATACTCCAACGCACCCGAGGCATTCCACCGCACCACATCACCGGTGCGATACATCCGCGAACCCGCACCACCGAACGGATTGGCCACGAACCGCTCCGCCGACAACCCCGACCGCGCGTGATACCCACGAGCCAACGCCGGACCCGCCAGATACAACTCACCCACCACACCCACGGGCACCGGATTCAACCGCGCATCCAACACCACCTCCGCGAAACCGATCGTCGGCGAACCGATATCGACCGACTCCCCCACCACCAACGCCGACGAAATCGACGAGAAAATCGTCGCCTCCGTCGGACCGTACGCATTGAACATCCGCCGACCCGGCGCCCACCGCGCCACCAACTCCGGAGCACACACATCACCACCGGTGACCACGACCTCCACCGAATCCAACCCCACCGGATCCACCGACGCCAACGCCGCAGGAGTCACGAACGCATGCGTGACCCGCTCCTCGGCGAGCAACGACGCCAACTCCACCCCACCGAACACCATCGCCGGCGCAATCACCATCGTCGCCCCACCCGAGAACGCCAACACGAACTCGAGAATCGACGCATCGAAACTCGGCGACGCGAACGCCAACACCCGAGACGACGGCCCCACACCGAACCGAACCCGCTCCTCGGCAGCCAAGTTCCCCACACCACGATGAGTGACCACCACACCCTTGGGCACACCAGTGGACCCCGAGGTATAGATCAGATACGCCGCATCATCGAGACGCAACACACCCGAACGCTCGGCATCCAACACCGGAGCAGGCGAAGCGAACGCCAGATCCGCCACCACATCGGCATCGTCGAGCACCACCCACGACACCCCACCCACACCCGCAACCGCATCCAGATGCGCACCCAACGTCACACCCACCACAGCACCGGAATCGACCAACATGTGCTCGATCCGATCCACCGGATAATTCGGATCCACCGGCAAGAACGCACCACCGGCCTTCGCCACCGCCCACACCGCCACCACAGACTCCACCGACCGCGACAACGCCAACGCCACGAACGACCCCGGACCCACACCACACGACATCAACACCCGCGCCAAACGCGACGACGCCGCATCCAACTCCCCATACGAGAGCACCCGAGAACCCGACACCACCGCAACACCACCGACACCAGCAACACCGACCGCACCAGCCAACAACTCCGGCAACACCACACCCGCAACAGAACGCGGACCACGAACCGGAGCGAGACGCGCACGTTCGGCGGCAGAGAGCAACTCCACGTCACCGACGGCACGCTGTGGGTCACTCGTCAGTGCGTCGACGATGCGCACCAGACGACGACCGATCTGAGCAACACTGCCGGCATCGAACAGTTCTGTGGCGTAATCGATGACGACATGCGGAGATTCGGACTCGTGAACCGTGACGACGAGATCGAAATCTATTCCGTCGCGCGGCAGCGGAGACTCCCCGAAGCGGAGCGCGACCTGGGCGAGGGGGTTGTGCGAGCCGGTTTCGGCCGAGCCGAGTGCTCGGGCTATCTCGGCGAAGGTGGCATCGGCGTGGGCCGACGCATCGACGAACTCTGCCGCGGTGGTGCCGACGAAGTCCGAGAACGACTGACGGCCGTCGGGGCGGGTGCGCAGAACAACCGTCTCGCCGCGGCCGGAGGGCACTGCGATCGAGACGTCGTCCGTGGATGCGAGACGCGAAAGAAGAACGGCCACAGCGGATTCGAGCACGACGAACGGGGTGGTCGAGCTGTCGTCGGCGAGTCGGCTCACGGCATCCCACGCTGCGGACCCCAGGGCAACCTCGTGCGATGCGCGAACATGCCCGATGCGCGAAGGCCGGGGGCGGTCGGTCGGCAGCGCGAGCAGGTCCGGTGCATCGGCCAGTCGATCGACCCAGTGGGCTACGTGCGCCGCAGCGCGACGGCGGCGGCGACCTTCGAGGGCGCTGTCCGGATGAACTTGCAGGACGGGCACGTCCGGGCCGGACGCGATGAATTCGGTGACCATGTCGACGAAACTGGAGTGATGCGTCGTCAGGTCGTTGTCGTCGTAGCGGTTGGGGTTTGCCCGGAAATCGACGAATGTTCTTGCAGGAGTGCCACTCTGGTAAACGTTGACGAGGAGGTCCTCGACCGGGCCGGACGTGACGATGTTGAATTCGCCGACGATCGAGCCGAGCTGAATCTGCTGATGGAACAGCATCATGTTGACCATCGGGCCGGCGAGTTGTTTGTCGCTTCCCGTGGCTGCCAACTCGCGCCGGATATCTTCGATGCTGAACCTCTGGTGCCGCAACGCACCCATCAGCTCGAGCTGTACCTGCTGTACGAGTTCACCGACGGTGGCCTTCTCGGAGACGCGCATCGGAATGGGTGCGACGTTGACCAACATTCCGCCGGATCGACGGAGGAGGGCCGTGGTGCGCGCGGACACGGGGATGTTGACCAGGACGTCTTCTCGCCCGGTCATGCGCGAGAGGTAACAGCCGAATGCAGCGATGAACACCGCGGCGGCCGTCCCACCCTTCGTCGAGTCCGACGCTTCGAGTTCGGTGACGACGTCATCGGGTAGTGCGACACTGCGCAGCTTGCTGGCCGCGATGGTACGACCGGGTGTGTTGGACAGCGTGGCACCGTCGTGGATGCCCGCGGCCCTCGATGTCCAGTACTCCTTGTCCGTCTCGAAACGAGTGGACGTCCGGTACTCCTGATCGAGGTCGTACAGTCGTCGAAGTTCGGCTGCCTTGTTCGGCTCGGGTTCGACATTCTCGACCGCTGCGGTGTAGAGCGCGGCGGTGCGCTGGACCAGTGTCATGGCACCGTAGCCGTCGAGGGCGACGTGGTGGATCTTGCTGTACCAGAGGTTGCGTTCGTCCTCGACCTGAAGGATCCAGCTGTCGACGAGCGGATCGTTCTCCATGTCGACCGGCTTGACGTAGTTCTCGTCTATCCATGCCAGCGCCGACGCCATCGGATCGTCTTCGCCGCGAAGATCCAGGTAGTGCACCGACTGATCTATGCCGTGGTCGACCGTCTGAACCGGCTCCCCGTCGATCTGGGCCAGGCGTAGGTAGGCCGACTGGAACTCGTGCCCGGCGCGGGCCGACGCCTCCTGGAGAACCGCTATGTCGAGTGGTCCGCGCAGATCCACGTATTGGGCGATACAGACAGCGACGTCAGGCGCGAGTTGTTGCGCAAACCACATTCCGCGCTGCGCCGAGGACAGCGGGAAGGAATTGTCGAACCCTGTTCCGGTCGGCGGGACCTGAGAGCCACCGGTGGTCACTGCGCGCATTCACTTGCCTTTCGGCGGGACGGAGGCACCGGCAAAAGCCGACGTCGAACCCGTGGAATCGGAGCCTTCGGCCTGGTGAGAGATCTCCGGCCGCGGCGGCGTCTGCGCGCGATTGAGCAATTCTGGCGTCCGTTCTGGTCTGCGTTCGTATCGGTCCACACACACTCGATGGCGGTTGTGGGGCTGTTTGGATTCGTCGCCTGGAGCTTGTCGGATTGAAACAGGGAAGAACCCCGTTTTCACCGGGCGGGCTGCATCGCGGGAACCTCACGCGAAGTAGAGCCGATCGACGGTGTCCGTGAACTCAGGAACACGGTTCCCCCTCCCTGTCAGGCGCTCGATCCGGACGCGGCATCGATGCCGATTGTTCGCTCCCCTGACATCGTGACCGAGGCGGCGTTCGGGGGTACGACGGCGGCCGCATCCTGGACCTCCAACACCTCCAGCGGCTTACAAAGATACAACATCGGCGAAGTTCTTTTGTGCGGTAGTCCTAGTGGGCATCGATTGTTCGGGGAAGCTTGTTACAAGATCGCTTGTGTGCGCCACCCGACCGCCGTTTTTACATCGAACGAATGATAGTGATTCGGACCGTCGATGCGCCGAATACCGACCCGAACGAACTTGACGATTGTTTCATTCACGAAGTCGTCGACGTCGGACGTCGACGAGCGTCGCGATCAACCCCACTGCCGCGGCCAGAATCAGCGCCAGCTCCGCGCCGAAACCGATGCGCGTTGCGGGTGTGAGCGAGCTCCGCAGTTCGACCGTCGATACCAGTACATCCGGCTCGAACAGCGGGGTTTGTTGCAGGACGTTCCCTTCGGGTCCGACTACGGCACTGACGCCGCTCGTCGCCGCAACCACGACGGTGCGTCCGTGTTCGACGGCTCGCACCCGCGACATCGCCAGCTGTTGATACGTCATTTCGGTATCGCCGAACGTGGCGTTGTTGGTAGGGATCGCGATGAATTGCGCACCCGAACGAACGGACTCGTCGAGGGCCCGATCAAATGCGACTTCGTAGCACGTGGCTATTCCGGCCGCTATTCCTGCAGCGTGTACGACACCGTTTCCATTTCCAGGAACGAAATAGCCCGCTCGATCGGCGTATTCCGAAAACAGCCGAAAAAAACTTCGGTACGGCAAGTATTCACCGAAGGGCTGAATGATCTTCTTGTCGTGCCGCTCCCCTGGTCCGTCGGCACCGTTCCACGCGATGACGGAATTGGTGTTCGTGTTGTTCGCGTTGACCAGGACGGTGCCCACGAGGATCGGCGCACCGACGGCAACCGACGCCTGCGTGATGAGCGTCGCAGCGTCGGAGTTGCGCAGCGGGTCGATATCCGATGCGTTCTCCGGCCACACGACGAGATCCGGCGCGGGTTGCCTGCCCGCGTCGACATCGGCGGCCAGCGCCATCGTCTCGCGCACATGGTTGTCCAGTACCGCGCGTCGCTGCGCGTTGAAGTCCAGCCCCAGGCGAGGAACACTGCCCTGAATGGCAGCGATCGTCGCCGTGCGATCGCCGTCCCCGGTGTCGTTCGTGTGCAGAGTCGGGATCAGCGACACCGCAGCGACCGATGCGATCGCCGTGGTCACGACCGGTCCGACGAGCGATCGGGCGGTGACGCGACGCGTGAGTGTCAGCACCAGCGCGGCCAGTCCGGTACCGGTGAGCGCGACCCCGAAACTGAGCAGCGGTGCGCCTCCGATGATCGCCAACGGAAGCAACCAGCCCTCGGGTTGTCCGAACGCCAGCCGGCCCCACGGAAATCCTCCGAAAGGAACGCTCGCCCGAAGCCACTCGGCGGCGCTCCACATCAGTGCCATCGACAGCGGCCACCACGCGCTCCGCGCAACCAGCACGGCCGTCATACCGAACAGACCGAGGAATACCGATTCGGCTGCGGCCAGCGCGAGCCACGGCACCGGGCCGACGTAGACGCCGATCCACGGGAGCAGAGGAACGAAGAAGGCGAGGCCGGCCACGTAGCCGTATCCGAATCCGCCTTTCAGCGACACCGATCGCCGACCGCCGTACCCCGTCAGAACCAGTGCCAGTACTGCGATGCCGATGGGTGCCAGAAACCAGAGCGTTCGCGGCGGAAAACTGGCGAAGACGAGCGCGCCGGCAACGGCAGCCAGGACGGTCGACAGCGCAGGTCCGTACAGCCGGGTCAGTCGCGCGGTCGAGGGGTTCTCACTGCTCATGAACGACCCGTCCACGGTGCACCGTCATCGAGCAGCGGGGACCGACGGACGACGCCTCGAGGCTGGGCAGCGGTGCCACGCCCGCACGGGGGTCGGTCGACCACCGTTGAACGCTGTCCTTCGGTGCTCGCACGACGAGCTCGTCCACGTCCCACACCGCAAAGGACGCGGGGGCGCCCGGCACCAGTGTTCCGGCCAGACCGTCGCGCACTCCCCCCGCCCGCCATGCACCGCGCGTCGCAGCCGAGAACGCAGCACGGGGCGACACCGAGCTCCCCGGAGTGCGGTGGTTCGCCGCAGCGCGGACCGTCGCCCACGGATCGAGGGACGTCACCGGCGCATCGGAGCCGAACGCCAGCGAGACTCCCGCAGACGCCAAGCGTGCGAACGGATGGAGTTCGGCAGCGCGCTCGGCACCCAGACGCGCGGCGTAGAGGCCGTCGGCTCCGCCCCACGCCGCGTCGAACGCCGGCTGCATGCTGGCGATGACGCCCCACGACGCCAACAGGTCGGCTTGCTGCGCGGACACCATCGCCACGTGCTCGAGCCGGTGTCCGCAGGACGCGACGGCGGGCGTGCCCAGATCGGCGACCACCCGGCCGAATGCCGTGACGGCGGCCGACACCGCGGCGTCGCCGATGACGTGGAAGCCGGCCTGAATTCCGGCCGTCGTGCAGGCGGCGATGTGTGCAGCTATCGCGTCGACATCTGCGTACGACACCCCGGTTCCGGGACCATCGGCGTACGGCGAGTTCAACCATGCGGTGTGCGACCCGAGGGATCCGTCGACGAAGATATCGCCTGCCAATCCGTGGGCACCGGTCTCTTCGAGCAATTCGCGGGCGCGTTCTGCGGTATCTGCCAGCTCGCCCCAGTAGCCGCGTACTTCGACGCCGTGCTCGGTGTTCATGAGTTCGCGGAAATCGACGATGCCCGACACCACCGGTCCTGCACATTCGTGGACCGCGACGATTCCGTGCGCCGCGGCGTCGTCCAGCGCAGCAGCCCTTGCTCGGCGTCGGGTGTCGGCGGTGAGCAGCGAGCGAGCGGTCTGTCGAGCACGATGGTGCGCGTCTGCGGTCAGTGGAGACTGTTCGGAGTAGCCGGAGGTGGCGTCGGCAGCGGACGCGGCGAACCGCAACCGGGTGGATACGGCGGCCGAGTGCGAGTCGACTCGGGTGAGGTACACCGCTCGTCCGGGAGCAGCCGCATCGAGTTCGGCGGTGGTGGGAGGACGTTGTTCGGACCAGGTCGACTCGTCCCAACCGTGACCCCAGAGCAGTTCGTCTTCCGAGGATGCCGCGTGTTCTCGCACCATGCGCAGGCACTCTTCGATCGACGTGGACCGGCTCAGGTCCAGGCCGATCAGCGACAGTCCGAGGTCGGTCACGTGAACGTGCGTGTCCACGAACGCCGGAGCAACGAAAGAACCGGCCAGATCGGTGATGGGAACGCCGGGGTGCAAGGCTCTTCCGGTGCGATCCTCACCGATCCAGCTGATGATTCCGTCGGTCACGGCCATGGCGGTGGCATCGGGAGCCGAAGGACTGTAGATCCGTCCGCCGCAGAACAATTCGGTGGTCACGAGCGACCAGTCTGCCCCTACCGGTGGGGCTTGGGGAAATCCCCGGCAGCGGGATCGACGCGGCCCGGGTCGATCACCTCACCCTCGAGAACGAGCGACGGTCCGGTGGTTCGTGGTCCGCGATTCTCGCCGGCCGTACGGTCGTCGAGTACCTCACCGTCGATGACCGTGGGGCGCATGCGCCGAGTGGACGCCGCGACTCGGGGCAGCCACCGCGCGGCCGCCCACAGCACGGCAGGCCGGAGCAGCCAGCGAGTCGGTGGGATCAACAGCAACAGACCTACCACCGTGGTCACCAGGCCGGGCACGAACATGGCCACCGACCCTGCAGCGAAGAGTGCGCCGTCGGCCACGGCTCCCTCGGCCGAGCGTTCACCCTGCGATGCGCGTCGCAAGCCGTCCAGTACCCGCCGGCCTTGCGAACGGACCAGCAACGAACCGACCAACGATCCGGCGATGAGCAGCACCACGGTCCACAGCACACCGAGTGCACTGCCCACCGCGACCAGGGCTGCAACCTCGACCACGACGTAGAGCACGAACAGAGCGAGCATGACGGTCCTTTCTTCGCTTGGTCCGTACAACGTCCGGCACAGACGTTTTTCTCCCGATGCGTCCTGTTTGCCGGGAGATTCTCAGGATCCAGGTGTGACGAGGCCGGATTCGTAGGCGAGTACGACGGCTTGCACTCGGTCACGTACTCCCAGTTTGGTCAGTATTCGGCCGATGTGGGTCTTGATGGTCGCCTCGGACAGGTGCAACACCGTCGCGATCTCGGCATTGGACAGCCCGGTTGCCAGGTGCGCCATGACCTCTCGCTCACGCCCGGTCAGGCCGTCCAGTACCGATGGGTCGACGGCCGGCTCGGTGCGCTCGACGAACCGCGACAACAGCCTCTTCGTGACTTTCGGTGATACGACGGCGTCACCCGCAGCCACGCTCCGAATCGCGGATACCAGATCCTCGGGCGGTGTGTCCTTGAGCAGAAATCCACTGGCTCCTGCCCTGAGCGCACCGAGTACGTGCTCGTCGAGATCGAACGTCGTCATGACCAGAACCCTGGTGTCCGATCCTGATTCGGTGATCGCTCGAGTGGCGGAGACCCCGTCGATCCCGGGCATGCGGACGTCCATCAAGACCACGGCGGGCGCCAGCCGTGCCACGGCTTCGATGGCACCGGAGCCGTCGGACGCTTCACCGATCACCTCGATGTCGTCCTGGGCTTCGAGCACCATGTTCAGGCCCATTCGCATCAGTTCCTGGTCGTCCACGACGACAACGGTGATCGGCACCGACACAACCTAACGCCTACTCGATCGGCAGTCTCGCCCGCACGAGCCAGGAGCCCTGGGGTGTTCGACCGACCTGCAACGTGCCCTGCAACACCGCGACTCGCTCCCGCATCCCCACCAGTCCGTGTCCTCCGCCACCGGTCGGTGGTGCCGCACTGCCGGTGCCGTTGTCGGAGATCTCGACGGTGACGGTGTCTGCTTCGCGCGCGACCCGCACGACGGCTCGCGGGGCATGGCCGGCGTGCCGAAGAACGTTCGTCAGCGATTCCTGGACGAGTCGGTGTACGCCGAGACTGATCGCCGGGCTGATGTCGTCGAGATTGCCCGTCTGTTCCAACTCGACGTTCAGGCCCGCTCGACTCATCATTTCCACGACGCGGGCCAGACCGGCCGTGCCGTACTCGGGCATGTCGTCCGCGTCGGGGGTCGTCCGCAGCAGTGCGACCGTTCTACGCAGTTCGGCCAGCGCCTGCCGGCCCGTCGCCGAGATGTTGGCCACCGCCTGCTCGGCACGTTCGGGGTTGCGCCGGATGGCATACGACGCCCCGTCGGCCTGGACCACCATCACGCTCACTCCGTGGGCGACGACATCGTGCAGCTCGCGCGCGATGCGTGTTCTTTCCATGAGCACGGCCTCCTCGGCGCGGCGATCCCGGTCGTACTCGGCCACGATCAGTCGGGCCTCCATCGCCTCGTCGTATGCGCGTCGGGCACCGAGGAATTCGGCAGCGACCCACGACAGTGCGTACAGCAGAGCGCTGAACAGCAGCGTCGTGAACAACGGCTGGTGGAAGAGCAACAACGACGACACCGAGTAGGCGGCCACACCGGCGGCGTAGACGGCCCCCTGTGCGCGGCCGACGTAGGCCACCAGGGTGTAGAGCATGATCGGCAACGCCAGTGCGGCCGGATGGCCGTTGGAGGTATCCCCGACCATGGCTCCCCACACGTCGGCGACGAACGTCGACACGAGCGCCACGGCCGCCACGGACCTGGGGAACCGACGCCGCCACGCGACGGGAACGGTCAGGACCACCGAGAAGGCCAGAAACAACGGCCCGTTCAGGCCGTCGGCCGAACTCACGAAAACGAGAATCTCGATGACGAAAAGCCCACCGGCGAGCAGTGCGTCGGCCACGAACGGTTGGCCACGGAGCCACAGGCTGAATCGACGCATGTGATTGAGTTTGCCGTATGACTGTCGCGGACTGGGGATTGTTGATGGCCGCCGCGACAGCAGCAGGATGGGTCGACGCCGTGGTCGGCGGAGGCGGTCTCATTCTGTTGCCGGCGATCTTGCTCGTGGCACCGCAACTGACACAGCAGGCAGCCCTCGCGACCAACAAGGCGACCGCAGTCTTCGGAACAGTCGCCGCCGTCGTCACGTTCGCCCGCAAGGTCTCGCTCGACTGGAAGGTGCTCGTTCCTGCCGGCGCGATCGCGGCGACGACCTCGGCGGCGGGCGCTGCCGCGGTGTCGTTGATCGACCGCGACCTCTTCGTGCCGATCATCATGGTCGTGCTGGTCGGCGTTGCCGTACTGGTGACCTGCCGACCGACCATCGGTCGTACCGCGGCACCGTCGCCCCCGACACATCGCAAAGTTCTGATCGTCATCGGCCTCGCCGCAGCGGGCATCGGGTTCTACGACGGCATTCTCGGACCCGGCACGGGCACCTTCCTCATCATCGTCTTCGCGACGATGCTGGGCACCGAATTCGTCCGCAGCGCCGCGATGGCAAAGGTGATCAACGTCGGCTCCAATGTCGGTGCGCTGACCTACTTCGCATTCACCGGCAGTGTGTACTGGCAACTCGGTGCTGCGATGGCCGCCTGCAATGTCGTCGGTGCGGTACTCGGTTCGAGGACGGCGGTCGCCAGGGGCGCAGGCTTCGTCAGGATCGTGTTGCTCGTCGTCGTGATCGGCATGGTCCTACGCCTCGGCTGGCAACAATTCGGCTAGCGTCACAGTCGTGACGACACCATCGGACCGGTCGGTCGACGCCGATTTCCTCGCCCTCCCCCTGCGAGAACTGGCCGACGCGGCCCTGAGCGCGGCGCGCACGGCCGGAGCCTCGCATGCGGACTTCCGGGTGCAGCGGCTGACGACCCAGTCGATTTCACTGCGCGACGGCTCGGTGCAATCCGCCGTCGACGCCGGGGAAATCGGGTTGGCGGTGCGGGTGGTCGTCGACGGCACCTGGGGTTTCGCCTCTCACGCCGAGCTGAGTACCGACGCGGCTGCCACCACGGCGCGGCGTGCGGCCGAGGTGGCGACGGCGTTACGCGTGCTCAACCGCGAACGGGTCGAACTCGCGCCCGAACCGGTGTACTCGGACGCGGTCTGGGTCTCGCAGTACGAGATCGACCCGTTCGACGTTCCCACCACCGACAAAGTGGCGCTGCTGGCCGAGTACTCGGCCAGGTTGTCCGCCTCCGACGGCGTCGACCACGTCACGGCGTCGGTGCTGCAGGTCAAGGAACAGTCGTTCTATGCCGATTCGGCGGGCAGCTCGATCACTCAGCAACGGGTACGACTACACCCGCAGTTCGAGGCCACTGCCGTGGACCGAGCGGCCGGTGCGTTCGATTCGATGCGGACATTGGCACCGCCCGTCGGACGTGGCTGGGAATACCTCGGTGAACACAGCACGTGGGACTGGGCGGACGAACTCGCGCGCATCCCGGAGTGGCTGGCCGAGAAGGTCAAGGCCCCGTCGGTGGTGGCAGGTCCGACGGATCTCGTCATCGATCCCACCAACCTGTGGCTCACCATCCACGAATCCATCGGACACGCAACGGAATACGACCGAGCGATCGGGTACGAGGCCGCCTACGCCGGGACGTCCTTCGCCACACCCGATCAGCTCGGAACCTTGCGTTACGGCTCACCCATCATGCACGTCACCGCAGACCGGACCGAGGTGAACGGTCTCGCCAGTATCGGCTACGACGACGACGGCGTGGCCGCGCAGAAGTGGGATCTGGTTCGCGACGGAACACTCGTCGGCTACCAACTCGATCGGGTCTTCGCCCCGAGGCTCGGACTGGAACGGTCCAACGGATGCTCCTACGCCGACTCCGCACATCACGTTCCGATCCAACGCATGGCGAACGTGTCGTTGCAGCCCGATCCCGACACCGACCGGTCGACCGAGGAGGTCATCGCCGCGGTCGAGGACGGTATATACGTGGTCGGCGACAAATCGTGGTCGATCGATATGCAGCGGTACAACTTCCAGTTCACCGGACAACGCTTCTACCGGATTCGAAACGGTGTGCTCGACGGCCAGGTGCGCGACGTCGCCTATCAGGCGACGACGACGGATTTCTGGGGTTCGATGGAACTGCTCGGAGGTCGCTCCACCTGGAAACTCGGTGGGGCATTCAACTGCGGCAAGGCCCAACCCGGTCAGGTCGCCGCGGTCAGTCACGGTTGCCCGGTCGCACTGTTCCGCGGGGTCAACGTCCTCAACACCCGATCGGAGGCAGGTCGATGATCGAGCCGCAGCAGGTGATCGAACGTGCGTTGGCGTGTGCGAGCGTCGACGACACCGTCGTCCTCGTCACCGACTCCAGCGACGCGACGCTTCGGTGGGCGGGCAATTCGATGACCACGAACGGCGTCTCCACTTCGAGGCAGTGGGTGGTGGTGTCCATCGTCCGGAACGGGGACGTGGCGCGGGTGGGTTCGGTGTCGTCCACCAGTGTCGATCCGAGCGAGATCGCGGACGTCGTGCGTGCCAGTGAAGCAGCGGCCCGCGCCGCCGAGCCTGCGGACGACGCGATGCCGCTGCTGACCCCCGATTCCGAGCCGGACGGCTGGGATCGACACGCGCAGGACACGTCGATCGACGTGTTCGGTTCGCTGGCAACGGAACTGAACGTCGGATTCGACGGCCGAGACACGTTGTACGGATTCGCCGAGCATCGCGTCGACAACGTGTGGCTCGGAACCTCGACCGGTGTGCGACGCACGTTCACACAGCCGACCGGGTCGATCGAGATCAACGGAAAGCGGTCCGGGGCGAGTGCCTGGGTGGGGAAAGGTACAGCCGATTTCCGCGACGTGTCGGTGGCATCGATGCTCGACGAATTGTCCACCAGGCTGGGCTGGGCGCAGAACACCGTGGAGCGTCCCGCCGGTCGGTACGACACGGTGTTGCCGCCCTCCGCCGTGGCCGATCTGATGATCTACCTGATGTGGACCATGGAGGGGCGCGGGGCCCAGGAGGGTCGCACCGCACTCTCGCGGGCCGGTGGCACCCGAGTCGGCGAGAAGCTCACCGAGCTGCCGCTGACGCTGCACTCCGACCCTCGCGAGCCCGGTCTCGGGTACGCGCCGTTCGTCGCGGCGGGCTCCTCCAGTGATGCGGTGTCGGTGTTCGACAACGGTCTCGGCATCGACCGGGTCGATTGGATCCGGGACGGCGCGATCGCAGCACTGGCCTATACACGCGCCGGAGCCCGGAAGTTCGAGGTACCCGTTGCCGTCCCCGGGGAGAATCTGATCCTCACCGGCGGCAGCGACACCGGGATCGACGCGATGGTCGCGTCGACCGAGCGCGGGCTGTTACTGACGACACTGTGGTACATCCGAGAGGTCGATCCGACCTCGTTGCTGCTCACGGGTCTCACCCGCGACGGTGTCTACGCCATCGAGGACGGCCGGATCATCGGAGCCGTCAACAACTTCCGGTTCAACGAGAGTCCTCTGGATCTGTTGCGACGTGTCACCGAGGCCGGACGGACCGAGGCGACACTGCCGCGCGAGTGGAAGGACTGGTTCACTCGCACGGCAATGCCGCCGCTGCGCATTCCGGACTTTCACATGTCCTCGGTCAGCGCCGCGCAATAGGGTCTGCGGGGTCGTTCCCGCAGGCCCTGCGTCCGACCGTTACTTGTCGGGTCCGGACAACTCGAGAGCGATGTTGTCGGGGTCGCGGAACTCCACGATGGACAGTCCGGGCCCTGCGTCCTTGATGCCCTCGTGCGCGATGCCGAGCTCATCGAGCGTCTTGACTGCATCCTCGAGCGCGGCACGGGTATCGACGGTGAAGCTGAGGTGGTCCAGCCCACAACGATCTTCGGCGAAGGTGTCGTCGCTCGGCGCGACCGGGCGCAGACCGAGCAAACCCCCGCCGAACTTGTAGATCACGCCGCCGAAGAGGAACCACAGGGCTTTCTTGGTCTCCTCGTCCGCGTCGGGATCCCAGGCGTAGGCGACCTCGAAGCCGAACACCGAGTCGTAGAACGATCGGGATCGGTCGATGTCGCTGACGGTGAGTCGGACATGGTTGTAATCGTTCACTGCAATAGGCACGTGGTGCTCCGTTCCGGCAGCAGGGGAAGCCGCCTCACGAAGCATTCGGAACTGCGCATACCAACGATGGTGTCGTCGTGCAGACCGGTTACGCGGGAGTGATCGCGAGCCCGACCGAGCCGCTCTTGCCCCTTCGAAGAACGCTGCCCTTCACGGTGAGCCAGCCCAGGATGCCGTACTTCGACACTATCGCCGCGCGCGCTTTCTCGGTGCCGGCTGCATCGAGGATCTCGGCTGTCGCGTCGACTGCGTCGCCCTGGGGTTTGCCGCGCATGTCGCACGGTGCGAGCAGAACCTTCGAGTTACGGCGAATGCGCTTGACCTTCCACGAATCCGACACCGTCCACACGAGCAGACGATCACCGTCGAGCGCACCCCAGAGCGGGGTCGGTACGGCGGTGCCGTCCTTCTTGAACGTCGTCAGCAGTACGTACTTGCCCTTGGCAATGTCCTCGAAGGTGGCAGTCATACCGAGAAGGGTACGTCGCTACTCCCCCTCGAGCTCACCTTCGGTTTCCAGGTACACCTGGCGCAAGCCGTCGAGAACCTGCTTGTCCGGCTCGGCCCACATCTTGCGCTCCGCGGCCTCGAGCAGTCGTTCGGCAATACCGTGCAGTGCCCAGGGATTGGACTGTTGCATGAACTTCTGGTTCTGCTCGTCGAGCACATAGGTCTCGGCCAACTTCTCGTACATCCAGTCCTGCACCACATCGGTGGTGGCGTCGTAACCGAACAGGTAGTCCACGGTCGCCGCCATCTCGAACGCACCCTTGTAGCCGTGCCTGCGCATGGCTTCGAGCCACCGAGGGTTGACGACCCGAGCGCGGAAGACGCGGGCGGTTTCTTCCGAGAGTGTGCGCGTGCGAACCGATTCCGGCCGCGTGCTGTCACCGATGTATGCCTCGGGCGACTTTCCGGTCAGCGCGCGCACGGTCGCGACCATGCCGCCGTGGTACTGGAAGTAGTCGTCGGAATCGGCGATGTCGTGCTCACGTGTATCGGTGTTCTTGGCGGCCACGGCAATACGCTTGTACGCAGTGCGCATGTCGTCCGACGCGGGTACTCCGTCGAGTCCGCGGCCGTAGGCGAAGCCGCCCCAGGTGGTGTACACCTGAGCGAGGTCGTCGTCGCTGCGCCACGTCTTGCTGTCGATCAGCTGAAGCAACCCGGCACCGTACGTTCCTGGCTTCGACCCGAAAATGCGTGTCGTAGAACGTCGTTCGTCACCGTGTTCGGCCAGATCGGCCTGCGCGTGTGCACGGACGTAGTTCCGATCCGCAGGCTCGTCCAACGCAGCCACCATCCGAACCGCGTCGTCGAGAAGGGCGAGCACGTGCGGGAACGCGTCACGGAAGAATCCACTGATCCGTACCGTCACATCGATGCGAGGGCGGTCGAGCTCGTCGAGGTCGATCACCTCGAGGCGCGTCACCCGGCGCGAGGCCTCGTCCCACACCGGGGAGACTCCGAGCAGAGCGAACACCTCGGCGATGTCGTCGCCCGAAGTCCGCATGGCCGAGGTGCCCCACACCGAGAGACCGACCGACTTCGGCCACTCGCCGTGATCCTGGCGGTAGCGAGCGAGCAGGGATTCTGCCATCGCCTGACCGGTCTCCCACGCCAGTTTCGACGGCACGGCCTTCGGGTCGACCGAGTAGAAATTGCGGCCGGTAGGAAGCACGTTGATCAGGCCGCGCAGCGGTGAACCGCTCGGACCCGCCGCGATGAACCCGCCGTCGAGAGCGTGCAACACCTGCTCGATCTCGCGGGAAGTTCCGCGTAGACGCGGTACCACCTCGGCGGCGGCGAACCTCAGAATCTCTGCGACCACGTCACCGTGTTCGCCCGCAACCCGCTCGGCCTCGGCCGGATTCCACTGCGTCGCTTGCATTGCCGCGACCAGTCCGTGCGCGACGGCCTCGATGCTGTCGACGCGCGTGCGTTCCTCGTCGCCGTCCTCGCTGAGCCCGAGAGCTTCGCGTAGACCGGGCACCGTCTGCTCGCCGCCCCACATCTGCCGAGCGCGCAGCATCGCCAGCACCAACTCGACCTCGGCATCGCCGACGGGCTCCTGGCCCAGGATGTGCAGCCCGTCGCGGATCTGCACGTCCTTGATCTCGCACAGCCATCCGTCGACGTGCAGCAGCATGTCGTCGAACACTTCCTCGTCGGGACGCTCGTCGAGTCCGAGGTCCTTGTGCATCTGTGCCGCGGTCATCAGTGTCCAGATCTGCTGGCGAATGGCCGGTAGCTTGGCCGGATCGAGAGCCGAGATGTTCGCGTGTTCGTCCAGCAGCTGTTCGAGCCGAGAGATGTCTCCGTAGCTCTCCGCTCGCGCCATCGGCGGGATGAGGTGATCGACGAGAGTGGCGTGGGCTCGCCGCTTGGCCTGTGTGCCCTCCCCCGGATCGTTGACCAGGAAGGGATAGATCAGCGGCAAGTCGCCCAGTGCAGCGTCGGTGCCGCAGGAGGCGGACATGCCGAGGGTCTTGCCGGGGAGCCATTCCAGGTTTCCGTGCTTACCGAGATGAACCATCGCGTCGGCCCCGAAGCCGCCGTCCTCGCGGGCTGCAGAGATCCACCGGTAGGCGGCCAAATAGTGATGGCTCGGCGGCAGATCCGGGTCGTGGTAGATCGCAACCGGCTTCTCACCGAATCCGCGCGGCGGCTGAACCATGATGACCACATTGCCGAATTGCATTGCTGCGATGACGATCTCACCGTCGGGATCAGCGGAACGATCGACGTAGAGATCACCCGGTGCCGGTCCCCAATGTTCGATCACACCCTCGCGAAGGTCGTCGGGAAGCTGCTCGAACCAGGTTCGATACCGGGCCGCCGAAATGCGAATGGGATTGCCCTCGAGCTGGGCGTCGGTGAGCCAGTTGGGGTCCTGACCGCCACGGGCGATCAAGGCGTGGATCAGTGCGTCGCCGTCTCGGGCCGCCAGACCGGGCACCGAATCCGGGCCCTCGAGCGGTCCGAGGTCGTAGCCGGCCTCACGCATGTCCGACATCAACGCGATCGCGCTGGCGGGAGTGTCGAGGCCGACGGCATTGCCGATGCGGGCATGTTTGGTGGGATACGCCGAGAACATCAGGGCGATTCGGCGGTCGGCGGCCGGGATGTGTCGGAGCCGCGCATGGCGGACGGCGATGCCGGCAACGCGTGCTGCTCGCTCGTGGTCCGGAACGTAGGTGGTCAGGCCGTCGTCGTCGATCTCCTTGAACGAGAACGGAACCGTGATGAGGCGGCCGTCGAATTCCGGGACAGCGACCTGCGTGGCCACGTCGAGGGGCGAGAGTCCGTCGTCGTTCTCGGACCACGTCGCGCGGGAACTCGTCAGGCACAGACCCTGCAGGATCGGAACGTCGAGGGCGGCGAGCTCGGCGACATCCCAGGCTTCGTCGTCGCCGCCGGCCGAAGCACCGGCGGGTTTGGTGCCGCCTGCAGCCAGCACGGTCACGATCAAGGCATCCGCCGACTTCAGCGTCTCCAGCAAGTCGGCTTCCGCCGTGCGCAGTGACGCACAGTAGATCGGCAGTGCGTTCGCCCCGGCGTTCTCGACTGCGGCGGCGAGGGCACCGATGTAGGTGGTATTTCCGGCGAGATGCTGAGCGCGGTAGTACAGAATCGCCACGGTCGGGCCGTCGGAGTGCTGGGCGGAGTTCCGCTCGAGGTGGCCCCACGTCGGCAGGTGTCGAGGTGCGTCGAAACCGTGACCGGTGAGCAGCACTGTGTCGGACAGAAAGTTGTACAGCTGCCGCAGATTGCCCGAGCCGCCCTCGGCCAGATAGTTGTGCGCTTGGGCGGCGACGTTGGCGGGCACCGTGGAGATCTCCATCAGATCCGCATCCGGGGCCTGTTCGCCGCCCAGCACGACCACGGGCAAACCGGTGGCCAGGACGGCCTCGATTCCCGACTCCCACGAGCGACGCGATCCGAGAATGCGGACGATGATCAGCTCGGCCGATTCGGCCATCGACGGGATGTCTTCCGCCAGCAGGCGGGACGGGTTGCCCCACGTGAAATCGGCCCCACTGGCGCGGGCACTGAGCAGATCGGTGTCCGATGTGGACAGCAACAGAAACACGGGTAACGCCCTCCTCGGGGTTTCGCGCCCCTGGATCGGTGAATCGTCCGAGCTCGTCGGTGAGAGGGTCCGACTCCCGCCCCGTCCCGAAGGCACGATCCTCGAGAACAAGTCCCATGAACCATTCCCGACGAGCTGCTCTCGACGAACTACAGGGCGGTCACGGTGGCGCGACCGTACCGGGATTTCACCGGTTTCCTCTCGGCCGGAGCCGTGAACATCGAATGCTACCGGTGCCGGGACGAGATCGGGCCACCCGTCGCACTTGTAGCCTGGTGAACATGAGTTCGCCCAGTAGGTCCGTGCCCGACGGCTGCCCCGGAGCTCTGTCGACGCACCGCGCGGCGGACGGTCCGTTGGCCAGAATCCGGCTCCCGGGCGGCCTCGTGCTGCCGGAGCAGATGCAGGTCCTGGCCGAGGCCGCTGCCGAGCTCGGTGACGGCTCGCTCGAACTCACGTCGAGGGGCAACATTCAGGTTCGTGCGGTCTCGGACCCGGACGAGCTCGCGAACAGATTGGCCGCGGCCGGGTTGCTGCCGTCTCCGACGCACGAGCGCGTGCGCAACATCCTCGCCTCGCCGCTGTCGGGCCGGGTCGGCGGACTCACCGACGTCCGCAGTCTCGTCGGCGAGCTCGACGCTGCCGTGTGTGCTCGCCCCGAGCTCGCCGAACTGCCCGGCCGAACGTTGTTCGCCCTGGACGACGGCCGCGGGGATCTGTGCGGACTCGAACCCGACTTCGGGGTGTACGCCCAGGCCGACGGGTCGTTCGCAGTGCTGTTGGCAGGACGCGACAGCGGTGTACGCGTCGACCGCGAGCACGTGGTCTCGACTCTGCTCGACTGCGCGGATGCCTTCGTCCGGTTGCGCCACAAGGAATGGCGACTGGCGGAACTGGACGGCGGTGCCGCGCGCATCGTCGACGTGCTCGGGTTGGAGGCCGGACCGGTACTGGCCATGCCTGCGCCGGTCGAGGTGCCACCTGTCGGCTGGCTCGATCAGGACGATGGCCACGTTGCGCTCGGCGCAGGTCTGGCCAACGGCGTCCTCGGCGCGCGGTTGGCCGAATTCCTCGCGGCCGTCGATCGTCCGCTGATCGTGACGCCGTGGCGATCGCTGATCGTGGGTGATCTGGACGAGGAACCGGCCGAACAGGTCGTTCGAGTTCTCGCACCCATGGGCCTGATCTTCGACGCCGCGTCACCGTGGATCCGAGTCAGTGCCTGCACCGGATCGCCCGGCTGCGAGAAGTCCCTCGCCGACGTCCGAGCCGACCTCGCGGCCGCGGTCGACGCGCGGATGACTCCTCGGGACGAGCGGCAGCATTGGTCCGGTTGCGAGCGTCGATGCGGCCGCCCCAAAGGCGAGGTGACTGACGTCATTGCCACGGGAATCGGCTACCAGGTGTCCTGAGCGCCTGGAGACCGGCTTCCGGCTGAGGGGTCCCTCTCCCCTATCGTGACACGCATGCACGACTACATCCGTGACGGCGCGGAGATCTACCGCCAGTCTTTCGCAACCATCCGTGCCGAAGCGGATCTGTCTCGGTTCACCCCGGACGTCGCCCAGGTCGTCGTGCGCATGATTCACGCTGTCGGTGAGATCGACCTGACCGAGACGATCGGCTTCACGCCCGACGTGGTGGAGTCCGCCCGAACTGCCCTGCGCGCAGGGGCACCCGTGTTGTGCGACGCCAACATGGTTGCCGCCGGTATCACTCGTCGCCGTCTGCCGGCCGACAACGAGGTGCTGTGCACCCTGTCCGATCCTCGGGTGCCGGATTTGGCTCGGAGTATGGGCACCACGAGAACCGCTGCCGCGCTGGAGTTGTGGGGTGACAAGCTGGGCGGTGCCGTCGTCGCGATCGGAAACGCGCCGACCGCCCTGTTCCACCTCATGGAAATGCTCGCGGCCGGAGCTCCGAAGCCGGCAGCCATCGTCGGCGGCCCGGTCGGATTCATCGGCGCGGCGGAGTCCAAGGAAGATCTGATCGCCGCCGACCTCGGCGTGGAATATCTGGTCGTTCGAGGCAGACGCGGTGGCAGCCCCATCACCGTCGCCGCGGTCAATGCCATTGCGAGCGAACAAGAATGAGCTCCAGCGGAAAGTTGTGGGGAGTGGGCGTCGGCCCGGGCGACCCGGAGTTGTTGACCGTCAAGGCCGCTCGCGTGATCGGCGAGGCCGACGTCGTCGCCTTCCACAGTGCTCGGCACGGTCGCAGCATCTCGCGCGCCCTCGCGGCCGGTTACATGCGCGACGGGCAGATCGAGGAACACCTGGTGTATCCGGTGACCACGGAGGCGACGGCTCATCCCGGTGGGTATCAGGGGGCCATCGACGAGTTCTACGAGTCCGCTGCCGCACGGCTCGCCGCTCATCTCGACGCCGGCCGATCGGTTGTGCTTCTGGCCGAGGGCGATCCACTGTTCTACAGCTCGTACATGCACATGCACAAACGCCTGGCACACCGGTTCGAGGTCGAGGTGGTTCCCGGCGTGACCTCGGTGAGTGCTGCATCGGCCGCACTGGCGACTCCACTGGTGGAGCGCGACGAGGTTTTCACCGTCCTCCCCGGCACCTTGCCGGTGAACGAGCTCACTCGCCGACTCCGCGGCACCGACGCCGCGGTCATCATGAAACTCGGTCGAACCTATCCGACCGTGCTCGATGCACTGGAACGATCCGGCAGGCTCGACGAAGCGCGGTACGTCGAGCGGGCCAGTACAGCCGAGCAACGCGTCCTCGATGCCGCCGACGCGGACAACGTGCCGTACTTCTCGATGATCGTCGTGCCGAGTCCGTCGAATCGAACCGACATGCCCACCAGCACCGGCGAAGTGGTCGTCGTCGGTCTCGGTCCGGGCGACGACGTGTGGACGACGGACGAAGTGCGAGCCGAACTCGCGGCAGCAACCGATCTGGTCGGATACATCACCTACATCGATCGAGTTCCGCAGCGGCCAGGCCAGATTCGGCATGCGAGCGACAACAAGGTCGAATCCGAGCGCGCGGCATTCGCCCTCGACCTCGCCAAACAGGGTCGCCGCGTCGCTGTGGTGTCCTCGGGTGATCCGGGTGTGTTCGCGATGGCGACAGCGGTCATCGAGGTTGCAGCAGAACAGCAGTGGAATTCGGTACCGGTACGCGTGGTCCCGGGAATGACGGCAGCCAATGCTGTTGCCAGCCGCGTCGGCGCGCCGCTCGGACACGACTACGCCGTCATCTCCCTCTCCGATCGCCTCAAGCCCTGGGACGTGGTGGCCCGACGGCTCTCGGCAGTGGCCGAAGCCGACATGGCGATCGCGATCTACAACCCGGCGTCGAAGACTCGCACCTGGCAGGTCGCAGCCATGAAAGATGTTCTGCTCGAACATCGTTCATCGGAGACGCCGGTGGTGATCGGGCGGGCGGTAGGCAGTGCGCAGGAATCGGTGCGCACCGTGACCCTCGGGGAACTCGATCCCGAGTCGATCGACATGCGGTGCCTGCTCATCATCGGCTCCTCGATGACGATGGTGGTGGAGACCGGAAGCGGTCCGAAAGTGTTCACGTCGCGGCGCTACCCGTCAGGGAGTGACGCGTAGGCGTTCGATCAACCACCGAGCGGCGGCATCGACCTCGTCGACCGTCGATGCCGAGATGTCGACGGTGGGTCGCGAGATCATCAGAACGGGAATCGATGCCGATCGCGCCGCGTCGAGCTTGGCGCGGGTCATCGTGCCGCCGCTGTTCTTGGTGACCAGCACGTCTATCCGGTTGTCGGCGAGCATTGCCGACTCGTGCGCGAGGTCGAACGGCCCGCGGCCGAGCTCGAGGGTGGCGCGAGGGGGAACGGCACCGGTCGGTGGATCTATCGAACGAATCAGGAACCACGCATCGGCGACTCCGGCGAAATGGTGAACGCCTTGCCTGCCGATGGTGAGGAACACCCGACTACCCGGTTCTATCGATGCGGCCGCCTCGGGGAGGGATGCCACGGTGGTCCACTGGTCGTCCGTCGACGCGATCCACGGCGGCCGGGTCAGCACGAGATGAGCGACACCGGTTGTCCGAGCAGCGTAGTCGGCATGCGCGGTGATGGTGGCGGCAAAAGGATGCGTCGCGTCGACGAGTGCATCGACGGCGTTGTCTCGAATCCACTGTGCCAATGCGTCGGCACCGCCGAAACCGCCGATCCTGGTATGGCCCGACACCGGCGCCGGCTCGGCGACGCGCCCGGCGAGCGAGGTGATCAACTCGATCCCGGGCACGCCGGCCACGGCGGCCGCGAGTTGCCTGGATTCGGACGTGCCGCCCAGGAGTAGGACCTTCACTGCTCGTCCGCATCCGCCCCGTCGGGCGCACCCCAGGGTTTCGTCACGCACCACTGGGTGACCGGCAGTTGTGGTCGCCAGGTGGTGAAGGAGCCCAACGGCTCACCCCGGTAGATCTGGAACCGGCGCAGCCTGCCGCCGTATCGTGCAGCTGCCGAGAGCAGCAATGAATCCGATTCTGCGGTCACCGAATTGGCGACCAATCGACCACCCGGACGCACGGCCGCCCAGCACCGCTCGATCATGCCCGGCTCGGTCGCCCCGCCGCCGACGAACACCGCGTCCGGAACGCCTGCACTGCCGGGGACCTCGTCGAAAGCTCCGGGCGCAGTGCCGAGCACGGCCAACCCGGGCACCCCCAGCCGTTGTGCGTTGGTCGTGATCTGGTGTCGACGATCCCCGGACGACTCGAATGTCACTGCACGACAGGATGGATCGGTGCGCATCCATTCGATGGCGATCGTCCCCGAGCCCCCGCCGACATCCCATAGGACCTCGCCGGGTTCGGGTGCCAACGCACACAGCGTCAGTGCGCGCACTTCGTGCTTGGTCATCTGACCGTCGCCGGTGTACTGCGAATCGGGCAGGCCCGGAACGCGAGTAAGTCTGATGGCGCTGCGATCTCGAACGCATTCGAGCGCGACGACGTTCAGCGGGTCGGCGTCGGCGAACGTCGAGTCCGATGCCGTCCCCCGGGTGACTCGTTCGGCCGGGCCGCCGAGTTGTTCGAGCACACTCACCGTGCTGGCACCGAAACCGTTGTCACGCAGGAGCGCACACACGTCACCCGGTGTCGAGCTGCCTCGGCTCAGTACGAGAAGTCGACGACCGTGGCCGAGTTCCGGGAGGACGGTCTCGACCGGGCTGTTCACCAGCGACACCGTCGTGGTGTGCGCGAGCGACCAGCCCAGACGCGCACAGGCAAGCGAAACCGACGACGGTGCGGGATACACCCTCAGACGTTCGGCGCCGAATTCGCGAGCCAGGCTCACACCGATACCGTGAAACATCGGGTCGCCACTGGCCAGCACACACACGGTCCGGCCGTCACAGGAGTCGATCATCGGCCGCAGGCTCGGCAGCAACGGACTGGGCCACGCCCGAGCGTCGGCGCACCTGTCCCCCACGCCGGCGAGCTGCCTCGCCGACCCGAAGACGACATCTGCCTGCTCGACCACGACACGTGCGACAGCCGACAGTCCGTTCCAACCGTCCGCGCCGATTCCCACCACTGCGATGGGGTGAGGGTTGGGCTCCGCCATCAGCGCGGCATCCTGCGCCACAGCCATTGCGGAAGCAGTCTCATCGCGAAGAACACCGGCCGAAGAGTGCCGGGGATCCACACCGTCGACTTCCGGCTGCGCAGCGCAGCCACCACCGCGGCGGCCACCTGATCGGGTGTGCTGGACATCGGTGCCGGGTCCATGCCCTCGGTCATCGAACCGATGACGAACCCTGGGCGCGCGAGCAACAGATGAACGCCGCTGTCGTGCAGGGAATCGCTCAGTCCGCTGGCGAAGCCGTCCAGACCCGCTTTGGCCGAGCCGTAGACGTAGTTGGCCCGCCTGACCCGGACACCCGCGACGGACGAGAAGACCACCAGATCGCCGCTCTTCTGCGCCCGCAGTACCTTCGCGGCGTGGGTGAGGACGGAAACCTGGGCCAGGAAGTCGGTCGTGATCACCTCCAGCGCATGCCCGGCGTCGTCCTCGGCGCGCGTCTGATCCCCCAGAATCCCGAACGCCAACACCACGATTCCGATGGGCCCGTGCCGTTCCACGACGGAGCGCAGGATTTCCTCGTGGGTGTCCATGGCGTTCGCGTCGAACTCGACCGCATCGACGGTCGTCGCGCCTGCCTGCAGCACACGTGACCTTTGCGTCGCCAGGTCGGAACTGCGCCGAGCGGCCAGTACGACGGTTCGTCCCGGTGCCAGCCGAGTGGCGACCTCGAGACCGATCTCGCTTCGGCCGCCGAGCAACAACAACGTTCCCGAGGCGGGTTCAGATCGTCTGCTCACGCCGAACAGTCTCTCCGATCGAGCCCCGCTCGTGGCAGTCGGGGCACGTCACTACAGTCGAGTCATGGCCGCTACCCCCGCTGACGCGACTGCCCTCACCGACGAGGCGATCGAATTCCTCACCGAACGGCACCTCGCCACGCTGACGACGTTGCGTCCGGACGGCACGCCCCATGTCGTCGCCGTCGGGTTCACCTACGACGCGGACGCGCACGTCGCCCGCGTCATCACCAACAACGTGTCGCAGAAGGCGATCAATGCCGGCCGCGGTGCCTACGCCGCCGTCACCCAGATCGACGGTGCTCGCTGGCTGACGTTGGAGGGTCCGGCCACCGTTCGTGACGACCACGAGTCGGTCGCCGATGCGGAGAACCGCTATGCCCGACGCTATCGAGTGCCGCGGGAGAATCCGACCCGCGTCGTCGTCGAGATAGCGGTGCGGCGGGTGCTGGGCAGCCGCTCGCTGCTGCGACGCTAGTCGTCCGTCGGCCAGGGTAGAACGGTCAGGTTCGGCCATTCGGTGGTCCACCGCGCGGCCTTCGCCTCGTAGACGTGCCGCATCGGTAATCGCGGATTCGGCCGGACGATCCCGGCGAACAGGTCTTCGAAGCCGTGTGGGGCATAGACGCGGTCCGTACCGTGGGAGTCCACGGTGATTCCGAAACAGCACGTGGTCGACACGAAGTGGTCGATGGCATCCTCGGAGCTTCGGTACGGAGCCAACGTCGCTCCGAAATGCTGCTCGTACCACAGGTGTACACGCGCTTGATTACGCACTTCGACGTCGACCCCGAGGTCGGCGAACACGTCGGCCGCGGTCTCGATCACGTCGTTCTCGGCGGCGTACGACAGATCCGTGTCGTCGAAGTAGAAGAAGTCGTAGTCGCGAATTCCGGCCCCGAGATCTCGGTCGGCGAGGTGATTCCACACGGTTTGGAACAGACCGCCCGCCGTCAGGTACCAACCCGAGAGCCCGAGCTGCGGCGCACGCCGAAGTACCTCGGCCACAATCGGATTCGTCCTGACAACGGAGACGAACTCGGCTCGGCGGCCGTCGGTCACACCGGCAGCACGGCGAGACCGTGGGGGCGGAGGTTGACCGATTCGCACCCGTCCGCCGTCACGACGACGATGTCCTCGATCCTGGCACCCCACTGCCCACGGAAATAGATGCCCGGTTCGATGCTGAACGCCATTCCCTCGGTGAGAGTGATGTCGTTGCCCGCCACGATGTACGGCTCCTCGTGCACCGACAGGCCGATACCGTGTCCGGTGCGGTGCAGGAACGCCTCTCCCAGACCGGCTTCGACCAACACCTCGCGTGCGGCTGCGTCGATGGACTCCGCGCTGACTCCCGGCGACACCGCGTCGACTGCGGCCTGCTGAGCTCGCTCCAGTACCGCGTACCGGGTAGCGACCTCGGCCGAAGGCTCGCCGAGACTGTAGGTGCGAGTGGAGTCCGAGTTGTATCCCGGCGCAACGGGTCCACCGATGTCGACGACGACCACGTCGCCGGCCTCGACGACGCGATCGGAGACCTCGTGGTGCGGATCGGCACCGTGCGGACCGGAGCCGACAATGATGAATTCCGGTGCGGTGTGGCCTTCCTCGACGATCGCCGTCGCGATGTCTGCAGCGATCTGGGCTTCGGTTCGGCCCACTCGGAGCCACTCGCCCATCCGGGCGTGAACCCGGTCGATGGCATGGCCGGCTCGACGCAGAGCATCGATCTCGGCGTCGTCCTTGATCATCCGCAGCTGGCGCAGAACATCTGTCGCCAGCACCGGCACGGTCCCGAAAATCGTTGCCAGCGGCACGAAGTGCAGGGCGGGCATTGCATCGGCGACAGCGGTCTTGCTGCCGGCCGGTACGGCCGCAGCCACGAGCGCGTACGGATCGACGCCGTCCACCCAATCGACGAGCGTCAGTGACAGGTCCCCGGCGGCGGAGTCACCCAGCGCGGCGAGTTCGAGCCGCGGCACGACGATGCTGGGAGTGCTGCCGTCGGCCGGCACCACCAACGCGATGAGACGCTCGAACGAGCTGGCCGTGGACCCGATCAGATACTGCAGATCCGGGCCCGGAGTGATCAGCAGGGCGTCCAAGCCTGCGTCCGACGTCAGGCGGGCCGCGCGCGCGAGCCTGGAGGCGTAGACATCGCTGGGAAAACGAGAAGAATCGACACTCATACCTTCAGGCTAGTGCCGTACGGCAAGATGAGCCCCATGACCACCCCCGGAAAGTCGCCGTTGCTGCTCCTCGACGGCGCGAGCCTGTGGTTCAGGGCCTACTACGCTCTGCCCGAGTCGATTACGGCGCCCGACGGCCGTCCCGTCAATGCCGTGCGAGGTTTCCTCGACATGATCTCGGCCCTGATCACGCGAACCGAACCGAGCCGATTGGCTGTATGCCTCGACCTCGACTGGCGTCCACAGTTCCGAGTGGACCTCGTTCCCTCGTACAAGGCTCACCGGGTTGCCGGCGCCGCGCCGGATGTGGCCGAGAGCGAAGAGGTTCCCGAGACCCTGACGCCACAGGTGGACATGATCGTGGACGTCCTGGCGGCGTTGGGAATTGCCACCGCGGGGGCCGTCGGCCTCGAGGCCGACGACGTGCTCGGAACCTTGGCTGCACAGGAACGACGCGATCCCGTCGTCGTGGTCAGCGGCGACCGAGATCTGTTGCAGGTGGCGGCGGACGAACCGAACGAGGTACGGGTGCTGTACGTGGGTCGTGGCTTGGCCAAGGCAGAACTTTTCGGCCCGGTCGAGGTGGCCGAGCGGTACGGCGTCCCGTTGCACCGCGCGGGAGCGGCCTACGCGGAATTGGCGCTTCTGCGCGGCGATGCGTCGGACGGGCTACCGGGTGTCAAGGGTGTCGGTGAGAAGACGGCCTCCACACTCATGCTGCAGTACGAGTCCGTCGCGGCCCTGCGTGCAGCGGCACTCGATCCGGAGTCGGACATGGCCAAGGGAATTCGGGCGAAGCTGGCCAACGCCAGCGACTACCTCGATGCGGCACTGCCGGTGGTGCGGGTCGTCACCGATGCCGACGTCGTTCTGTCGAGGTCGGACGAGATTCCGGCCGAACCGGCAGATCTCGAGGCACTCGACAAGCTCGCGGAGACCCTGGGAATCAGAAACGCCGTGGACCGCCTCGTCTCGGCGATGGCGGCCACGGCGTCGCAGAATTGACCGGGGCTATTTCGGGAGTGAGACCTCGTAGTCGGCGTCGTCGTTGAGGAACGTCAACGTCACCTTCTTGAACGCCCCGTCGACCGTCAGCGTGCAATCGACGCTGGTGCCGGCCTTGACTTCGATGTTCTGCGGGCACGACACCCCCGACACGTTCGTGGCACCGTAGGACTCGGTCAACACCGTGCGAATACCGTCCTGAGCAGCCGTCGTATCGAGGGTGGTCGTGCGCCCGAACGCAAAGTACAGCACTGCCGCAACCACGGCCACGACGGCGATGACGGAGCCCGCGATGATCAGCGGCTTCTTGGACTGCGCGCCACTGCGACCGGGGCCTCGCTGCTGGCCCGGGAACTGACCGGGGTACTGGCCCGGATACTGCTGTCCGGGATAGTGCTGACCGGGATACTGCTGATTCGGATTCTGCCCGCCCGCGAAGGGAGGCTGCTGACCGTACTGGCCGGCACCGTACTGCCCACTGCCACCGAATTGTTGTGGTGCGTAGGGATTTTGGTAGGCGGCGTCGCCGGCAGGCTGCTGTCCGGCCCCCGGATACGCTGCCCCGTACGGCTGACCCGCCGGGTATTGCGCGGTCGGATTCTGTGCGGTGGGATTCTGTGCGGTGGGATTCTGCGGGTTGTAGCCCTGCGGGTACTGCCCCTGCGGACCCTGAACCTGAGGATTCTGACCCTGGGGATTCTGACCCTGCTGCGGGTAGGGCCCGGCCGGATACGCGCCCTGGGGGTACTGCCCCTGGGGATACCCGCCCTGCGGATAGTGCCCCTGCATAGATTGCCCCTGCGGAGACTGGCCGTATGCGCCTCCGGAAGGTTCGCCGTACTGCGTGGTCGGGGTGCCGGTGGGCGGCGCGTACTGTCCCCACGCCGACGGAGTCGGAGTCTGCGATTCGGACGTCGCCGCAGCTTCGCCGGTGGAAGCTTCCTGCCCGTCCTTCGCGGCACCGTCCTGGTCCGGCGTTCGTGACCAACTGTTGTCGGGGTCGGTCGGACCGTATGGGCCGCTCATCTCGCCTCCACTGAAATCTCGAATCCGTCGGGGGTACAGTATCCCGCTTGTCGCTGCGTCCGCTGTACCGACCCGACAGTCCGGTTTCGGCCCGTCACGCAGCGCCGGTCACGCAGCATCGGTCACGCGGCATCGACGGCCACCACTCCTTGTCGCAGCGCGGCGACGGCACGGGCGGCGGTTCGCGACAGCTCGGGTTCGGGAGCGGCGAGCCGGACCTGGTCGAGCAGGTCGATGACCTGCCGACACCAACGGACGAAGTCGCCACCGGACAGCGCCTTGCCGTTGTCGCCTGCCGCGACCAGTGCGTCGACGAGCGAATGGTCGGAAGCCCACTTGTAGATCGCTTTGACGAAGCCCATGTCCGGCTCTCTGGTCGGTGGCAGTTTGTGCCGAACCTCGTCGGCCCGCAGCTCGTGCCACACCCGCACGGTCTCGGTCAACGCGTGCCTGATGGGTCCGGTCGGGCCGTGTGGGGTGATGTCTCCCTCGGAGCGGGACTCGTAGACCACGGCCGAGACCACTGCGGCCAACTCTGCGGCCGACAATCCCTGCCACAGTCCGCCTCGCAGGCATTCCGCGACCAGAAGATCGGATTCGGAGTAGATCCGGCTCAATCGAGCACCGTCGTCGGTCACCTTGGGATCCTTGCCCGGGGTCACGTAGCCGCGGTCCGCCAGCAAGGCCAGAATGCGGTCGAACGTTCGGGCCAACGAGTTCGTCGTGGCCGACACCTTCTGCCGCATCGACTCGGTCTCCCGGGCCAGCCGGTTGTAGCGTTCGCCGGTTCGAGAGAGTTCCTCACGATCCGGCCGGCTGTGCACCGGATGCGAGCGGATGGCCCGCCGCAGGGTTGCCAACTCCTTGTCGTCGGCGGCGGTCGACTTTCGTCCCACGCGATCGGAGGGCTGGGATATGCCGCGGGTGACCAACGCCGCCGCCAGATCCCGACGGGTCTTGGCGGTGCGGTGATCGACGAACCGTGGCAATCGCATGGAGCCGAGAGGTGTTGCCGGCGTAGGGAAATCGGCAGCGGACAGACGGCCTGCCCATTTGTCCTCGGTCAGCACGAGCGGCCGCGGATCGCCGCGATCGTCGTCCGGTTCGAGTACCACTGCCAGTCCGCTGCGCCGTCCGGACGGCACCGAGATCACGTCGCCGCGGCGCAACGCACGCAACGAGTCGACGGCTTTGTCCCGCCGATCGGACCTGTTCTGACGCTCGAGGGTCTTCTCTCGATCCTTCAGACGCTCGCGCAGTCGCGCGTACTCGAAGTACTCCCCGTCGGGGCCACCGAGCGTTGCGCCGAGCGCCTCCAACGTCTTCATGTTCTTCTCGATACCGCGGACCATGCCGACGACGGACCGGTCGGCCTGGAACTGAGCGAAGGACCGTTCGAGCAACTGCCGTGAATCCGCTGCCCCGAACTGTTCGATCAGATTGATCGACATGTTGTAGGCGGGCGCGAAGGAGCTCCGGAGGGGAAACGTTCGCGTCGACGCGAGTCCGGCCACCTCGGTCGGTTCGGTACCGGGCTGCCACAGCACCACCGCGTGACCCTCGACGTCGATTCCGCGTCGCCCGGCCCGGCCGGTCAGCTGGGTGTACTCCCCCGGTGTCAGCTCCGCGTGCGTCTCACCGTTGAACTTGACCAGCTTTTCGAGCACCACGGTTCGGGCAGGCATATTGATTCCGAGAGCCAGAGTTTCGGTGGCGAACACCGCTCTGACCAATCCCTTGACGAACAGCTCCTCGACGGTGTGGCGGAAGACCGGCAGCATTCCGGCGTGGTGCGCGGCGAACCCGCGTTCGAGCGCATCTCGCCATTCCCAGAAGCCGAGCACTTCCAGATCCTCGCGCGGGAGTTCGGAGGTGTGCTTCTCGACGATGTACCTGATCTCCTCGGCCTGCTCAGGCGTCGTCAGAACCAGCCGCGAACGCATGCACTGAGTCAGGGCCCCGTCGCAGCCTGCACGACTGAAGATGAACGTGATGGCCGGGAGCAGACCTTCCTCGTCCAGCTTGGCGATCACGTCGGGACGAGCCAGCGGACGGTTGGCACCTCCGCCTCCCTGGTGGCCGCCGCGTCCGCCGCCCCCGCTTCGACCTCCGCGTCCTCGACTGTGCGGTGCGTGCCACCGATCCATGGAGTCCAGCGACTGACGCTGCTTGACGTGCCGCACCAGGTCTCGGTCCACGACGACCTTCTGGTGGCCGTCCGGTGACTGTGCTCGGGTGTCGAAGAGATCGAACAACCGACGGCCCACCATGATGTGCTGCGAGAGCGGAACGGGACGGTTCTCGTCCACGACCACCGAGGTGTCGCCGCGAACGGTACTCATCCACGCGCCGAACTCCTCGGCGTTGCTGACCGTTGCGGACAGGCTCACCAGACGCACGTCGTCGGACAGGTGCAGGATCACTTCTTCCCAGACCGCACCTCGGAACCGATCCGCCAGGTAGTGCACCTCGTCCATCACCACGTGCGAGAGCCCGCGCAGTGCGTCGGAGGATGCGTAGAGCATGTTGCGCAGCACCTCGGTCGTCATGATGACGATGGGTGCATCCGGATTGATGGACGAATCACCGGTCAACAGACCGACCGTCTCGCGTCCGTATCGCGCGGTCAACTCGGCGAACTTCTGATTGCTCAGCGCCTTGATGGGGGTGGTGTAGAAGCATTTGCGACCGGCAGCGAGGGCCAGGTGCACCGCGAACTCGCCGATCACCGTCTTGCCCGCGCCGGTCGGGGCGCAGACCAACACCCCGTGACCGTTCTCCAATGCAGTGCACGCATCCACCTGGAAGCGGTCCAACGGAAAACTCAACTCCGCGGAAAACCGTTGCAGTTCAGTGGGTTCTGGCCTGGACCGGGTGTCGACAACAGCCTCGCTCATGGTCGCGCCCCGTCGCTGGGACTCACATCAGATCGTGTCGTCGTACTGTGCCTGTGTTCGGGTCGCAGTGCCGATACCGCCCACCGGCGGTGTCGGTGCGACAGCGTGTGGGGCCTGGATAGAACTTGCGCCTTCGATGCGTGTTGCTTCGTCATCTGACACATCACCCCATTCGTCTCTTCTCTTGCGCAACTTACGCTTGTCGTGAATCCGCGCAATCTGCACTGCCATCTCGAAGAGCACCGTCAGAGCCAACGCCAAGGCCAGCATCGAGAAGGGATCCTGTCCGGGCGTTGCGATCGCCGCGAACACGAACAGTCCGAAGATCAACCCGCGACGCCACGCCTTCAGGCGCTCGTAGGTGAGAACACCGACGAAGTTCAACCCGACGACCAGCAGCGGTATTTCGAAGCTGACACCGAAGATGATCAGAAGATTGATCAGAAAACCGAAGTACTGATCGCCGCTCAGTGCCGTGATCTGGACGTTGTCACCGATCGACAGCAGAAAGTGCAAGCCCTTGGCAACGACGAAGTACGCCAGAATCGCTCCGGTCACGAACAGCGCAGCGGCACCGGTGACGAAGGAGACTGCGTAACGGCGTTCGTTGGCGTACAGGCCGGGAGTGATGAACGCCCAGATCTGGTACAGCCAGATGGGGCAGGCGAGCACGACGCCTGCGGTGAACGCCACCTTGAACCGCAGCAGGAACTGGTCGAACGGGCCGGTGGCGAGCAGGCGGCACTGATCGTCGTTGCTCAAATCCGCACGCAGGCTCGGGTCCAAGGTGCAGTACGGGCCTCGAAGCAGATCGCCGAGGCTTTCGACGCCGAAGATCGTGTGTGAGTACCAGAAGAATCCGAATGCAGTGGTCACCGCGATGGCCAGCAGCGACCAGAGCAGCCGGGTTCGCAGCTCGTACAGGTGATCGACCAACGACATCGTGCCGTCGGGATTGACTCGACGCTTACTGCGCCGTGGATCGAACGGAATGCGCATGGTGTTCTACGGTCAGCCTTCTTCGGTCGGCAGGCGGCACGAGGCCGTCACCGACAGCAGTGAACCTTCGGTGCCGACGCGGCACCGAAGGTGTGCTGAGCGGCGTCGCTCAGGCAGACTTCGCGTCGTGCTGGGGTGTGGTCTCGGTCTGCGCCACGGGTGCCGGCGAGGGCAGCTGAGCGGGTGCGGCCGGCTGCTGTGCAGTCGCGGTATCGGTGTCGGATTTGCCGTCGTTCTGCATCTCCTTGACCTCGCTCTTGAAGATGCGCAACGAGCGTCCGAGTCCACGCGCAGCCTCGGGCAGCTTCTTGGAACCGAACAGAATGATGACGACCACCGCGACGATGGCCCAGTGCCAGGGACTGGTGAATCCCATGTGAACCTCCTGAGATCAGATGAATCGAGCGTACCCGACGGCGGGCGGTGCGCTCGGCAACGGAGCGCACCGCTTCACCTCACGTTCATGTTGCGACGCCGCCGGTGTCGGTGGCGTCGAGCTCCGCGTAGGCATTCAGGGCGGACCGCGCGCGATCGCGGACGGAATTCACCAAGGATTCAGGTCCCAGTACGGTGACGCCACCGCCGAACCCGAGGGTCAGCCGGGTCATCCACTGCAGCGTCGCGAAACGCATGGTCACCTCGATGGACCCGTCCGAATCGGCGGCTACCTGCGTCATCGGGTAGTAGTCCAGGATCCAGGTGAACGCAGGTGAGACGCGTAACCGCGCTTGGGACAGAGAGGGGTCGTCGTTGAAAATCTCGAACGCGTCCTCGTCCTGCACCGACTCGGGCGGGGACGACGGTTCGTCGAGTTCGGTGGCCGAATCGATGCGATCGAATCTGAACAGGCGAACGCCCTCGGCGCCGCGACACCATGCCTGCAGATAGCTGTTGTCGTCGACCACCACGGTCCTGATCGGATCGACGATGCGCTCGGTGAGCACGTCTCGCGACGCCGAGTAGTAGGTGAGTTCGAGTGCGTGCCGGGCTCGGAGCGCAGACCGTACGGTGCTCGACACCGGACCCTCCTCCGCGTCGGCCGTGTCGTGGTCGGACGAGAGCGGCACGTTCGCCGCCGCCGACCCGGCCGCGGTCTCGATCTTCGCTATTGCCCGCTGAGCGGCCGACGGATCGACCATCCCCGGCATCGAGGTCAACGACCGAAGTGCGACCAACAGTGCGGTGGCCTCGGTGGACGTCAACCGCAGCGGCCGGTCGATCCCGGCGGAGAAGGTGACGTCGATGCTCTCCTCCGAGAACGACAGATCGATGAGGTCACCCGGTCCGTACCCGGGCAGACCGCACATCCAGAGCTGATTGAGATCGGCCATCAGCGTCGCGGTGGTCACGCCCAGTTCCCGAGCGGCCTCCTCGGCGCTCAACCCCGGATTGGCCATGAAGAAGGGCACCATGTTGAGCAGGCGGGCCAACCGCACCGACAGACGCGCGCTCATCGTTCGTTCTCCAGTTCGGCTGCAGTCTGCAATGTGGAGATGACATCGGCCCGCAGCTCTGCCGGGGCCAACACCATCGCGTCGGGACCGTGACCGGCGATGAGCCGCGAAATCCAATCCCAGGACCGTACCGGAACCTCTACGACCGTTCCGGTGCGCGACCCCACCGTCTGCTCCCCCACCACGGTGCCCATCCTCCGCAGCTCCGTCGCCCGACCGTCCTGAAGCCACACTCGCGCGGTACCCGATACCGAGGACGTGCCCGCGACGCGGCGGACGATGTCCTGAAGATCGATACCGTCGGGCTTGCGGACACTCTGAGGTGATCCGAAGGCTTTGACGTCGTCGCCGATCCGGGACAGTCGGAAGGTTCGGGTGTCGTCTCGGTCCACGTCGTGTCCCACGAGGTACCACCGTCCCCGGAACGTCACAACGCCCCACGGCTGGACGGTTCGGGTGACGAACGGCTCGGTCAACGAGGGTCGATGTTCGAACCGCACCGACTTACCCTCGTCGATCGCCGCGAGCAGGGCGCCCAGTGCGGGCTCGGACCCGCGGGTTCGGGCCGGAACGGCCGTGACGGCAGCGGCCGACTCGTTCTGGTCGACCTGAATACCTGCGGCGCGCAGTTTCAGCAGCGCACTCTGGGCCGCGGAGGTCAGTTCCGGTGATTCCCACAGTTTGACGGCCACCGCGACCGCAGCCGATTCCTCGCTGGTGAGATCGATGTCCGGCAGCTCGTAGGCATCTCGGTTGATGCGATAGCCCTCGACACCACCGAACCGCGTGGCGATGCCGGTCTCGAGGGGCACCCCGAGATCGCGCAGTTCGTTCTTGTCACGCTCGAACATCCTGCTGAACGCCTCGAGGCTCGTCGAGTCGTCGTACCCGGCAACGCTCTCGCGGATCCACTCCGCGGTCAGGAACTGACGCGTCGACAACAGACAGATGACCAGGTTCATCAGGCGTTCGACTTTGGTGGTGGCCACGACAGTCGAGCCTAGTTGTTCACCGCCCGCCGGAGCTGTAGCGACCCGAGTTGCCTGGATCGCTACCCGACCTCCAGCAGAGTCGCGTTCGGACTACATCGATGCGATGAGTCGCTCGACGCGCTCGTCGACCGAACGGAACGGGTCCTTGCACAACACCGTTCGCTGCGCCTGATCGTTGAGTTTCAGGTGTACCCAGTCGACGGTGAAGTCGCGTCCGGCTTCCTGGGCCGCGGTGATGAACTCACCGCGCAGCTTCGCGCGTGTCGTCTGCGGCGGCAGATTCACCGCTTCGTCGATCTGCTCGTCCTCGGTGACTCGCTTGACCAGACCCTTGCGCTGCAGCACGTCGAACACTCCCCGTCCACGCTTGATGTCGTGGTACGCAAGATCGAGCTGAGCGATCTTGGGATCGGAAAGTTCCATCGAGTAGCGGTCCTGATACCGCTCGAACAGCTTGCGTTTGATGACCCAGTCGATTTCGGTGTCGACCTTGGCGAAGTCCTGCGACTCGATGGCATCGAGTGTGCGCCCCCACAGGTCGACCACCTGGGTCACCTGAGCATTCGGCTCCCGCGTCTGGAGATGCTCGACGGCCCGGGAGTAGTACTCACGCTGGATTTCGAGTGCACTGGCCTGGCGACCACCGGCGAGGCGGACCGGCCTGCGACCGGTCAGATCGTGGCTGACCTCGCGAATGGCCCGAATCGGATTGTCCAGCGCGAAGTCTCGGAACGAGACGCCTGCCTCGATCATCTCGAGTACGAGTGCGGCCGTCCCCACCTTGAGCATGGTCGAGGTCTCGGCCATGTTGGAATCGCCGACGATGACGTGGAGCCGGCGATACTTCTCGGCATCGGCGTGCGGTTCGTCGCGGGTGTTGATGATCGGCCGCGAACGAGTGGTGGCCGACGACACGCCTTCCCAGATGTGCTCGGCGCGCTGCGAGAGGCAGAACGTCGCGGCCTTCGGTGTCTGCAGCACCTTGCCTGCGCCACAGATCAATTGGCGGGTGACCAGGAACGGAAGGAGTACATCCGAGATGCGCGAGAATTCGCCCGCTCGCTGGACGAGGAAATTCTCGTGGCAACCGTAGGAGTTGCCCGCCGAATCGGTGTTGTTCTTGAACAGGTAGATGTCTCCGCCGATGCCCTCCTCGGCGAGACGCTGTTCGGCGTCGATCAGCAGATCCTCGAGTACTCGCTCGCCTGCGCGATCATGGGTGACCAATTGCAGTAGGCTGTCGCATTCGGCAGTGGCGTACTCGGGATGCGAACCGACGTCGAGATACAGGCGAGCGCCGTTGCGGAGGAACACATTCGAGCTGCGGCCCCACGAGACCACGCGACGGAAGAGGTAGCGGGCCACCTCGTCCGGACTCAGGCGTCGGTGTCCGTGAAAGGTACATGTGACACCGAACTCGGTCTCGATGCCCATAATTCGTCGCTGCACACTTCGACACTACAACGCAAGCCACCGATGGATGTGTCGGAGCGCCTCGATGGCGTCCATGCCTAGGCTGGGCCCTATGACTTCCACGCCTACGTCTGTTGCGGCCTCGGTTCACGCGTGGGACCTGTCCCTGGTTGCGCGAAGCGCGGCATTGCGCTCGAGCAGGGCGGATGCAGGGCTCCGCGCGTTGAGCACGGCCGCCGATCACAGTCGCCTGTGGCTCGGAGCGGCCGCACTTCTCGGCGCGGCCGGTGGCTCGGCCCGACGCGGCGGCGTGCGGGGGCTGATCGCCGTGGCGGGTGCGAGCGCCGTGGCGAACGGTCTGCTCAAGCCGGTGTTCCCGAGGTCGAGGCCGGGTACCGAGCTGGTTCCCGTACTGCGCCGCGTGCTCGCCCCGCCGGTGTCCTCGTCGTTTCCCTCCGGTCACTCGGCGTCCGCAGCCGCCTTCGTCACCGCGGTCGCCATCGAATCACCGAAGGCAGGATTGCTGTTGGCTCCGGTCGCCGCAGCAGTCTGCTATTCCCGGGTTCACGTCGGCGTCCACTGGCCCACCGATGTCGTCGCCGGAGCGGCGCTCGGTTCGGCGATCGCGCTGTCGACCCGCCGCTGGTGGGCCGTGCGTTCGGCGAAGCCCGCCGATCTCGGCTCGCCGGTCGAGGTCGAGGCACTGCCGGGCGGACGGGGACTGTTGGTGCTGGTCAATCCCGGATCCGGTGACGGTTCGGAGGCGGTACCGGACGCCATCCGTCGCGAGCTCCCCGACGCCGACCTCTTCGTACCCGATCCCGAGAGGGACTTCAACGAGCAACTCGAAGAGAGAATTCGGGACACGACGCCGCGTGCTCTCGGAGTGTGTGGAGGCGACGGCACGGTCGTCAGCGTCGCCGCCTCGGCCGCCCGTAACGGTTTGCCACTCGCCGCGTTTCCGGGTGGCACTCTCAACCACTTCGCCCGCGACACCGGTCTGACCGCAGTCGAGGACACCGCCGCCGCCGTCGAGGCGGGCACCGCCGAACTGGTCGACATCGCCGAGGTGGACGTCGACGGCCGCAGTGTGTCGTTCGTGAACACCGCGACGTTCGGGGGTTACCCCGACTCGGTGCGGTTACGGCAGAAGCTGCAGAAGCGAATCGGTAAGTGGCCGGCCGCTGCGGTTGCGATGACACGAGTGCTCGCGGCTGCAGAGCCACTGAACATTCGACTCGACGGGGCGCCGCACTCGGTGTGGATGCTCTTCGTCGGTAACGGTACCTACGATCCGATCGATCAAGTTCCCATGTCGCGCAGCAGCATTCATACCGGCACCCTCGATGTTCGCTTTCTCCCGTCGGAGCCCAGGGCATCGAGAACACGACTGCTGTGGGCGACGATCACCGGAACGCTCGGCTCGTCGCCTGCCTACGTGCGCAGTGTGGCGCAACGATTGACCGTCGAGGTGGACGGTGCCCCGGTTGCCCTCGCGGCCGACGGCGAGGTCGTCGGAGACGGCACGACATTCCAGTTCAGCAGCGACAAGAACGGCCTCGTGCTCTACCGGAAGCGATAGAGCACGAGGCCGTCGACCTCGATCCGAAGTGTGGGGACTACTGCGCAGTCTCCGGCTCCGAGGAGCCGTCGCCGGTCGCGGACGGTGCCGATGCGGGCAACATGTCCGCCAGAGCAGCTCCGGCGATACGCCGGAACGCTCGACGCGGTCGCCCCTGATCCAGGACGGCTACCTCCAGGGCCGACACCTCGAGAACCTTCTTCTCGGGCTCGGCACCGGCAGTCGCAGGCGACGTCGGACCGGCGGTGAGCGCGTCGACGGCGATACGAACTGCGTCCGCCAACCCGAGGCCGGACCGGTACGTATCCTTCAGCGCGGCCACGATGGGCTCGGTGGTGCCGCCCATGACGACGAAATCCTGTTCGTCGACGATGGAGCCGTCGTACGTGATGCGGTAGAGCTGCGTGGCCATCGGCTCGTCCTGATGGGACACCTCGGCGACGCAGATCTCGACCTCGTACGGCTTGAGCTGCTCGGTGAAGATGGTGCCCAGTGCCTGGGCGTAGGTCTTCGCCAACGACCGGCCGGTGACATCGCGTCGATCGTAGGTGTATCCCTTGATGTCCGCGTGCTGGATGCCGGCCTTGCGTAGGTTCTCGAACTCGTTGTACTTGCCTACGGCAGCGAAACCGATGCGGTCGTAGAGCTCACTGACCTTGTGCAGCGCGGTCGAACGATTCTCCGCGACGAACAGGACCCCGTCGGCATACGCCAGCACGATGACGCTGCGGCCGCGGCCGATTCCCTTGCGCGCCAATTCCGAACGATCGCGCATGATCTGTTCGGCAGATGCGTAATACGGCATCGTCATAGCGCGCTATCCCCTTCACTGACTTCCTGGCCTGCTCGGGTGTGGTGGTCCGTGCCGCCGGTGTGTGCTGCGCTCTCGGTTCGTTCTGCCAGAACCGATCGGGCCGCAGCCGATATGCGATCGTGCGCGACGTCGTCCGCACCGACGCTCGTGATGGCAACCGCCGTCGGGTAGATGCCGCGGGTGACATCGGGACCACCGGTGGCCGAGTCGTCGTCGGCGGCGTCGTACAGCGACTCGACTGCAGCCCGGAGCGCCTCGTCCTCGGACATTCCGGGGCGGTACAACTTCTTGAGCGCGGATTTGGCGAACAACGAGCCCGAACCCACCGCGTGATAGCCCGACCGCTCCTCGTAACGCCCGCCGACCACGTCGTACGACACGATGCGTCCGGCTCTGTCGGGGTCGGAGATGTCGATGTCGAATCCGACCAGCAACGGCACCGCAGCCAGTCCCTGCATCGCCGCACCCAGATTGCTCCGAACCATCGACGACAACTTGTTGGCCTTGCCGTTGAAGGTGAGGGGCACACCTTCGATCTTCTCGTAGTGCTCGAGTTCGACAGCGAACAGACGAACCAATTCGATTGCGATACCAGCAGTTCCGGCAATACCCGCAGCGGAGTACTCGTCGGTGACGTAGACCTTCTGCATGTCGCGGTTGGCGATCAGATTGCCCTGAGTGGCGCGCCGATCACCGGCGATCAGCACCCCGCCCGCGTAGGTGAGGGCGACGATCGTCGTCCCGTGCGGAGCGATGCCGGACTTGTCGGTGGTGCCGTTGGCGGCATGGGACGCCAGGTCCGCGGCGAGGCCGCTCTCCGGCAGCAGGTGCGGGGCGTGCTGCCGGAGGTAGTCGGAGAAGGACGAGCTACTGGACCCCAGCGGAATCGCCGATCCGTCGCCTGCCGACCGTGGGTCCGAACGATCCACCGTCACTGGCCGCCCTTCTGAACGTAGGCGCGGACGAAGTCCTCGGCATTCTCCTCGAGTACGTCGTCGATCTCGTCGAGAAGATCGTCGGTCTCCTCGGCCAACTTCTCGCGCCGTTCCTGGCCACCGGCCCCCGTGTCGCCTGGGACCTCGTCGTCGCCGCCGCCGCCCGAGCGCCGTGTCTGCTCCTGAGCCATAGTCGCCGACCTCCTCCGTGTATCGAGAAAACAGATCTACTGCACGGTCGCCGGGTCATCCGAGGCGCACCGGCGTGGATGTGCAAGTGCTACCGAACGTTCCGCCGAAAGTGCACGGACCTTTACCCTACCGACAGTCCGACCTCGCCGGTTGGCAAGACACCGCCGAAC
Organism: Rhodococcus sp. 06-1460-1B; assembly: GCF_002258475.1. Taxonomy (NCBI): domain Bacteria; kingdom Bacillati; phylum Actinomycetota; class Actinomycetes; order Mycobacteriales; family Nocardiaceae; genus Rhodococcus; species Rhodococcus sp. 06-1460-1B. The sequence continues at coordinate 188,280 of NZ_NOYS01000030.1, forward strand.
GACCCATTCGAATGCCCTGGACGATCAGGTGGTGAGCTGGTCGACCAGTTCCGCTGCACTGTCCACGGACTCCAGCAGGGCACCGACGTGGGATTTCGTTCCCCGCAACGGCTCGAGCGTCGGAATCCGTACCAACGAATCGCCACCGAGATCGAAGATGACCGAGTCCCAGCTCGCCGCGGCGATGTCGGCACCGAATTTGCGCAGGCATTCGCCGCGGAAGTAGGCCCTCGTGTCGTCGGGCGGTGTGCCGACCGCATCGAGAACTTGCTGCTCGGTCACGAGACGATCCATCGAACCGCGGGCGACCAACCTGTTGTAGAGCCCCTTGTCGAGGCGGACATCGGAATACTGCAGGTCCACCAGGTGCAGTCGCGGAGCGGACCAGCCGAGGCCCTCACGCTGTCGGAAGCCTTCGAGCAGTCGCAATTTCGCCGGCCAGTCCAGCAGATGCGCGCACTCCATGGGATCGCGCTCGAGCAGGTCCAGCACCATCGCCCACTTGTCGAGCACGTCCAGTGCTCGTGCGTCGTCGCTGCCCTCGGCAGCCACGAACTTCGCCGCCCGCTGGTGGTAGATCCGCTGCAGCGCAAGGCCCGTCAGTTCGCGGCCGTCGGCGAGTGCCACGGCTTTACGCAGGGTGGGATCGTGGCTGATCTGATGGACAGCCGTGACCGGCCTGGCCAGCTGCAGATCCGACAGGTCGACGCCCGCCTCGATGAGGTCGAGCACGAGGGCCGTGGTTCCCACCTTGAGGTAGGTCGACATCTCCGCCAGGTTCGCGTCGCCGATGATGCAGTGCAGACGTCGGTACTTGTCTGCGTCTGCGTGCGGTTCGTCCCTGGTGTTGATGATGCCGCGCTTGAGGGTGGTCTCCAGTCCGACCTCCACCTCGATGTAGTCCGCTCGCTGCGAGAGCTGGAAGCCGGCCTCGTCGCCCGACTGGCCGATACCGACTCGACCGGAGCCGGTGATGACCTGCCTGGAGGCGAAGAACGGCGAGAGCCCCGCGATCACCGCCGAGAACGGCGTCTCGCGCGACATCAGGTAGTTCTCGTGCGTGCCGTACGACGCGCCCTTGCCGTCGACGTTGTTCTTGTACAGCTGCAGGCGCGGAGCCCCCGGGACGCTCGACGCGTGCCGTGCGGCCGCTTCCATGACGCGTTCGCCTGCCTTGTCCCAGATCACCGCGTCCAATGGGTCCCGCACCTCCGGGGCCGAGTACTCGGGGTGCGCGTGATCGACGTACAGGCGGGCACCGTTGGTGAGAATCATGTTCGCCGCACCGATCTCGTCGGCATCGATGACCGGAGCCGGTCCGCTGAACCGTCCGAGATCGAAGCCTCGTGCATCGCGCAGCGGTGATTCCACCTCGTAGTCCCAGCGGGTGCGCTTGGCGCGGGGCACTCCTGCGGCTGCCGCGTACGCCAACACCGCCTGGGTGGACGTCAGGATCGGGTTGGCGGTGGGTTCGGTCGGTGAAGAAATGCCGTACTCGACCTCGATACCGATGATGCGCTGCATAAGTCGAGCCTAGACGGCCGACAGATGCAGTTCGGGGCGCGCCCTGTGCGGACGCGCCCCGAAAACTGCCCAGCGGTGGATCTACAGGTACTGACCGGTATTGGCCTCGGTGTCGATCGCCCGGCTCGCGCTGGCGTTCTTACCGGTGACCAACGTGCGAATGTAGACGATTCGCTCGCCCTTCTTGCCCGAGATCCGAGCCCAGTCGTCCGGATTCGTGGTGTTCGGCAGATCTTCGTTCTCCGCGAACTCGTCGACGATGGAATCGAAAAGGTGCTGAATCCGCAGTCCGGCGTTTCCGGTTTCGAGAACCGACTTGATGGCGTACTTCTTTGCCCGGTCGACGATGTTCTGGATCATGGCCCCGGAGTTGAAGTCCTTGAAGTACAGAACTTCCTTGTCCCCGTTGGCGTAGGTGACCTCGAGGAACCGATTGTCGTCACTCTCGGCGTACATGCGCTCGACGACGCGATCGATCATGCCCCGGATGCACGCCGCGCGATCGCCGCCGAACTCGGCGACGTCGTCGGCGTTGACCGGAAGCGAATCGGTCAGGTACTTCGAGAAGATGTCCTGTGCCGATTCGGCGTCGGGACGCTCGATCTTGATCTTCACGTCGAGTCGGCCGGGTCGCAGGATCGCCGGGTCGATCATGTCCTCGCGATTGGACGCACCGATCACGATGACGTTCTCTAGGCCTTCGACACCGTCGATCTCGGCGAGCAGCTGCGGAACGACCGTCGTCTCCACGTCGGACGAGACGCCGGAGCCGCGGGTACGGAAGATCGAGTCCATCTCGTCGAAGAACACGATGACCGGGGTGCCCTCGGACGCCTTCTCTCGTGCCCGCTGAAAGATCATGCGGATATGACGCTCGGTCTCACCGACGAACTTGTTGAGCAGCTCGGGGCCCTTGATGTTGAGGAAGAACGACTTCGCCTCCCGCGCATCCTGGCCACGTGCCTCGGCGATCTTCTTGGCCAACGAGTTGGCAACGGCCTTGGCGATCAACGTCTTTCCACACCCGGGAGGGCCGTACAGCAGCACGCCCTTCGGTGGCCGCAGTGAGTACTCCCGGAACAGGTCCTTGTGCAGGAACGGCAGCTCTACGGCGTCCCGAATCTGCTCGATCTGTCGACCGAGACCGCCGATGTCCTCGTATCCGACGTCCGGAACCTCCTCGAGAACGAGATCCTCCACCTCGGCCTTGGGAACTCGCTCGAACGCGTAGCCGGCCTTGGTGTCGACCAGCAGCGAATCCCCGGGACGGAGCTTCCGTGACGGCTCGTCCGGGTCGACCGGTCCGTCGTCGTTTACCATGTCGATCAACGGTTTGGCCAGCCAGACCACCCGTTCCTCGTCGGCGTGTCCGACGACGAGAGCGCGCGATCCATCCCCCAGAAGCTCTCGGAGAGTGCTGATCTCGCCGACCTGATCGAAGGTGCACGCCTCGACGATGGTCAACGCCTCGTTCAGCCGCACGGTCTGTCCCGGAGCGAGCGTGTCGGCCTCGATGTTGGGTGAGCACGTCAGCCGCATCTTCCGACCGGACGTGAACACGTCGACTGTGCCGTCCTCGAACACGCTCAGCAGGACGCCGTATCCGCTCGGCGGTTGGCCGAGACGGTCCACCTCCTCGCGCAGCGCAATGAGCTGTTGTCGGGCCTCCTTGAGAGTGTCGAGCAACTTCGTGTTGCGCAGCGACAAGGAATCGACCCGGCCCTCGAGCTCGCGTACCTGCTCGGGGGACTCCCCCAGTTGGCGCCGTAGCGACGCGACTTCGGCTCGCACGGCGTCCAGTTCGGCTCTGGCCGCGGCCACATCCGGATTGTCTGTTGAGCTCATGAGCGACTCCTCCCAGTGACGATCTATCAACGCTACCGGCAGCGGCGCGGAGATGCGGACCGACACCTCGAACGGGGTCGGCATCCACTCTGCTCGGCGGCCCCGAAAGGCCATCCCAGTTCATGTTAGCCTCACCTGACCAAACGATCGACAGACGACGGAATCAGGGGCCTCACCAGTGAAAATGCGTATTCTCTCGGCAAGCGTCGCAGTAGCCGCGGTGGCTCTGGTGGGTGCAGGATGCAGTTCGAGCGATGAATCCGATCACGCCGATCACAATTCCGCGTCGACCAGCGACTCCATGCCGGCGACCACCGCGGGGCCGGCTGTCACAGCACCTACCGTCGCCGAGCTGCAGACCTCGCTGCAGCAGCTGGTCGCACCGGACGTGGACGCCGCGACCAAGGCGGCGGCGGTGGAGAACGGTCAGGCGCGCCTGACGAACCTGGAGACGATGACCGCCGCACTGGCGAACTACGGAGCGATCACCTTCGAGGTGTCGGAACCGACCGTCGCAGGCGAGACGTCCACCGCGGACGTCGCCATCGCCACCCCACGCGGGACCGCGGCTCCGGCACCGCAGACCTGGGTGCTGATCGATGGCACCTGGAAGCTGTCGGACGCAAGCACGTGCCAGATCCTGGCCATGGGCCAGGCACCCTGCGTCTGAGTCGACAGCCGAGCCTGCAGCGTCAGCCCTTACCGGAACGACGCTGCGGTTTCGGGGTCACGGTGCCCTCGGCGAGGCGTCGAACGCTGACGAGGAATGCCGTGTGACCCTGCATGCGGTGCTCGGGGCGAACTGCAAGACCCACCACGTGCCAGCCGCGAACCATCGACTCCCACGATCGAGGTTCGGTCCAGCACTCTTGTGCGCGCAGCGCCTCGACGACCTTGGACAGCTGCGTCACCGTGGCCACGTAGACAAGCAGCACCCCACCGGGGACGAGGGCCTTGGACACCGCGGGCAACGCGTCCCACGGCGCGAGCATGTCCAGGACCACCCGATCGACCTGCTCACCCGGACGATCGACACCGAACTGGTCGACGTCTGCCACGGTCAGGTGCCAGTTCGACGGGCGCTCGCCGAAGAACGTCTCGACGTTCTTCACGGCATAGTCGGCGTGGTCCTGCCGGATCTCGTAGGAGATGACCGTTCCTTCTGTACCGACTGCACGCAGCAGTGAGCACGTCAGAGCGCCGGATCCTGCACCGGCTTCGAGCACCCGTGCGCCGGGGAACATGTCACCCTCGTGCACGATCTGCGCCGCGTCCTTGGGGTAGATCACCTGGGCGCCGCGGGGCATCGAGAGCACGTAGTCGGTCAGCAGCGGCCGCAGCGCGAGGTAGGGGGTGCCGTTGACGGAGGTGACGACGCTGCCCTCGTCGGCACCGAGCAGTTTGTCGTGAGTGATGCCGCCGCGGTGAGTATGGAACTCCTTACCGGCTTCCAGTACCACCGTGTAGTGACGACCCTTGCCGTCGGTGAGCTGAACTCGATCGCCCACTCGAAACGGCCCGCTGCGGGCGGGACCGGTCTCCGCCGGTGCGTCGGCAGCTGTGGCGTCGGCAGCTGGAGTGACCTCCGCGCCGGACGTGACATTCGGGTCGAGTTCGATCTCGTCGGTCGTGGCAGTGACCACGTCGTCCGCACTGGGCAGCGATGCGTCGACAGTGGCGTCGAACGCGGCGTCGGCCTCGAATCCGTCGGTCGACGCGGATGTGGAATCACCGGAGGACACAGCGGACCTGCTTTCGTTGCGATGTGACGCTCGGCCTCGATCGGCAGGCGTCGGGGGACGACTCGACGTGCCAGACTACGGCCTTCACCGAAGATGTCGGACCAGCGGCATAGTCTCGCAGTCGTGAGTATTTCCGTGTCGAGCCCCATCGGCTTACCTCTTCTCGATGTCGGTGACAGCGCCGGCGTACCGCGTTCGAGGTCCGGCAACCGCAGTACCCCGGCTCTGTCCCCTTCTCGCGCAGGTGATTTCAAGCAGTGCCCACTGTTGTATCGCTTCCGTGCCGTGGACCGACTTCCCGAGGTCTCCACCGAAGCTCAGGTGAAGGGAACTGTGGTGCATGCCGCACTCGAGGCCCTGTACGCACTCCCTGCCCGCGATCGAGTGCCCACCACAGCCCGCGATTTGGTGGACCCGGCCTGGGACCGGGTCGTGGCCGAGTCACCCGACATCGCGTCGCTGGTTCCGGCGGACGACCGTCCGGCGTTTCTCGACCGGGCTCGTGCCCTGGTGGACGGGTACTACGAACTCGAAGATCCCACGCACTTCGATCCCGAGTCCTGCGAACAGCGCGTCGAGATCGCGTTGGACGACGGAACGCCGCTGCGCGGATTCATCGACCGGATCGACGTTGCACCCAACGGAATGATTCGCGTCGTCGATTACAAGACCGGACGTGCGCCGCGCGAGTTCACCGAATCCAAAGCTCTGTTCCAGATGAAGTTCTATGCGCTGATGATCATGCGCATGCGCGGAGTCGTTCCCGCGCAACTGAAGTTGATGTACCTCGCCGACAAGCAGGAGCTGACGTACGCCCCGGACGAGGGCGAGCTGCTGCGCTTCGAGCGCATGCTCTCGGCCATCTGGAAGGCGATTCTGGCGGCCGGTGAGACCGGCGACTTCCGCGCCAAGAAAGGCGCACTGTGCAAGTGGTGCGATCACCGGGCACTGTGCCCCGAGTTCGGCGGCACTCCCCCGCCGTACCCCGGTTGGCCGCAGGCGGCTGCGGAGCAGGAGGAGACGGAGCTGTGACGAGTCCGGACGCCTTCTTCGTTCCTGCCGGTGTCGACGGCGACGGTTACGAGATCGTCACCGCGACCGAGCACACCGTCAGCCTGTGGGCACCGACGATGCAGCACGGCGCTCCGCCGTCCGCGTTGTTGGTCCGCGCACTCGAGCGGGTCGACGCCAGACCCGATACTCGAATCAGCCGGGTGGTCGTCGACATTCTCGGACCGGTTCCGGTGTCGGACATCACGATTCGCGCATGGACGGCGCGGCCGGGCGCAAATGTCGAACTCGTCGTCGCCGAACTCTGGGCTCGAGGATCAGCGGGGCCGGCGCGAGCGGTGGCGCGGGGCAGCGCATGGCGTATGCGTACCGAGCCCACCGACGACGTCGTGCACGTGGGCGATCCGGTGATGCGACCGGTGAGCGCCGGCGTCGACAGCACCTTCGGCGGACTCTGGACCTCCGGATACCTCGACGCGGTCGAGTTCAAGTTCCTCACCGAGCTCGGCGCAGCGGGGCCCGGTGAAGTGTGGGCGAAGCCGACTCCCGTTCTGGTGCAGGGTGAGTCGATGACGCCACTCGAACGGCTGTTCTCGATTGCCGACATCGCCAACGGTGTGGGTGCGAAATTGCCGATCGAGCAGTGGACGTTCCTGAACACCGATCTGACGGTGCACGTCTTCCGCGAACCCCAGGGCGACTGGATCGGAGTGTCGGCCGAGACGTCTACGGGTCCGGACGGCATCGCCATGTGCGCAGGCACCATCAGTGACGAACGGGGGCCGGTCGGGCGCATCGCGCAAACAGTGCTGGTTCGCCGACGCGCGTGATCGTGGCGGAACGACGGGCGTTCCGCCACGCACTCAGAACGCTCGGCAGGACCTGATGTCGGAGGCGAGAATGGCTTTCGCGCCCAGTTCCGCGAGCTCGTCCATCACGTTGTTGTGAACCTTGCGAGAGACCATGGCGCGCACGGCAACCCAGTTGTCGTCGACCATCGGTGCGAGCGTGGGTGATTCGATGCCCGGAGTGATCTTGACGGCTTCGTCGAGGATCGCCTTGGGGCAGTCGTAGTCGAGCATCAGGTACTGCTGAGCGAAGACGACGCCCTGTACGCGAGCGATCAACTGCTTGCGTGCGGAGTCGGTGCCCGGCGTGCCGGCGCGCTCGATGAGAACACCCTCGGAATCGCACAATGATTCGCCGAACGCGACGAGATTGTTCTGACGCAGTGAGCGACCCGACTCGACGACGTCCGCGATTGCGTCCGCGACACCGAGTTGAATGGAAATTTCCACGGCCCCGTCGAGACGGATCACCGTGGCCTCCAAGCCGCGCTCGGCCAGGTCCTTACGCACGAGATTGGGGTACGAGGTGGCGATGCGCAGTCCGCCCAAGTCCTCGGGTGCCCATTCCTTGCCCGCGGGTGCCGCGTAGCGGAACGTCGACCGGCCGAATCCGAGCGCCAGGCGCTCTTCGACCGCTGCCCCGGAATCGAGAGCCAGGTCTCGTCCGGTGATGCCCAGATCGAGCTGGCCCGACCCGACGTAGATGGCAATGTCCTTGGGACGGAGAAAGAAGAATTCGACCCCGTTGGCCGGGTCGAGGACGGTCAGATCCTTGGAGTCGCTCCGACGCCGGTAGCCGGCCTCGCTGAGGATCTCGGCGGCGGATTCGGACAACGCGCCCTTGTTGGGTACGGCTACACGCAGCATGGAGTTTTCCTTCATCGGTGAGTTCACAGGAGACGTTCGGGCCTTGCCTCACAGATGTCGGTAGACGTCCTCGAGCTCGATTCCCCTACCCACCATCATGACCTGAACCCAGTACAGCAGCTGCGAAATTTCTTCGGCGAGTGCAGCGTCGCTCTCGTGTTCGGCGGCGATCCACACCTCGCCGGCCTCTTCGAGGACCTTCTTTCCCTGGAAATGAACACCTGCGTCCAACGCAGCGACGGTGCCCGAGCCCTCGGGGCGGGTCTTCGCGCGGTCGGTGAGCTCGGCGAACAGGGAATCGAAAGTCTTCACGGATTCGTATTCTTTCACGTCGGTATCCAGCGGAATCAATTCGGTCGAGATTCGAGGAGTCAGGCCGCCCAGGCCCGCCGGACGTCGTCGGCGGTCAGTCCAACCAGACCGTCGCGGATGGTGTAGCCCGGCGCTGCCGGAACCGCCACCTCAGACGGGACGACCAGTACCGGGCAGCCTGCAGTATGTGCGGACAGGGAGCCTGTCGGAGAATCCTCCACTGCAAGGCAGGCACCGACGTCGACGCCGAGCAGTGCGGCACCCCGCAGGTACGGCGCCGGGTGCGGTTTCCCGAACTCGACCTCGTCGCCGCTGACGGTGATGTCGAAATAGTCGCGCCCGAGTGTCTCCAGTGCACGCTCGACGAGCCCGCGTTCGGTGTTGGTGACCAATCCGGTCGCCAGGCCCATGTCGCGTACGAGTGCAAGAGCATCCTTGGCACCGGGCCGCCACGGAATACCCTCGGCGAACATGTCGCCGACGCGCGTGGTCAACCACTCGCGGCCCTCGGCCAGGTTGTCGTCGGTCACCGCAACCGATGCATTGGCGAGCACTTTGCGCAAGGCGTCTCGCATCGAATTGCCGAGGGTGCTCTCGCGTACTTCCGCGCTGAGTTCGGTTCCCAGTGTGCGGGAGTACTCACCGATGGCCACGTCCCAGATCTTCTCCGAGTCGAGCAGGGTGCCGTCCATGTCCCACAGGACACCGTGCAGGTGGGTTCTAGACATTGAAGTACTTGGCCTCCGGGTGGTGAAGTACGAACGCATCGGTCGACTGTTCGGGGTGCAGCTGCAGTTCCTCGGAGAGCTTGACGCCGATTCGCTCGGGTTCGAGGAGTGCGGCGAGCTTGATCCGGTCCTCGAGATCGGGGCATGCCCCGTAGCCGAACGAGTAACGAGCTCCGCGGTATTCGAGTTTGAAGTACCCCTCGGCCTCGGTGGGATCCTCCGCGGCGACCGATTTGCCGTCGGACAGTTTCAGTTCCTCGCGCACTCGGCGATGCCAGTATTCGGCGAGAGCCTCGGTCAGCTGAACTCCGATCCCGTGCACCTCGAGGTAATCGCGGTACGCGTCGGCTGCGAACAATTCGTTCGCGAAGTCCGCGATGGGCTGCCCCATGGTGACCAGGTTCATCGGCAGCACGTCGACCTGTCCAGATTCCCTTGCCGCAGTGCGTGATCGGACGAAGTCCGCGATGCAGAGGAAGCGGTCGCGGTGCTGACGGGGGAAGGTGAACCGAAAGCGTTCGGGCGCATCGGGTTCGGGCTCGGTGAGTACGACGACGTCGTCGCCCTCCGAAACGGCCGGGAAGTATCCGTACACCAAAGCGGCGTGCGCGAGAATGCCGTCCGTACTGAGCCGATCCAGCCAATACCGAAGGCGCGGTTTGCCTTCCGACTCCACCAGATCCTCGTAGGTGGCGCCCTCGCCCTTGCGGGCTCCTCGTAGGCCCCACTGCCCCAGGAACAGTGCACGTTCGTCGAGCAGCCCCGAGTAATCGGCCAGGGACACGCCTCGGACGATACGGGTGCCCCAGAACGGCGGTACCGGAATGTCGATGTCCGCGGCGACGTCGGATCGCTCGGGTACCACGACCGGAGCCTCGGCGGCCTTGCGCTTCTCCGCGATGCGCTTCGACCGTTCGTGGCGCTCCTTGCGTTCGGCGGCCTTGGCCTTCGCGGCGAGCGCCTCGGGGCTGTCAGGGGCTGGGCCGCCACCGCGTTTGGTGGTCATGATGGTGTCCATCAAACGCAGGCCTTCGAACGCGTCCCGCGCATAGTGCACGTCGCCTTCGTACACGTCCTGCAGATCGTTCTCGACGTACGACCGCGTCAACGCAGCGCCGCCGAGGAGCACCGGAAATTGCTCTGCCACGCCGCGGGAGTTGAGCTCGATCAGGTTGTCCTTCATGACCACCGTCGACTTCACCAGCAGACCGGACATGCCGATCACGTCTGCGCGTTTGTCCAACGCGGCTTCGAGAATGGTCGAAATCGGCTGCTTGATACCGAGATTGACCACCTCGTAGCCGTTGTTGCTCAGGATGATGTCGACGAGGTTCTTGCCGATGTCGTGCACATCGCCCTTGACGGTACCGAGCACGATCCGACCCTTGCCGTCGTCGTCGGTGGCCTCCATGTGTGGCTCCAGGTACGCCACGGCAGCCTTCATCACCTCGGCGGACGCGAGCACGAACGGCAACTGCATCTGGCCGGAACCGAACAGCTCGCCGACGGTCTTCATGCCCGACAGCAACGTCTCGTTGATGATCTCGAGAGGCGGCTTCTCGGCCATCGCGGCGTCCAGATCTGTGTCGAGGCCGTTGCGTTCGCCGTCGACGATGCGGCGTTCGAGCCGCTCGAACAACGGCAGACGACCCAGTTCCTCGGCGCGCGATTCCCGGGCCGATGCTGCCGAGACGCCCTCGAACAGCTGCATGAGCTTCTGCAACGGGTCGTAGCCTTCGCGGCGGCGGTCGTACACCAGATCCAGAGCGGTCTCGCGTTGCTCGTCGGGAATCTTGTTCATCGGCAGGATCTTCGACGCGTGCACGATGGCGGTGTCGAGGCCGGCCTGGGTGCACTCGTGCAGAAAGACCGAGTTGAGCACCTGCCGGGCAGCAGGATTGAGGCCGAACGAGATGTTCGACAACCCGAGGGTGGTGTGCACCTTCGGATACTTCTCCTTGAGCTGCCGGATCGCCTCGATGGTCTCGATGCCGTCGCGTCGAACCTCTTCCTGGCCGGTGGAGATCGGGAAGGTGAGGGTGTCGACGATGATGTCCTCGTGGCGCAGGCCCCAGTTCTCGGTGATGTCGGTGATCAGGCGATCGGCGACACGCACCTTCCATTCGGCAGTACGCGCCTGCCCCTCCTCGTCGATGGTCAGAGCGACCACGGCGGCACCGTGTTCCTTGACCAGGCGCATGATCTTCTGGAACCGCGAGTCGGGACCGTCGCCGTCCTCGTAGTTGACCGAGTTGACGGCGCTACGTCCACCGAGGTGCTCGAGGCCGGCTTCGAGCACGGCCGGTTCGGTGGAGTCGAGCATGATCGGCAGCGTCGACGCAGTCGCCAATCTGCTGGCGAGTGCCGCCATGTCGGCGGCACCGTCGCGGCCGACGTAGTCGACGTTGAGGTCCAACATGTGCGCGCCGTCGCGGGTCTGATCCTTGGCGATGTCGAGGCACTTCTCGTAGTCCTCGGCGAGCATCGCGTCACGAAATGCCTTGGAGCCGTTGGAGTTGGTGCGCTCGCCGATCATCAGGATGCTGGCGTCCTGCTCGAACGGCACAGCGGTGTAGAGCGAGGAGACCCCTGGCTCCGGGGCCGGCTGCCGTTCCAGCTTCGTCGCCCCGTGCACCATGTCGGCAACCTGACGAATGTGCTCGGGTGTGGTGCCGCAGCATCCGCCGACGAGTGCCAGCCCGTACTCGCGGACGAAACCGCTCAGAGCGTCGGCCAATTCGGGGGCGGTCAGTGGATATTCGGCACCCTTCGCGCCCAACGTGGGCAGTCCGGCATTGGGCATCACCGATACCGGAAGACGTGAATGCTTGGACAGGTGACGCAGGTGTTCGCTCATCTCGGCGGGGCCGGTGGCGCAGTTCAGCCCGATCATGTCGATACCCAGCGGTTCGAGCGCAGTGAGGGCTGCACCGATCTCGCTGCCGACCAGCATTGCGCCCGTCGTCTCGACCGTCACATGGGTGATGATCGGGATTCGGACGCCGAGCTTGTCCATGGCGTGCTGGCTACCGATGATCGCGGCCTTGACCTGCAGCAGGTCCTGGCACGTCTCGACCAGAATGGCGTCGGCACCGCCGTCGATCATTCCGAGCGCAGCCTCGGTATATGCATCGCGCAGCCGTGCGAACGGGGCGTGGCCGAGTGTGGGGAGCTTGGTTCCGGGGCCCATGGAACCCAGGACGTACCGATCCATCCCGTCGCGGCCGGGTCCCATTTCGTCCGCAGTCTCGCGGGCGAGCCGGGTGCCTTTTTCGGCCAACTCGCGGATTCGATCCTCGATGTCGTAATCGGCCAGGTTGGGCAGGTTGCATCCGAACGTGTTCGTTTCCACGGCGTCTGCGCCGGCCGCGAAGTACTCGCGATGAATCTCGCGCAGCACGTCGGGCCTGGTGTGGTTCAGAATCTCGTTGCATCCCTCGAGGCCGAGAAAGTCGTCGAGAGTGAGGTCGGCGTCCTGGAGCATCGTGCCCATTGCTCCGTCGCCGATGACAACGCGACGTGAAATCGCATCGAGCAGACCGGGCTTGTGTTGATTGGGCATCACTACAGAGTAGTGGGCACCACGGTTACCTCGAGTCGTAGGCTGTCGTGGTGAGTCCCCGAAACCTCGATGATCAGTCCCCGCCCGACGACGGTACCGACAAAATGGACAAATCAGGTGCCGACGCGGACATCCCCTTGGACGCCGCGCTGATCGAGGCCGTGCAGGATGCTGTGGCGAACGCCACAGACGCCGACGCCGACTACGACGAGGACGATCTGAACGACGACATTCCCGAGCTGCGCTCCCCCATACTTGTCGCCGCTTTCGAGGGCTGGAACGACGCAGGCGATGCGGCGAGCGGCGCGGTCGAACATCTGGAGCTGATCTGGGACGCCAGCCCACTGGCCGAGCTGGACTCGGAGGACTACTACGACTACCAGGTCAATCGGCCGACCGTTCGTCAGGTCGACGGGGTCACCCGCGAGATCGAGTGGCCGTCGACTCGATTGTCGGTGTGTTCACCGCCCGGGAGCGACCGCGACGTGGTCTTGTTGCGCGGTATCGAGCCCAACATGCGGTGGCGCAGCTTCTGCGACGACCTGCTCGAGTTCGTCGAGCAGCTGGGCGTCGAAACCGTCGTCATTCTCGGCGCGCTGCTGGCGGACACCCCGCACACCAGGCCGGTTCCGGTCACCGGCACTGCCTACAGCACCGAGTCGGCCGAACAGTTCAACCTCGAGCAGACCCGCTACGAGGGGCCCACCGGCATCACCGGCGTTCTGCAGGACGAATGTGTCAAGGCAGGGGTGCCGGCCGTGTCGTTCTGGGCTGCTGTCCCCCATTACGTGTCGCAGCCACCGAATCCGAAGGCCACCGTGGCGTTGCTGCAGCGGGTCGAGGACGTACTCGACATCGAGGTGCCGCTCGGCGAGCTGCCCACGCAGGCCGAGGAGTGGGAGGAGGCGGTCAACGAGATGACCAAAGAGGACGAGGAGATCAGCGAGTACGTGCGCAGTCTCGAGGAGCGTGGTGACGCCGAGGTGGACATGTCCGATGCGATCGCCAAGATCGACGGCGACGCCATCGCCGCCGAGTTCGAGAAGTACCTCCGGCGGCGCGGCCCGGGCAACTTCGGGCTCTGACCCGAACGCACACGAGGAGCCGGGAGCCGGTGAGGTCTTTCTGATGCCGACGTAACGTCACCGCAGCGGTGGCGTCACCCCGACACCGGAGCCTCGTGGGTATGGCCAGCACACCGCGATTTCTGCAAGGCGTCTTCTCCTTCACCGGCAACGGTCTGGACAAGCCCGAGTTGATCGATCCCAGCCTGAGTTTCGTCGTCCCCGAGGGGGTGACGGCTCAGCCGCTGTACTTCCGAGGCGGTAATTCGAGCGATGAGCTGGTGGTCGTGACCTTGCTGCGCGACGGCAGCCCGATGCGTATGTTCCCGATGGGAGCGAAGAGCGGCGTCAACATTCCGTTGCGGGTCGTCGAGGACGTCGATCCCGATACCGTGCTCGAGCTGGTGATCGCGGCCCCTGCCGGAACCAGCGGAGAGGTCGTCGTCGACTTCGGTCTGGTGCTGGTCTGATGACTGCGGGAAAACAGCGATTGCTGGTGATCGGCAACGGAATGGCCGGTGCCCGGACGGTAGAACAGATCCTCGAGCGAGACGGCAGCTCGCTGTTCGACATCACGATGATCGGCGACGAACCGTACGGCAATTACAACCGCATCATGCTCTCCCACGTGCTGTCCGGTGAGGCCACCGTCGACGACGAGGATCTCGTTCTCAACCCCATGAGTTGGTACAGCGAGAACGGCGTGACGTTGCACGTGGGCGATCGAGCCGTGTCGCTCGACCGGTTCTCCAAAACGGTTGTCTGCGAAAGCGGTCGGTCCGTCGACTACGACGTACTGATCATCGCCACCGGTAGCAACACGTTCTTCCCGAACATGGACGGTCTGCGCGAGTCCGACGGCAGGCTGGCACGTGGGGTGTTCGGATTCCGCACGATCGCCGACACCAACGGCATGTTGCAGATGGCGCAGTCGCGCGACGACGTGTCGGCGGTGGTGATCGGCGGCGGACTGCTCGGTCTCGAAGCAGCGTACGGACTGCGGACGCAGGGACTGGACGTGAACGTGGTGCACTCCCCCGGGCACCTGATGAACCAGCAGCTCGACGAGCGCGGTGGACGAGTGTTGCGCAACAAGATCGAGTCGCTGGGCGTCGGTGTCCACACCTCGAAGAGGACCACCTCGGTGTTGCGGTCGGACGACGGTACCGTCATCGGCGTCGGTTTCAACGACGGCACCTCGCTGGACGCCGACATGGTCGTCGTGACCGCCGGAATTCGGCCCAGTGTCGATTTTGCCCGCGCCGGCGGCCTGGTCATCGAACGCGGAATCGTCGTCGACGACCAATTGCGCTGCGAGGACGAGGGTTCCATCTATGCCGTCGGCGAATGCTGTCAGCACCGCGGTGAGGTGTACGGCCTCGTCGCGCCCCTCTGGGAGCAGGCCGCTGTCCTGGCCGATGTACTCACCGGTGCCGATCCCGCTGCCGCGTATCACGGTTCGCGTTTGACGACCAAGCTCAAGGTGGCCGGCGTCGACGTCGCGTCGATGGGGATCACTGCGCCCGAGCGCGACGACGACGAATTCGTTCAGTTCTACGAACCACGCAGTGGCACGTACAAATCGGTCATCGTGCGGAACAACAAGCTCGTCGGCGCCACTCTGCTGGGCGACATCTCCAAGGCCAACTTTCTCACCCAGGCGTTCGACGAGAAGGTGCCGCTGCCCGACGAGCGCATCAGCATGCTCTTCGACATGGGAACGCCCTCTGCGGCAACAGGAGCCGCCGAACTGGCAGACGACGTTCAGGTGTGCAACTGCAACGGCGTCACCAAGGGCGCCATCGTGGCCTGCGTGCACGCCGGTGCCAAGAATCTGAGCGATGTGACTGCACAGACCCGAGCAGGCAAGGGATGTGGGTCCTGCAAGGGGTTGGTGAAAGACATCATCGCGTGCGCAGCCGGTGGCGCGGTCGAAGCGGACCCCACCGCAGACCGGTACGTGCCGTGTATCCCGATGACGAAGCCGGAACTGATCGAAGCGATCAGGTCGCGAGACCTCCGGGCAGTCTCGCAGGTGTTCACGGCGCTTGCGACCGATGGCGTCGAGGACGCCGCCGCCAAGATGCCGCTGGCGTCACTGCTGCGCACCGTCTGGGGTCCGGATTGGGTGGACGAGCGCGGCGCGCTGTTCATCAACGACCGGGTGCACGCCAACATTCAGCGGGACGGCACGTTCTCGGTGGTGCCGCAGATGAAGGGTGGCGTCACCACCCCGGATCAACTGCGCAAGATCGCCGACGTCGCCGACAAGTACCACGTGCCGCTGGTCAAGGTCACCGGCGGACAGCGCATCGACCTCCTCGGGATCAAGAAGGAAGACCTACCCAAGGTGTGGGGCGATCTGGACATGCCCTCCGGCTTCGCCTACGGCAAGAGCATGCGCACGGTGAAAACCTGTGTGGGCAGCGACTTCTGCCGCTTCGGTCTCGGCGACTCGACGGCTCTCGGCATCGCGCTCGAAGAGCGGTTCCAAGGCTTGGAGACTCCCGCGAAACTCAAACTCGCGGTCGCCGGCTGCCCGCGCAACTGCTCGGAGGCGCTGTGCAAGGACTTCGGCGTGGTCTCGGTCGGCGAGGACAGGTGGGAGATCTACGTCGGCGGCGCGGCCGGGGCTCACATCCGCAAGGGAGATCTGTTGGCCACCGTGACGGGAGCCGAGGAGGTGATGACAGTGGCAGGCAGATTCATCCAGCACTATCGGGAGAACGCGCAGTGGCTCGAACGGACGTACGCCTGGGTTCCGCGCGTCGGCTTGGAGGAACTGCAGAGCGTTCTGATCCACGACCGTGACGGCATCGTCGCCGGACTCGACGAGCGACTGCAAACATCGGTCGACGGCTACGTGGACCCATGGCAGGACCGCACGACACCCAAATCGCCCGCGCAG
This sequence comes from Rhodococcus sp. 06-1460-1B, assembly GCF_002258475.1. Taxonomy (NCBI): domain Bacteria; kingdom Bacillati; phylum Actinomycetota; class Actinomycetes; order Mycobacteriales; family Nocardiaceae; genus Rhodococcus; species Rhodococcus sp. 06-1460-1B. The sequence continues at coordinate 204,691 of NZ_NOYS01000030.1, forward strand.
TTCGCACCCTCGCTGCCACTGCTCCCGCTGCCACAGGTGCCGGTCCGATGAGCGTGCCGGTGGGAGCGTTGGAAGATCTGACTCCCGGCGAGGGACGGGCCTACGTCGTGGACGGTAAGCAGGTGGCTGTGTTCCTGCTCGGTGACGGTTCGGTGCGCGCGATGGACGCCGTCTGCCCGCACCGGGGCGGACCACTGGCCGACGGCCAGATCGACGGGTCCGTAGTCGTCTGCCCACTTCATCAATACGCCTTCTCTCTCGACGACGGCACCTGCCCGAGCGGCATCGACCCGGTGCGCACCTACCCCGCGGCCGTGGTGAACGGAAAAGTGACCGTGGAGCTGTAACCGGCACGGTCGAACAACTGGCACTCCTACCCCCAGGGTCATTCCGCAGGCTCCACTCCTCCCACCAGGGTCATTCCGCAGGCTCCACTCCTCCCACCAGGGTCATTCCGCAGGCTCCACTCCTACCCCCTACCCTGTTCCAGTGACCGAATCAGGCGAGGACGCACGGCTGGGTGCCGCGAATGCGTTCGTGGAGGAAGACCGTCTCGGTCTCTTCTCGTTCGCCGTCGCCGAGAAGAGATCCGAATACCTGGCAGTACTGCGGGCGTTCGACACCGCCCGCGCGAACTACGTGGTGTTGCTGCACTCGGGCGACGTCGCCGATCTCATCGCTCGTAGCCCCGGGCGTCACGACGCGCTGACCACACTGGACATCGCACCCCTGCTCGATCAACTCCACGCCTGGGGTCTGCTCGAACGCAGCTACGACGGCACCCGCGCCGCGACCCTCGCCGAATACCGCAACCGGCACTTCGTCTACCAGTTCGGTCAGGCCGGCTACAAGGCCTACCGCGCGGTCGAGGACGTGCTCGGTGCGCGCCTGGACGACGCCTCGCTGTCCCGGCTGGTGCTGCCCGAGCTGCTGGCCGACATGCACGAGCTGGCCGAGGCGAACCGTCAGGCCGACGGCGACCGCATCTACCGCAAGCTCAGCAGACTCGATTCGACGTTGTCGGAGATGGCGACCCGCGCCGCCCACTTCTATCTGGTGCTGGGCGACCTGGTGCGCACCACCGAGATCACGCCCGAATCGTTCTTGGCGCACAAGGATGCACTGCTCACGCACATGCGTGAGTTCAGCTCCGATCTCACCCGCTATGCCCCCAAGTTGGCGGAAGCGATCGCACTCGTCGAGAGCACCGGCATCGAGGAACTCGTCGACCGTGCCGCGATCAGCGACGAACGAGTCTTTCTCTCCGTCGACGAACGGCGAGCGGACTGGACCGACCGATGGGCCGGGTTGTCGCACTGGTTCGTCGCGGCCGAATCCGCGCTCAGCGAATCCGAGCGCCTCCGCGAGGGCACGATGAGCGCGATCGCTGCTGTGCTGTCACTGCTGCGGCGCGTCACCGAAACTCGGAAGGGCGGTGTGAGTCGCGAGAGCCAACTGCGTCACCTCGCCGGCTGGTTCGCTGCTGCCCCCACCGAGGACAGCGCACATGCTCTGTTTCACGCCGTGTTCGGCCTCGGCCGACCCCGGCACCTGTCGATGGTCCATCCCGACGCCGACATCATCCCCATGTCCCGGTCATGGTGGGAGGCACCGCCGGTCGAGATCTCGCGCACGCTGGCCGAGACAGGACGTACTCCGACTCCCGGCGTTCCAGGGCGGGTACAGCGCAACGACGGCGGCATCAGACGACTGCGCGAGCAGCAACTCGAGTCGCAGCGATCACGCAGTGCCGCGGCGCAGTCGCTCGCCTCGGCCGGAATCCACGACCGCATTCTGAACGAGCAGGAAACCGAAGTGTTGTTGAGCCTGCTCAACGCCGCGTTGACTGCCCGGGTACGCGTGAGCGGACGCACCTCGGACTCGTCCGGATCGGACAGTGGCGTGCGCCTGACGCTGAGCGACAGCGACCGTTCGACGATCGTGCGCACCAGCCGTGGCCGATTGCATCTGGACCGCCTCGCCCTCGACGTCAGTGAGGTGGCACGCCGGTGAGAGCACGTGAGATCTCCTCGCTCGCTCTGGATTCCTACCAGCGGGCTGCCCGAGTCGCATTGTCCAATCACCTGGTCACCGCGACGTACCCCGATCGAATCGCGTTACCGCTGCTGCGCAGGTGGGCAACCGAACTGCGCGAGGACCTCCTCGAGCTGTTCGGCTACCGCTTCGAGGTGACCGAGACGACCGCACGTCTGTTCCCGGTGATCGATCGCCTCGACGACAGTCAACCCGCGCGAACGCCCTCCGAGCGGGTGTTCGACCGCCGCAGGTACGCGTATCTGGCGCTGGCGCTTGCCGCGCTCGGTCGGGCCGGAAACCAGATCACTCTGTCCGAACTCGCCGATCACGTGGCGACGGAGTCGAGTCAGGTGGACGGCGTCGAACTCACGACCGACCGCGCGAGCGACCGAGACGCATTCGTCGACGCGATCGGATGGCTGGCCACGCGTGGTGCGATCTCGCTGGCCGACGGCGACGCCACGGGCTGGGCGAACAATCCGACGGCCGGTGAGGCCCTGTACGACATCGACCGATCGGTGGTCGTCGCGATGTTTCGGCCGCCGCGTGCCGTGCAGCACCTGCGTTCGATTCGTGGCCTGCTGGCCGGCTCGGATGCCCCGATCGATAGAGAGGATTCCGATCTCGGACACATCGAGTCCGGGCGTGAGGCAGACCCGAAGGAAACGCTGCGTGCGGTACGTCGAGCGTTGGTCGAACACCCCGTCGTCTATCTCGACGATCTCGACGGAGACGCACGCACCGCCCTGACCGCCTCGCGCACCGTCGCCGACGTCGAGTTGCTCACCGGTCTCGTTGCCGAGCGTCGCGCCGAGGGCGTGGCCCTCATCGACACCTCGGGACGGTTGTCCGACCACCGCTTTCCCAGCACCGGAACGATCGCTCAGGTGGCGTTGCTCATCGCGGGAGAAATCTCCGATCGGGTCGTGGATCCCGACGCTCCGGCGCTCACAACGCATCCGCTACCTGCGAGCGACCTACTCGTCGAACAGCTGGACGACGCGATCCCCGGCGGCGGAATCTTCGGCGACCTGGCCGAATTCGGATTTCCCGCCGATCCGACGACGGTCGAGAACTCGGCGGAGCGCACACAGTATCCGTTGATCGAGGACAGTTGGCTGGTCTCGGTCGTCGACGATCTCGTGGACCGATTCGGTCGCACGTTCGCGGCGCAGTGGCAGACCGACCGGGACGGTCTACGCATCCGTGCGATAGCGCTGTTGCATCGACTTCGCCTGATACACAGCGTATCCGGCGGCGTATTGGTGCTACCGGTGATCGCTCGGTACCGAGACGTGATGGTCAGCGTGCGTGACCGAGCCCCGCAGGACTCGCTCTTCGGCACCGAACAAGCCCCCAGTACCGATCCATCCGAAGTAGAGGCCTGAGTAGATGACCGCACACTCGAATCGCTTTCGGCCCACGCGCGCCGGAATCGTCAACCTGTGGGATTACCGGGATCAGGAGTTCTCTTTCGCCGACGGTCGATTGGTGCTGCGTGGTCCGAACGGATCCGGCAAGACCAAAGCGCTCGAAGTGCTGTTTCCCTTCGTCCTCGACGGCCGGATCGAGCCGCGCCGACTCAACCCGTTCGCCGGTGAAGAACGAACGATGAAGTCCAACCTGCTCTACCGAGGGCAGGAGAGCGCGCATTCGTACGTGTGGATGGAGTTCGGCCGCGGCTCGCGCGAGGACCCCGAATCGGTGACCGTCGGAATCGGTATGCGGGCGAGCCGCCACAACGACAAGGTGACCCGCTGGTACTTCGTGGCCGACGGCCGAGTGGGCGTCGACTTCTCGTTGTTGGGCTCCGACGACCGGCCGCTGACGAAGAAGCAATTGGCCGAACAACTCGGCAGCGATGCACTGACCGATCGTCCGGTCGACTACCGCGCCGCGATCGATGCCCGGATGTTCGGGCTCGGCGCGCAACGGTACGACCAGTTGATCAATCTGATTCTGACACTTCGCCGTCCGCAGTTGGCCAAGAATCTCGATCCGAAAGGGTTGTCCCAGGCGCTGACCGACGGTCTGCGTCCCCTCGACGAGCAACTGGTGCTCGAGGCAGCACGTTCCTTCAGCGACATGGAGGAAGTCGGACGCGCGCTGGAGGGACTGGCCCAAGCCGATCAGGCGGCCAGGAACTTCGTGTCGGTCTACTCCAAATACCTTCGCGTACAGACCCGTTCGGATGTCGAGCAAGTCTCGCGTCGGCTCGAAGCCGTGACGCACGCGACCACCGCACACTTCGACGCCGCCGCCCTGAAGGACCGGCGTCTGCTGGAACGGGCGGCTGCAGAGACGCGGTTCGACGAGGCCGAGCGTGCGCTCGATCAGGCCGTCGCAGACCGAGAAACCCTGCAGCGCTCGAGCGCGTACGAGGGCAAGCAGCAACTGGACGATCTCGCCGAATCCGCTGCGAAGCTGGAGGTCTCGACGGCGCAGCAGGCCGATCGCGCACGCAAAGCGCAAGCAGAACTGGAGCAACGTGCGGCCGAGGCGGCCCGGGCGGATTCGGCACTCCGGGACTCCGTTGCCGGAGTGACTCGCGCAGAGGACGAGCTGCAGACTGCGGCCGAGGACGCGGGCATCGTGTGGACACCGCTGCCCGGGACCGCGCGCAGTGATCAGATCAGTACCGCGCTTCGTGGGCACGCCGAGGAACGGGACGGCGACGTACGTGCAGTGCGTGAGGCGCTGACCACCGTCGAGAAGGCGTCGACGGAACGCGCTCGCGCGGAGAAGGCCGCAACGAAGGCGCGCGAGTTGCTCGAAGCAGCCGCGGCTGCCGTCACCGAGGCCGAGGCGACGGTGGACCTGGAGAAGGCGCAGTTCGCTTCGGGCCTGCGGGCCTGGTGGTCGAGCAACTCCTCGCTCTACTCCTCCGCGGGCATCACTTCCGCTGTGTTCGAGGCCCTCGACGCAGCCCTGGCAGGCATCGGCGACGACGACGCCCCGAGCCTGGAATCGGTGCTCGCCGAGCAGACCTCGGACGGTATCGACGCGATTCGCGCCCGGCAGGCACAGGCACGCGTCGACGTGGCCGCGCGCGAGGCCGAGGTGAAGGCGCTGCGGGGCGAACTGTCCCTGGTACGAGCCGAACACGACGATGCCCCACCACCGTTCGCAGCGCGCACCGACAGCCGTGCCGATCTCTCGGGCGCACCGCTGTGGCAACTGGTTCGGTTTGCCGATGCGGTCTCCCCTACCGACGCGGCGGGCATCGAATCCGCGCTGCAGGCCGCGAACCTGCTCGACGGTTGGATTCATCCGACCGCAGACTCCCCCGTCGACGCGACGTCGGAGCAATATCTGTCGCCGCTACCGGTGGCCGCGAGGCCGACCGGGTCGACGCTCGCGTCCGTGCTGGAACCCGAGCCCGGTACTGCCGTCCAGGAATCGCGAATCCTCGATGTACTGAATTCGATTGCATTGCAGCAGGATCGAGACGACCTCTCGGACAGTTCTGTCTCGATAGGCGTCGACGGTCGGTACTGGCAGGGAGTGCAGCAGGGTCGCCACGCAAAACCGGATGCCGAGTACATCGGTGCCACGGCGCGGGCGCGTCGGCGAGAGCAGCGCATCGCCGAGCTCGGTGCTGCAATCGATTCCGCGACAGCCGAACTCGCGACCGCGACCGCCGCCGAGCTGGCGGCACGCGAGCTCGTTCAGGCGTTGAACGCGGCCGCCAAGCAGCTCCCCCGAGTCTCGGCCATCGTGAGGGCGCAACGTGCCGTCACGGCAGCCGCAGGCGCGCTGCGCACCTCGAAAGATGCTTCTGCAGCGGCAGATCGAGAATTCGACCAGGCGATCGCCGACCTGTCCGCGAAAGAGAAACAACTGCGCTCCGTCGCCGTGGCCCATCGCACCCCGCACCTGGGCCGCGATGTCGATGCCCTCGCCGCAGCGATTCGCCATTTCGAGCATCAGGGCGCAGCGGTCATCCGTAAACGCAGCGACCATGCACGCGAGACCGAGCGGGCGCGCGAGGCCACCAACCGCCTCGAGGAGGCCACCGGACTGGCCGAGGAACTCGCCGAGGAAGCCGCGATAGCCGACGAGAGCTATCGGCAACAGCTGCATCGTCTGGAATTGCTGAGCGAGAAACTCGGTGCCACGGCCGAACAGATCAACACCGATCTCGACAACGCGCGCGATCGCATCGAGAAGTGCCGAGCCGAGCAGCGAGCAGCCCGAAAGGCGGACAAGGAAGCCGGCGAGGCGATCGGCAAGGCCGAGGGTGCGTGCAACACGGCGCTCGAAAGCCTGCGCGCTGCCGTGACCGAGACCCTGGGTGATGCCGTCCGACTGGCACCGTACGCCCGCAAGGATCTGCTGCACATCCTCGGCGTGCACGAGACGTACACGTGGCCGGCCAGCGACTCGGCGTGGCTGACCGTCGAACAGATCCTGTATCGGGTTCAGCAGGCCGCCGGCCCCGACGACGACGTCCCGGTACTTCCACCGGTGGTGCTCGCGCTGCATTCGGCACTCGACACGGCGACGGCGTCGGTGAAAGTGAGCGACTCGAGCCGGAAGTCGACACGAACGGCGCTGACGAGCGCACTGCAGGAGTTCGACTCGCAACTGGCCGCTTCCGGTCAGGACTACCGCCTGCAGTGGGACGCACCGGACGGGTTGACGGTGGTACGCGTGCAGGACGAGCAGGGCTATTCCTCGGTCGGAGACTTCGCCGACCGCATCGGTGCCGCAAGGGCCGACCAGGAACTGCTCTTGACCGAGCAGGAACGCCGAATTCTCGAAGACGCGCTGCTGACCGGGTTGGCGCAGCAGATTCACGAGCGCACCGTCGACGCACGCGAGCTGATCGCCCAGATGTCCGCCGAGATGAAGCAACGCCGTATGTCCTCGGGCAACACGATCGGCGTGCACTGGGTGCTCGCGGACAACCTCGACGACGGGGCGCGGGCAGTGTCCAAGCTGCTCGACCGCGATGCCTCGGCGCTGAGCCAGGACGATCTGGCCGCGATGCGCGCACACTTCGCATCGGAGATCAGGATCGCTCGTGCGGCACATCCGGAACGGTCGTATCCCGAGATCCTGTCCGCGACACTGGACTATCGCCGCTGGCGGGTGTTCGCGTTCACGCTCATCAGCGGCGACGGCAACGAGGATCGTCTGACCGTCGCTCGTCACAGTGCACTCTCGGGCGGTGAGCAATCGGTGTCGCTGCATTTGCCGCTGTTCGCCGCGGCGCACGTGATGCTCTCGTCCGCCGATCCGCATTCACCGCGGCTGCTGGCGCTGGACGAGGCGTTCGCCGGTGTCGACGACAACGGTCGTAGCGAATTGCTCGGACTGAGTGTGCAATTCGACCTGGATCTGTTCATGACCGGTTACGACCTGTGGATCACCTACGCGGACGTCCCCGGTTGCGCACACTACGATTTGGCGCACTCGACCGCCGAGAACACCGTCAGCGCAGCACTTCTGGTGTGGGAGAACGGTGAATTGTTCGCCGAACACGACGGCACCGACCTCGCAGCCGCCCTCGGATCACCGTTGACCCGCCGGGTGCCGACCCGAACCGAAGGTGGGCTGGAGTTTGGCCGGTAACAGTGAGTGGCGAGGCAGCGTCGAATTGGCGGCGCTGTTGGACGCTGCGCGAAAGAAGTTGGAGTCCAACTGGCTTCGTGTCGGCGGCAACATCACCGTCGACCTGAGTGATGCGCCGGAACTGTGGCGTCTGTGCAGTGCCATCTCGAAGTCCAACTCCAGCCTGCACTCTCGGGCACGGAGCACCCGTCTCGATCTCGAGCGGTTCGACGCGTGGTTGTGCCATCCGCTCAACGGCGGTATCGGTCTGATCGACACCCTCGCCGGTCAGGCACCGCTGCAGGACAAGAAGCGCATTGCGGCCGACAAGGCTCAGGTGCGCGCCGATGCACTCGACCGGGCGCGTGCGGCGCTCGGCGGTGGTACCGATCGCGAGTGGATCGAGCACTGGATCGCGTCGTTGCTCAATCAGGACGGCACCCTCGGCGGCCGCGTCGCCGTCGACGCACTCGGGGTCGCAACACAGGTCCTGGCGCTGCTTCCGGTGGACGGGATGTCGCTCACCGAGCTGGCGGAACTGGCCACCGGTGATACCAAGGCCCTCACGGGCGGCGGTGCCGCGAAACTCGTCCTCGATGCACTGTCGTTGCGCGAGAACGTGCCTCGGCCCGTCGATCCGGTCGGAATCCGGGCACTGTGGGAAACGGCCGGGGTGTCGGTCGACGCACTGTCGAGTAGGGTGCTGGTCCTCGGTTACCGCGTCGCAGAGACCCACTCCGTGGCTCGCTGGCTCAACGAAGCAGCCGACGAGGGCGTGCCCTTTCCCGTCACCGTGGACATGCTCGCGCGCGGCCCTCTCACCAACAGCTCGTCGACCGTGTTCGTGTGCGAGAACGTCGCTGTGCTCGCGGCCGCAGCCCGCTCTCTCGGCTCGAACTGTGCCAGCTTGATCTGCACCGACGGTCAGCCCTCGGCCGCCGTGCATCGGCTGCTGGCTGCGCGCGCCCCCGGCACCACGATCGAATGGCGTGCCGACTTCGACTGGGCCGGAATGCACATGGTTACCCGCGCACTCACCCGGTACGACGCGGTGCCGTGGCGAATGGACGTCGACTCGTACCGCCGCGCACTGGACGCGCGCAACTCGGAACCACTGAAGGGGCATCCCACGGACACTCCGTGGGACCCGGAACTGGCTGCTGCACTGCGAGATTCGGGACGAGCGGTGATGGAAGAACGCCTGATCCCGGATCTGCTGGTGGATCTACGCCTGGGGGCCGCGGACTAACGCAGCGGAACTCCGAGCAGCGCATCGACCGCATCGGCGAAAGTGCCGGGTGCGCTCGCATCCGATCCACCGCGCTCGACTGCGAAACTTGCCCACGCGTCGAGGGCGTCGAGAGCCTTGGGTGTGTCGAGGTCATCGGCCAGATGCTGACGCAGGCGGTTGACGACGTCGTCGGCCGACGCTGCGGACTCGAGCGCCGCTGCTCGACGCCACAGCGCGAGGCGGGTGTGGGCTCGCTCGAGGACCTCGTCGGACCACGGCCGATCCTGCCGGTAGTGGCCCGCGAGCAGGCCCAGCCGCACTGCGGCCGGATCGACGTTCTCTGCGCGGAGCTTCGAGACGAACACCAGGTTGCCGCGGCTCTTGGACATCTTCTCGCCGTCGAGACCGATCATTCCCGTGTGCACGTAGTGCCGGGCGAACCGAGGGTCACCGGTTGCCGCCTCGGCGTGTGCCGCCGAGAACTCGTGGTGCGGGAAGATGAGATCGCTTCCGCCGCCCTGGATGTCGAAACCGGTTCCGATGCGATTGAGTGCAATGGCAGCGCATTCGATGTGCCAGCCCGGTCGGCCGGGGCCCCACGGCGACGGCCACGACGGTTCGCCGGGACGTACCGCGCGCCAGAGCAGCGCATCGAGTGAATCGCGCTTGCCCGCACGATCGGGATCTCCGCCGCGTTCGGCGAAGAACGTGTCCATGGTGGGACGGTCGTAGCCGGATTCGTAGCCGAACTGCTCGGTGGCGTCGGCACGGAAGTACACGTCGGGGTACTCGGCGTCGTCGACGACGTAGGCAGCGCCGGACGCCACCAGCTTCTCCACCAGTTCGACAACTTCCTCCACCGACTCGACGGCACCGATGTAGTCGTGCGGAGGCACGACCCGCAGAGCCTCCATGTCGGCGCGGAACAGCTCGATCTCGCGCGCACCGAGATCGCGCCAATCCTCACCGTCACGATTCGCGCGCTCGAACAGCGGATCGTCGACATCGGTGACGTTCTGCACGTAGTGCACGTCGATACCCGCATCACGCCACAAGCGGTTGATCAGATCGAACGTCAGATACGTTGCCGCATGTCCCAGGTGGGTGGCGTCGTACGGGGTGATTCCGCAGACGTACATGCGAGCGGTCGAACCGGGGGTGACCGGACGGACCTGGCGATCTGCGGTATCGAACAACCGAAGCGCTGGACCCTGTCCTGGGATTGTCGGGATCTCCGGGCTGGACCAAGAATGCATGCAGCCGAGCCTATCCGAGCCCGTTCAGAAGGCGGGCCACGGTATCGGTCTGCTCGATCGAGGTTCCGGCATGACCGGGCGCGCGATCAGCTGCTGGGCCCGATCCAACACCGCAACGGTTTCGGCCAGCGTTATCTTGTCGACCAGCCGTGGAGCGATGACGGTGTCGAAGGTCTCGACGAACCGCACGACGTCGGCCATCAGAGCATCGTCGACCGCCTGGCCTGCCCACCCCCAGAGAACCGTGCGCAGCTTGTTCTCGGCGTGCAGGCAGATGCCGTGATCCACCCCGTAGACATATCCGTCGAGACCTTCGAGGGCATGCCCACCCTTGCGATCTGCATTGTTGAGAATGACGTCGAGAACCGCCATCCGCTGCAGGCGTGGATCGTCGGCATGGATCAGAGCGATCTCTTCGCCATCGCCGTCGTAGGCCTGCAACACCGGAATCCAGCCCGCCGGAACGAGATCGGGACGGCAGATGTCGACCAGGTCCACGCGGCCCTCGACCCGCTCCTCGGGAGTATCTATCCACTTCTGCACCATGCCGGGACCGAACGGACCGTCGCGCAGCACCGTGGGCGGAATCACGCCCCACCCGAGCGCCTCGGAGATCTCGTACGACGCCACCTCCCGCCCGGCGAGGGTGCCGTCGGGAAAGTCCCAGAGCGGCACCTCTCCGCGCACGGGTTTGTACACGCACCGCACTGCCGAGTCGCCGTCGCCCGCCTCGCACACGAGGGTGGCGTTGGACGCCGAAACCACCCGGCCGACGACAGTCAGCTCGCCGGTCTCCATGGTCTCGCGGCCCTCGAAGGGGGGTAGTTCGACGGTCAAGACTCGTCGACCTCTGTCACCGGACCGAAGGTGGCACCGCGGCGGTAGCCGTTCGTCCTGATGCAGACGTGTCCCTCGGGGGCGAGCGGCAGGCCGCACAGCGGGCACGGCGCTCGGCCGGCCGCCACGACCAGCTCGGACCGCGCTGCGAACTCGCGAGCCTGAACGGGTGTCAGAAACACTCGAACCGCGTCGGGGCCCTCGTCGGTGTCGTCGAGCACGACGGATTCGTCGACCTCGACCTCACTGACGGCCAACAACTCCACCACGACGGCATTGGCGTCGGCGTCCCAACCCAACCCCATCGTGCCGACTCTGAATTCGGTGTCGATCGGGGTCACCAACGGGCTGGTGTCGAGTGTCTCGGCCTCCTCGGTCGGCACATCGGTACCGAAGCGACGCTGCACCTCCTCGAGCAGCAGTCCCATTCGATCGGCCAGCACCTGTACCTGCTGCTTCTCCAACGCGACCGAGACCACTCGGGCATCGTGCACCGCCTGGAGAAAGAACGTTCGGTCACCCGGCTCACCTACGGTCCCGGCGACGAAACGATCAGGGGTGCGAAAAACGTGTATGGCGCGCGGCATTGCACCTCCTAACGACTCGAAAAGCTCCGCGAAACGAATCGCGAACTTCCATTATCGGCCACAGATCGACCGTGGACGGTATTGCTCGCCCTCCAGCCTGCCACCGATCGGGAGATCGGCGGCGAACCGGCATCTCTAGGTGCCCGCGCCGCCGCCCACCACTGCATCGGACGAGTCTGCAACGTCGGGTTTCGCGCCTGCTTCGTCGGACGTCGGCTCTTCCGCCTTCGGCACGAACACGCTCAAGTCGGATCCGGTGTCGTTGGTCCGCAACACGAACGGCCGAGTCGAGGTGTAGCGCACGACGCTGATCGACGCCGGATCGGCAACGATCCGCTGGAAAGAATCGAGATGGGCACCCATCGCATCGGACAGCACCGACTTGATCACATCCCCGTGAGAGCAGGCCACCCACAGCACATCCCGGCCGTGGTGGGCGGCCAGCCGCGCATCGTGCTCCCGTATCGCCTGGACCGCGCGTTGCTGCACCGTAGCCAAGCCTTCGCCTTCGGGGAACACCGCCGCGGACGGATGCTGCTGAACGACCTTCCACAGCGGCTCGGCCAGCAGCTCCTTGATGGTTCGACCGGTCCATTGTCCGTAGTCGACCTCGACGATCCTGTCCTCGACCATCGGAGTCAGCCCCAACCGAGTGGCCAGCGGTTCCACGGTCTGCTCGCACCGCAACAACGGAGAGCGCACGATCTCCACGACCGGGAGGACCCCCAGCCGTTCGGCAACCGCCTGCGCCTGCTCGCGGCCCCGGTCGTCGAGCTCCACCCCTTCGCTCCGACCTGCGAGCGTGCCCGCAGTGTTCGACGTCGAACGTCCATGGCGAAGCAAGATGACTGTCATTGCTCCGAGCCTAACGAGGAACGGTTCACGTAGCCGAGACAACCCCGCCGGCCAGCAGACCCAGAACAACGACACCGAGCACGATGCGGTAACCGACGAACCAGTACAGCGAATGGTTCGCGACGAACTTGAGCAGCCAGGCGATCGAGGCATAACCCAGGCCGAACGCGATGATCGTGGCCACCAGCAGCTGTGGTCCCGACGCGGCGAGGCCGGAGCCGACCGGCTCGAAAGCGTCGGGCAGCGAGAACAAGCCGGACGCCGTGACGGCCGGGATCGCGAGCAGGAACGAAAAGCGCACTGCAGCTTCGCGTTCGAGTCCGAGGAACAGACCAGCGCTGGTGGTGGCTCCGGAGCGGGACACTCCGGGAATCAGCGCCAGGCATTGAGCGAGGCCCATGACGATGCCGTCCCTGGTGGTGAGTTTCTCGATCGGCCGTTCCTTACGGCCCAGCCTCTCCGCGACGGCAATCACCACGGCGAAAGCGATCAGCATGAACGCGATGAGATACAGATTGCGCGCACCGGTGCGGATCTGATCCTTGAACAACAGACCCAGAATGCCGATCGGAATGGTGGCGATGATCACGTACCACCCCATGCGGTAGTCGAGACCCCGTTCGTCTTTCCTACGCAATCCGACGACCCAGGCCTTGATGATTCTGACGATGTCGCGCCAGAAGAACAGCAAAACAGCGGCTTCGGTACCCAGCTGCGTCACCGCGGTGAACGACGCGCCGGCGTCCTCGTTCCAGAAGACCCCCGACACGATTCGCAGATGCCCGGAAGAGGAAATGGGAAGGAATTCCGTCAGTCCCTGGACTGCGCCGAGGATGATCGCCTGCAGCCACGTCATGTCGATCATGCGGCGCCCCGTCCCAGCGTCGAAGCGGACGATTCGATTGTTGCCGGCGCGTGGGCGAGTGCCCGCCCCCTGGATTCGCGATTCACGGGGACGACCGTACCCGGCGCGGCACTTTCACACCGAGCACAGCGAAGCGGCGCGGCACTTTCACACCGAGCACAGCGAAGCGGCGCGGCACTTTCACACCGAGCGGCGCGGCGCACTACTGTGCACTGGCGGCAGGCCAGTACGAACCCGACGATCACAGGCAAAAGGACATTCGGCACATATGAAGCAGAGATCGGTCGGCACCAGCGGACTTCGGGTGTCGAGGCTCGGCCTCGGCACTCTCGGGTGGGGCAGCGGGACCGATGGGGACGACGCTGCGGCGCAGTTGTCGGCGTTCGCCGAGGCGGGCGGCACCCTGGTCGATACGTCTCCGGCGTACGGCGACGGTCGAGCTCAGCGAGTACTCGCGGAGTTGCTCGACGATGTGGTTCCTCGGCAGGACTTGGTGATCAGCAGTGCCGCGGGGGTCGGTTCGCGGTACGGCCGGTATCACGTCGATTGCTCGAGGCGTGGACTGCTCGGTCAGTTGGACGCCACACTGCGGGAGCTCGGTACCGACTATCTCGACCTGTGGCAGGTAGCCACGTGGGATCCGATGACCCCGGTCGACGAGGTGGCGGCGACGCTCGACTACGCCGTCTCGAGTGGACGGGTTCGCTACACCGGTGCCCGCGGGTATCTGGGCTGGCAATTGGCCACGGCTGCCGGTGCGGCTGGTATCGGACGGATCGTGTCGACGCAGGCAGAGTACTCACTGTTGGCCCGCGGGATCGAGGACGAACTGGTTCCCGCCGCCCTGCACCACGGCATCGGCATCCTCGCGGCGGTTCCCCTGGCGGGTGGTGTCCTGACGGGTAAGTACCGCAACGGGATTCCGGCCGATTCGCGCGGGGCCGACGAGCTTCACGCCGACGCGGTGAATGCGTACCTGACCGACTCGGCGGTAGGTGTCGTCGACGCGGCGGTCACGGCCGCCGATGGTCTTGCCACCTCTCCCCTGGTCGTCGCTCTTGCGTGGGCCCGTGATCGTCCCGGGGTGAGCAGTGCGATCGTCGGTGCTCGCGATCTGGCCCAGTTGATGGGTGCTCTGATGGCCGAGGAGCTCGAACTGCCGGCGGCCATCACGTCGGCCCTGGACGACGTCAGCGGTTGATCGCAGGTGCTGCTCGGCCTGGGGTGAGGTCACCTGAAGGTCGGGCAGGCTAACCTATGGTCGTGATCGTCAAACGCCTCGCCGCCGCGCTGCTGACGGCCGGACTGCTGGTGTCGTGTTCGGTGAACAACTCCGCGGCACCGGACTCCGGCACGATCGGCCCCCGCACCGCCGTCGTCGACGACCCTGATCCGGAGCCCATCGCGGTCGATCCGGCTGCCGAACTACCGGTCACCGTCACCGGTTTCGACGGCGTGCCCGTCACGATTTCGGATAACAGCAGGATCGTAGCGGCCGACCAGTACGGCACCCTCGCCGAGACGGTGTTCGCGCTCGGACTCGGCGACAATCTCGTCGGGCGCGACACCTCGGCGTCGTTTCCCGCGGCAGCAGACGTACCCGACGTCACCCCTACCGGCCACTCGCTCAGTGCCGAAGGCATCCTCGCGCTGTCGCCGACGGTCGTCCTGACCGACACCAGCATCGGCCCGCGCGCTGTCCAGGATCAGATTCGGGCCGCGGGAATTCCGGTCGTCTACTTCGACCCCGCTCGAACTCTGGCCGGGGTAGCAGGACAGATCGACGCTGTTGCGGCGGCTCTCGGTGTTCCCGACGCCGGTTCCGCACTGGCGCAACGGGCAACCGAAGAGATTGCCGCCGCGACACAGAACGCGCCCCGATCCGACGAGCCGCTGAAGGTTGCGTTCTTGTACATGCGTGGTCCGGCGATCAAGATGCTCGCCGGTCCGGGTTCCGGAGCGGACGCTCTCATCGAGGCGATCGGTGCTCGGGATGCAGGGGTCGAATCGGGTCTGACCGAACAGTTCGTTCCGGTGACCAGTGAGGCACTCATCGCTGCGGCACCCGACGTGATTCTCATGATGACGAAGGGGCTGCAATCGATCGGCGGGATCGACGGGCTCGGGCAGATACCCGGTATCGCGCAGACGCCCGCCGGCCAGCAGCGTCGGGTGGTCGACATGGACGACGGCACCGTTCTCAGTTTCGGTCCGAACACCGGAAAGGTGCTGGCTGCATTGTCTAAGGCCGTCTACGAACCTGCCTCATGAGCGACGTGTCGTCTGCACGGTCGCGGTCGGGTACGACGCGAGTGGTCTCGACGTTCGTCGCGCTGGCGGTCGCGCTGTTGACCCTGGCCTTGGTGTCGGCTGTCGTAGGGCAGGTACCGACGACTCCGGCGGAAGTTCTGGGGAGTCTGACGCATCGGGTGGGCCTCGACATCGGCCCGATGCCCGCTCACCCCAGCGGCGAGGTGACCCTCTGGCAGGTCCGGTTTCCTCGGCTGACCCTCGCGATGCTCGTCGGTGCCTGTCTGGGATGCGCGGGCGCACTGCTCCAGGGTGTGTTCGCCAACCCTCTCGCCGAACCCGGTGTCGTCGGCGTGTCGTCGGGCGCGGCTGTCGGTGCGAGCTCGGTCTTCGTCCTGGGCGGCAGCTTTGCCGGGGTCTGGACCGTTGCGCTCGCAGCCTTCGTGGGCGGACTTGTCACCACGATTGCGGTGTACTTCCTGGCTCGCAATGCCGGCCGAACCGAGGTGGTGACCCTCATCCTCACCGGAGTCGCCGTCAATGCGTTCGCCGGCGGTGTGATCGCGTTCTTCACGTTCGTCGCCAGCCCGGCCGCTCGCGACCAGATCGTCTTCTGGCAGTTGGGATCCCTCGCCGGTGCCACGTGGCAGTCGGTCGCGGTGGTCGGTCCGCTGGCCTTGGTCGGGATCGGAGCGTCGTCGATGATCGCCCGCCGACTGGACCTGCTCGCACTCGGTGAGAACGTGGCGCGCCATCTCGGCGTGAACGTCGAGCGCCTGCGACAGTTCGCCATCGTGGTCGTCGCAGTGCTCGTCGCGTCCGGCGTGGCGTTCACCGGGATCATCCTGTTCGTGGGTCTGGTGGTACCCCACGCCATGCGCATGGTGCTCGGTCCGGCGCACCGGGTACTCATCCCTGCCAGCGCACTCGCGGGAGGCGTGGTCCTCCTCGGGGCCGATCTCGTCACGCGGACGCTCGTGGCGAACGTCGACCTTCCGCTCGGGATGGTGACCTCGTTGGCGGGCGCACCGTTCTTCTTCTGGCTGCTGCGCCGCACCCGGGCTCGTCAGGGCGGCTGGGCATGATCGGGAAGTTCGGTGGACACCGTTCCGACATTCCTGCCGACCCGACACCGGGTTCACGCACCCTGGTCGCCGTGGGGGTCGGCGCACACCGCGGTGACCGGGCCGTTCTGAACGACGTGCATCTCGAGGTCGTCGTCGGAGAGATTCTGGCTCTCGTGGGCCCGAACGGGGCGGGTAAGTCCACGTTGCTGTCGGTCCTGTCCGGAGACACCGAGCCCAGTTCCGGATCGGTACTGCTCGGCGAGAGACCACTGTCCCGCTTCCGGCCGGTCGACCTCGCGCGACGACGCGCCGTGCTCCCGCAACAGCACGCGATCGGGTTCGCATTCACCGCCGAGCAGATCGTGCGGATGGGCCGAGCTCCGTGGACCGGAACGTCGGCGGTACGCGAGGACGACGCGCAGGTGGCCGCCGCCATGGCCGCCTGCGACGTGTCCGAATTCGCCGGACGTCCGTTCGGTTCCCTGTCCGGCGGTGAGCAGTCCCGAGTCGCGTTGGCCCGTGTCATGGCACAGCGCACCGCCACGATCATGCTCGACGAACCCACCGCGGCGCTCGATGTGGGACACCAGGAGTCGGTGATGGCCGTGGTGCGTTCGCTGGCCGCGTCCGGTCGTGCCGTGGTTGTCGTACTGCACGATCTGGGTCTTGCTGCGGCCTACGCCGATCGGGTCGCGATTCTCGACGCAGGCGAGCTGGTGGCTACGGGACCACCCCGGGAGGTTCTCACCGCCGAGCGGCTCGGCCGGATCTACCGACACCCGGTCGATGTCTTCGACCACCCCGTCACCGGTGAGCAACTGGTGATCCCGAAGCGGGGGCAGGAGTGAAGCCTGCGGAACGACCAGGGTTCAGAAACCCTCCAGCGCAGAGTTGACGCGATTGAAGAAGGCCCGGACTGCCGTGTCTCGCAGTGACACATCCGACAGCTGCTGAGCGTGAGCGACTGCGTCACGAACCACCCCGATGATGCTGCGTTCGTCGGTCAGATCGATCTCGGTGACCGAGTGCTCGGCGACGGCGTCCACTTCGGTTCGATCCGGCACGGCCGACACGACATCGGCCCGATAGATCTTCACGTAGAGCGTGCTGCGCTGCACTCTGAACGCGAACGCGCGTCCGTCGTCTGTTCTGCCGAAGCCGTTGGCGTGCGTACCCGCATTCACTTCCTCGACCACGAAGTGCGTTCCTTCGGATCCCACATCCGCTCCCATGTCGTGCTCGTTCACGAATTCGATGCCGATCGAACACGCTACCGTCTCCGCGCCCCCGACGAACGGCACCGAGTCCCTGGCTGTCGATTTCGCCGAGGTCGACGCGCGCTGGTACAGATGAGGCAGCGCCTTACCAGGGGCAGTCACCACAGGAAGTAGGTTCGGTTCCATGCGAACACCGTCGGCACGTACGGCCAGGACGGCAGTGGCGTCCGCGCTCGCCGTCGTCACACTCGTCGGTTTGGGTGGTTGCTCGAGCGAGGACGAGAACGCCGACGAGATCTCCGTCGAGCCGCAGCCGCCGGCCTTGTCCCCCGCGACTGCAGTGGCTCCGGCCGGAGTCGTCCGCGCCTTCGCTCCCGTGGACGCACTGACTTTCGATTCTGCAACGCGCACTCTGGTTGCCCTGACCGACGCGTCGACCACCGTGAGCCTGGTGGACGGGGAGGCGTCGAGCGAGCCCCGCGTGGTGGATCTGGGCGGATCCGCTGCAGAGCTGGTCGCCGGACGCGACTCGAGTGTCTTGGTTCCGATGGACGGAGTTCTCTCGAGGATCACCGTGGCAGACGCTCAGCGCACCGATACCCCCGTCGACGGCCGGACTCTGTCGGCTGCCGATCTACCCGACGGCACCACGGCGGTCGGTGACGCCACCGGCCGTATCCGCATTCTCGACGCCGCCGGACAGGTGACGAGCACCGTCTCAGGACCGGGCGTGACCTCGGCCGACGCGTTGGCCAGCACACCGGACGGTGTCTCGGTACTCGATCGCCGCCAGACCTCGATCACCGATCTGAACCTCGACGACGACACCCTCGGTGTGGCCCTGCGCGCGGGCGAAGGCGCCGCCGAGATGACCAGCGACGAGTACGGACGACTTCTGGTCACCGACTCGACCGGCACCGAGCTGCTGGTCTTCACCTCGCACGATCTGCTGATGCGGCAACGGTTTCCGGTCGGGTCCGCGCCCTGGGCGATCGCCTACGATGAGCAATCCGGTATTGCATGGGTCACCTTGCCGGCTCGCAACGAGGTGGTCGGGTACACACTCGACACCGGAATTCCGGTCGAGGCGCAACGGTTGCCCACTGTGCGACAGCCGAACTCGGTTGCCGTCGACGGGGATACCGGCGATCTGTACGTGGGATCGGCGACCGGGGACGGGCTGCAGCGCATCCCCGCCGCGGGCCGTTGACCTGCTGAATCGGCAGGAGACGGTACCCGCAGGAACGACCCTCGAGAATGGTGGAGGCACGTGAACGCACACGAGGATTCGATGCCGGGCCGAGCGAAGATGCCCGTCGGGTGGGAGGTGTCCCCGTCCGACGACTGGGAGTACGTCCCTCTCCGGTTGCCACCGGACGTCACTCGCGTGACCGCATCGATGCGGCTCGCGATTCAGGCCGAATTCGGCGGCTGGGAGCTGTCTCGGGTACGTCTGTACACCGACGGAAGTCGCCGCGTGTTGCTCAAGCGCAAGAAAACCGCCCATCATGTGCCGGAGCCCGGAATCTGATCGGCTCGAAGACAGCATCGATCGACTCCGAACAACGACCTCGGTGTACCGACCCTGAAGTACCGACCGGAAAGAAGACCGTGGGAGACCGTCTGTACCGCGTCCTGTTGCGCCTGATGTTCCTCGTATCACCGGAGAGGATTCATCACCTCGCGTTCGGTGTTCTCAGGGCTGTTGCGGCGCTTCCGCCGCTTCGTAAGCTGGCAAGTGCACTGTTCGTCGTCGACGATCCGCGGTTGCGTTCCACGGCATTCGGCATCGAATTTCCGGCCCCCCTCGGGCTTGCCGCCGGGTTCGACAAGAACGCCGATGGTATCGATGCGTGGGCCCCGCTGGGGTTCGGGTTCGCCGAGATCGGCACCGTGACTGCGCTGGGGCAACCCGGCAATCCGACGCCTCGGCTGTTCCGGCTGCCTCTCGACCGCGCGATCATCAATCGGATGGGCTTCAACAACCACGGTGCGGAGTACGCGGCCGCGAAACTGCGTTCGCGCAGAACGCGGATTCCCATCGGTGCGAACATCGGCAAGACGAAGATCGTCGAGCCGGCGGACGCCGCCGCCGATTACACCACCAGCGCCCGCTTGCTGGGGCCCCTGGCAGATTTTGTCGTCGTCAACGTCAGCTCCCCCAACACGCCGGGTCTACGGGATCTGCAGGCCGTCGAATCGTTGCGCCCGATTCTGGTTGCCGTGCAGTCGGTGGTGTCGGTGCCGGTTCTAGTCAAAATTGCGCCGGACCTGTCCGACGAGGACATCGACGCCGTCGCTGATCTGGCTGTCGAACTCGGCCTCGACGGCATCGTGGCGACCAACACGACTGTCTCTCGCGAGGGACTCCGTACCGACGCGGAGGCGGTCGCGGCCATCGGTGCAGGCGGGCTGTCCGGTGCTCCACTGCAGGCTCGCTCGCTGGACGTCATCCGGCGCCTCTACCACCGGGTCGGGACGCAGCTGACGCTGATCTCGGTGGGAGGAATCGAAACGGAAGAGCAGGCCTGGGAGCGCATCGTTGCCGGTGCGTCCCTGGTGCAGGGATACACCGGGTTCATCTACGGCGGACCGCTGTGGATCAGGAACATCAACCGTGGTCTGCTGTCCCGACTCGAGCAGCACGGATTCGCTCGTCTGGCCGACGCAGTGGGTTCGGAGAACAAAATCTGACAGCGTGCGCGTTGTGCGGAGCTCGCGCTCCGCACAACGCGCACGACGGGATCGCGATCAGGCCTCGTAGGTGCCCGTGATCACGGCACGTCCGATGGCGTGCGAGAACAGGTTGAACCCGAGGTACGCCGGGGTCGCCGTCTCGTCGACTTCGAGCCGATCGACGTCCACGGCGTGCACCGCGATGAAGTAGCGGTGTGGGCCGTGGCCTGCGGGTGGGGCAGCACCGATGTACCGGAACAGGCCCGCGTCGTTCTTCAGCGTCACGGCCGTACTGGGCACCCCGGTTCCACCGTCGTCGCCTGCTCCCGAGACCAGCGACGTCGTCTCGACCGGAATGTTCGCCACGGCCCAATGCCAGAAGCCCGAGGCCGTGGGTGCGTCGGGATCGTAGACCGTCACCGCGAAGCTCTTGGTGCCCTCGGGGAATCCGGACCAGGACAGCTGCGGGGAGTTGTCGTGTCCACCGGCTCCCATGATTCCGCTGACCTGCTGGGCCTTCAGGGGCTTGCCGTCCTGCACATCCTCGGACGTCAACTCGAAGGACGGTAGGTCCGGAAGCGAGTCGTATGGGTTGTACGCCACGATGGTTCCTTTCGTATCAGCTGTGCATCAAGAAGTGCTCGAGCACCTGTGTGCCGAACTCCAACGACTCCACGGGTACTCGTTCGTCGATGCCGTGAAACAACGCCGCGAAATCGAGTTCGGGCGGAAGCTTGAGCGGGGCGAACCCGAAGCAACGAATTCCGATGCGCGCGAACGCTTTTGCGTCGGTGCCGCCGGACAACATGTACGGCACGGTGCGGCCGTTGGGGTCGTGCGCGAGGACGGCGTCGTTCATCGCGTCGACGAGATCCCCGTCGAATGTGGTCTCGTACGGTTCGAGCTTGGTGATCCATTCCCGTTCGACATTCGGGCCGATCAGTTCGTCGACCTCCTTCTCGAAGGCGGCTTGGCGGCCGGGCAGCACGCGGCAATCCACCACGGCTGTCGCGGTCTGCGGAATCACGTTGGCCTTGTAGCCGGCCGAGAGCATCGTGGGGTTCGCCGTATCGCGCAGGGTCGCGCCGACGATGCGGGCGATGCTGCCGAGCTTGAGCAGGGTGCCGTCGATGTCCGGTGACGTCGGATCGAAATCGAGTCCGGATTCCTCGGATACCGCCTGCAAGAACTGCGATACGGACTCGGTGAGCACCAGGGGAAATGTGTGATTGCCCAGTTTCGCCACGGCCTCGGCCAGGTAGGTCACGGCGTTGTCGTCGTGCAGGAACGATCCGTGCCCGGCCCGCGCCTTCGCCGTCAGCCGCATCCACGCCAGGCTTTTCTCCGCCGTCTCGACCATGTAGAGCCGCTTCTCGGTGCCGTCCGGGCGGGCGACCGTCAGTGAGAACCCACCGACCTCGCCGACCGCCTCGGTGACGCCCTCGAAAAGATCGGGTCGGTTGTCGACCAGCCAGTGCGATCCGTACTTGCCGCCCGCCTCCTCGTCGGCGAGGAACGCGAACAGGATGTCGCGGGGCGGAACCGTGCCGTTCGACTTGAACTGGCGGGCCAGCGCCAGTGCCATCCCGACCATGTCCTTCATGTCCACGGCACCTCGACCCCAGACGTAGCCGTCTTCGACGGCTCCGGAGAACGGGTGCACACTCCAGTCGGCCGGCTCGGCCGGGACGACGTCGAGGTGTCCGTGTACGAGCAGAGCTCCACGGGACGAGTCGGCGCCGCGCAGCCAGGCGAAGACGTTGCCGCGTCCGGGGGCACCGGATTCGACGTACTCGGTCTCGTACCCCACCTCTTCGAGCTTGCTCGCCACCCATTCGGCGCATTCCTTCTCGCCGACCGTGGTGTCGAGTTCGCCGGTGTTCGAGGTGTCGAATCTGATCAGAGAGCTGACCAGCTCCACCACTTCGTCGAGAGCGACGGTGGGAGCGCGTTCTCCTCGGCTTCGGGCATTGCTCACTTCGGGATCGTTCGAATCGTTTGCCACATCGTCGTTCCTACCATCACCGAGGGGTCGGGGCACCACCGAAAACCGCTCGACGCATGAACTGACGTGGGGATTTGGGTTATCGGGAACCCGTCGGATAATCTTACGCAGCGCACAGCGACCAGCTGTGAGAGCAACAAGAGAATATGCGGCAACGGTCGCACATGTCCGAGTGGCGGAATGGCAGACGCGCTAGCTTGAGGTGCTAGTGTCCTATTAACGGACGTGGGGGTTCAAGTCCCCCCTCGGACACCGTCTGAATGTTGTTCACAGACAAAGATTTTCAAAGATCTGAGTTGAGACAGACGAAACTGACCCTGATTCTTCGGAATCGGGGTCTTTTTCGTTGTTCTCACGTCGACGGCTCGACCGGGCCGATGCTAGGAGACTGAAGATGGACTCGATCGACCCCACCGATCTCGACACGTGTCTGCGGGTGCTCGCACAAGCCGCCGAGCTGGACAAGAATCATCCGGATTCCATCGCCGTCCAGCGGGCGTCCGGTGCCATGTTCAAAGATCTCAAGCGTGCTCGACGCGTTGCCGCACGCAACGCCGTCAACGCAGCCGACCGGGCAGTCGTGGCGGCCACGGCGACCGGATCCCCGGATCGTATCGACGACGAGACCGCAGGTCTGTCCCTCACCTCGCGCGCCGAGGGTGAGATCGCGGGCACCTTGATCAGGGCGCGCCCGTGCTACATCTGCAAGCAGCGCTACACCGATGTCGATTCGTTCTACCACCAGCTGTGTCCCGAGTGCGCGGCGCTCAACCGCGGCAAACGCAACGCACGAACCGACCTGTCCGGCCGGCGAGCACTGCTGACCGGAGGTCGGGCGAAGATCGGCATGTACATCGCCCTCCGGCTGCTCCGCGACGGCGCACACACGACGATCACCACGCGTTTTCCCAACGATGCCGTGCGCCGGTTCGCTGCGATGGACGACAGCGATCAGTGGTTGCACCGCCTGCGCGTCGTCGGTATCGATCTACGAGACCCCGCTCAGGTTGTGGCACTTGCCGATTCGGTCGCCGCCGAGGGACCGCTCGACATCCTGATCAACAACGCTGCGCAGACGGTCAAGCGCTCCCCCGGCTCGTACAGCGCGCTGGCCGACGCCGAAGCGGAACCGTTGCCCGCGGCACTGACCGATGGTGCCGGGCCGCAACGGATCACGTTCGGCAAGACCAGCGACGCTCACCCTGCGTCGTTGGCCAGTTCGTTGCCGGCCACGGCGATCGGCGGTCAGCAGGTCTCGGCGACTCTGAGCGCAGACGACGTCGCGTCTCTGGCGATGGTGGCGGGTTCGGTGACAGCGGAGCGCATCGAGAACGGACTGGCGATCGACGCGGGCGGCCTG
This sequence comes from Rhodococcus sp. 06-1460-1B, assembly GCF_002258475.1. Taxonomy (NCBI): domain Bacteria; kingdom Bacillati; phylum Actinomycetota; class Actinomycetes; order Mycobacteriales; family Nocardiaceae; genus Rhodococcus; species Rhodococcus sp. 06-1460-1B. The sequence goes on from NZ_NOYS01000030.1 coordinate 228,490, forward strand.
GTGCCCGACCTCGCCGAGACCAACAGCTGGATTCACACCGTCGAGCAGGTCGATCCGGTCGAGTTGCTCGAAGTGCAGCTGTGCAATTCCGTGGCACCGTTCATTCTCGTCTCACGCCTGCGCGCGTCGATGGAGGCGTCGCAGGCTCGACGCAAATACGTGGTCAACGTTTCTGCCATGGAGGGTCAGTTCGGTCGGGCATACAAGGGCCCGGGGCATCCGCACACCAACATGGCCAAGGCGGCACTGAACATGCTGACCCGCACCAGCGCCAAGGAGATGGTGGAGAGCGGCATCCTGATGACCGCCGTCGACACCGGATGGATCACCGACGAGCGCCCGCACCCCACCAAGATGCGGCTGGCCGACGAGGGCTTCCACGCGCCGCTGGATCTGGTCGACGGTGCTGCGCGGGTGTACGACCCCATCGTGCAGGGCGAACTCGGAATCGATCTGTACGGCTCGTTCCTCAAGGATTACCAGCCCTCGCCCTGGTGACGATCGGCCCCGGGGTCGTTCCTCCGGGCGATTCTGCACGTGGATGCCCCGGAGCAACCCCAGGCTGCGATACTCGGAAACGACGCCGTCTCGCGTGAGCGAACGGCACCGAGACACAGCGTTAGGCGGTCACCATGGGCGAGGATGTCGAACGCCGAAAGTTCACCAGACAGGACCGACACCAGTTTCGGCAGAAGGTTCAGGACTGTCTCGACGCGTTGGCCATCATGTTGGCCGACGAGACGTTCCAGGTCGGCGAACCCCAGATCGGCATGGAGATCGAGCTCAACCTCGTAGACGAGGACATGGCACCGTCGATGGCCAATGCCGAAGTACTCGACGCCATCGCCGATCCTGATTATCAGACCGAGCTGGGCCAGTTCAACATCGAGATCAACGTCGATCCTCGACCGCTGCGGGGCTCGTCGATCGCCGAGTTGGAGACGGATCTGCGGCGATCGCTGAATGCTGCCGACGAGCGGGCCCGTGGCTCGGGTAGTCGACTTGCCATGATCGGCATGCTCCCGACTCTGACGAAGGAACACTTCGAGCATCGGTGGCTGTCGGCGAATCCGCGATACGACCTACTGAACCAGCAGATCTTCGCCGCCCGTGGTGAGGACATCGAACTGAAGATCGCGGGCGTGCGTCTGCCCGGGTCTGCGGCCGCCGAGAACCTCGATATCGTGACCGACACGATTCTGCCCGAGGCGGCCTGCACGTCCGTCCAACTGCATCTGCAAGTCACCCCTGACGAGTTCGCGTCGTATTGGAATGCCGCACAGGCGTTGTCGGGTGTTCAGGTCGCGCTCGCCGCGAACTCGCCGTTTCTCGCCGGGCGTGCACTGTGGCACGAGACCCGCATACCGTTGTTCGAGCAGGCCACCGATACGAGGCCGCAGGAGCTCAAGAACCAGGGAGTTCGCCCGCGAGTGTGGTTCGGGGAGCGATGGATCACCTCGATCTTCGACCTGTTCGAGGAGAACTCGCGCTACTTCCCCGCCCTGCTCCCGGTGTGCAGCGAAGAGGACCCCAAAGCCGCTCTGGCCCGAGGTGACACACCGTCGCTGTCGGAACTGCGGATGCACAACGGAACCGTGTACCGGTGGAACCGGCCGATTTACGATCGGTCCGGCGACGGGCACCACATCCGGCTCGAGAACCGCGTTCTGCCTGCCGGACCGACAGTCGTCGACACCCTCGCCGATGCCGCGTTCTACTACGGCACCGTACGGGCTCTCGCGGATGCCGATCGGCCCCTGTGGTCGCAGATGTCGTTCGATGCCGCCGAGGAGAACGTGCACTCCGCGGCGCGCGGCGGGTTCGATTCGATGCTCTACTGGCCCGAGGTCGGCTGGGTGAGTCCGCAGGAGCTGGTACTGCGCCGATTGCTTCCGATGGCCGAGGCCGGTCTCGCCGCGTACGGCGTCGACTCTGCCGTACGTGACCGCTATCTCGGCATTATCGAAGCGCGGTGCCTGGCCAAGCAGTCGGGTTCGGGGTGGCAGCGAGCCGCCGTCGTCGCGCGCGAACGGGCCGGCGATACTCGGGAGCAGGCTCTCGCGGGGATGTTGGGAGATTACGTGGACAGGATGGACACGGGAGAACCCGTGCACACCTGGACCCACTAGCCGACGCTGCCGGCGGCGTCCGCGTTAGTGTCGTAACCATGACTACGTCCGACTCGGATTTCACCTCAGGCCCCGACCGCACCCACGACATCGTCGTCTACGGCGTCACCGGATTCGTAGGAAAGCTGACGGCGAAGTACCTCGCCGAACACGCGCCTGCCGACACCCGTATCGCGCTGGCAGGCAGGTCCACCGGACGCATCGAGGCAGCGCGAAAGGAACTGGGACCCACCGCCCAGAACTGGCCCGTCATCGAAGCCGACGCCGCCGACACCGCTGCGCTGCGATCCATGGTCGAATCGACCCGAGTCGTCATCACGACGGTCGGCCCGTATGCCAAGTACGGCATGCCACTGGCAACTGCGTGCGCCGAGGCCGGAACCGACTACGTCGACCTCACCGGCGAGGTGCTCTTCGCTCGCGAGAGCATCGACACCAACCACGAGATCGCACAACGTACCGGTGCCAGGATCGTCCACTCGTGCGGGTTCGACTCGGTTCCGTCCGACATCGGTGTCCACGCTCTGTACGAGGCCGTCACGGCCGACAATGCGGGCGAACTCACCGACACCACGCTCGTGGTCACCTCGATGTCGGGCGGGGTCAGTGGCGGTACCGTCGACTCGCTCCGTGGTCAGATCGAGGCCATGAAGAAGGACAAGCGGGCCCGACGCATCGCGGCCCGTCCGTATTCGCTGAGCCCCGATCGAAGCCTCGAGCCTCAGCTCGGCCGCCAACTCGATACCGTGCTCATCGACGGAAAGAAGATCGATCCGAGCCTGCGCGGGTGGAAGGCTCCGTTCGTGATGGCCTCGTACAACACACGAGTCGTGCGGCGTACCAATGCACTTCGAGACTGGGCCTACGGGAAGCAGTTTCGGTACAGCGAGGTGATGAGCGTCGGCTCGTCCGTCGTCAGCCCGGTGCTCGCCGGCGCATTGTCGGCCGGACTGTTCGTCGGAGTATCGGCCATGACGGTACTGCCGGGCAAGGTGCTCGATCGCATCCTGCCCAAGCCCGGTAGCGGCCCCAGTGAAAAGGCCCGAGAGAAGGGCCATTTCACGGTCGATCTATACACCCTGACGACGTCCGGGGCGCGATACCGGGCCCGGGTCAAAGCGTCCGGCGACCCCGGCTACAAGGCGACGGCGGTCATGCTCGCCGAGTCCGCACTCGCGCTGGTTCTCGGTGGAGACGCACTGCCGAAAGCCAGCGGAGTTCTCACTCCCGCGACGGCCATGGGCGACGTTCTGGTGGACCGTCTGAATGCGGCCGGTATGGAGATCTGGGCCAAGCGGAACTGATTGCGGTGCAGGGAACGTCGGGCACGACTGGATATCTCGCATCGACACTTCCGGTCGCGGCGCTCGCCGCCGAGTCGGTCGGTGCCCTCGGCACCGCCGTCGCCCAGTTGCAAAGCGCGCTGGGATCGGTGACGACGGATTCCGAGACGGTGACGCCGACAGCGTCCATGGCGCGTATCACCGCGTCGTTCATGGGCGACACCGTGTTGCGGATCGACGGCGAGCCGGTGCAGGGTTTCGCCGATCTGTCCGGCTTCTTCCCGGTGTCCGACGGTTGGGTGAGAACCCACGCCAACTACCCACACCACCGAGAGGCATTGCTCGGTGTGGTGGGCCTCGGTGGCGCCGGCTCGGCGGAGTCGATCGACGTGTTCGGCGATCGACTCCGTGGAATGTCCGGGTTCGAGCTCGAAGAGCTGTGCGCGGCGTCGGGCGCTCTGGCCGTGCGGGTCCGCACGGAAGATCAATGGTCCGCTCACCCCGCTGGTATTGCCGCGAGCTCCGGTCCGGTCGTTACACGAAGTGCGGCCGATCCGGCTGCCCGAGTGCGCATTCCGTCGTTCCGGCTGCGTCCGTCGCTTGGGCCGCGTCCGTCGCTTCGGCCACACGGTGCCGAATACCCGTTGGCGGGTATCCGGGTGCTCGATCTGACGCGGGTGATTGCCGGTCCTGTCGCTACGCGCGCTCTCGCACTTCTCGGTGCCGACGTGCTCCGTGTCGATTCGCCCCGGCACCCGGAGTTGCCCTGGCAGCATCTGGAGAACGGCCAGGGCAAGCGGTCGGCCCTGCTGGACCTGGACACGGCGGAGGGACTCGATCGGATGCTCGGGCTCCTCGACTCGGCCGACGTGCTCGTCACCGGGTATCGGCCGGGGGCCCTCGATCGTTTCGGCCTCGAACACCGGGCGGACCTCGTCCACGGGCGCATCAGCGCATGGGGCACAGAGGGTCCCTGGTCGCGGCGGCGGGGCTTCGACAGCCTCGTTCAGGCTGCGAGCGGTATCTCTGTTCTGGAAGGCCGTGACGGTCGGCCCGGTCGGCTTCCGGCTCAGGCGCTCGATCACGCGAGCGGTTATCTGCTGGCTGCCGGAATCGTCTCGGAACTGGCGGCGCGCGTAGAAGGGTCGGGCGCTGCGGCACCGGTCGACGTAGCGCTCGCAGCAACGGCGGCGTGGCTGACCGGTCTTCCCGGGCGCGACCCCGAACACGGCCCCGCCGCGCTACCGCCACCCGAGTGCGTGGTCACGCACGGCTCGGTGACGGCAGCGCGACCGGTGTTCGACTGCTACTCCGACTACGCGTACCCGGCTCACGTCTGGGGTAGCGACGAGGCCGGTTGGTTACCGCGCTGACCGGTCTGCGGAGCTACTCCCGGTCAGCGCAGAAGCCTCGGTGTACAGATCCTTGGCCTCCTCGGTCGAATCCACCTGGGGCGGAGAACCATCGAGCGGCTGAGTAGCCGACTCGCGGAGGAAACCGACGGCGATCAGACCGATGACGCCGCTGATGATCAGGTAGTAGGCCGGGATCATGGTGCTGCCGGTGGAACTGACCAGGGCCGAGGTGACCAGCGGTGTGGTGCCGCCGAAGATCGACACCGACAGGTTGAATCCGATCGACAGTGCGGCGTAGCGCACGCGCGTCGGGAACAGTGCAGGCAAGGTGGAGGCGCTGGGTGCGGCGAAGCACGCCAACACCACTCCCAGCAGCAGGCACGCAATCAGAGGCCCGATCCATCCGCTGCGCTGAATCAGCAGGAAGCACGGGATGGCCAGGACTATCTGTCCGATGGCACCGAACACGAACACCGGCTTGCGGCCGATTCGGTCGGTCAGCCGACCGACGGCCACGATGATGGACACGACCACGACCATCGCGGACAGCACCAACAGATCGGCGCTGAGCTGGCTGCGACCGACGACCTCGGTGAAGTACGTGGGCAGGTACGAGGTCACCATGTAGTTGGTGACGTTGTACAGCAACACGATTCCCATGCAGATGAGCAGTGCTTTCCAATGGACCGTGAAGATCTTTCCGATCGAGCTGCGTCCGGTCTCCTGCGCCTTGACCTTCGAGTCGTGCTCGTCGAGTTGCTTGCGGAACGCGGGGGTGTCCTCGAGCTTGAGGCGCAGGTACAAACCGATGATGCCCATCGGTCCGGCAATGAAGAACGGTATGCGCCAGCCCCATTCGATCATGGTGGCGTCGCCCAGTACCGCATTGAGAATCGTCACCAATCCGGACCCCATCGCGTATCCGACGAAAGTGCCGAAGTCGAGCCAACTGCCGAGAAAACCACGTCTTTTGTCGGGTGAGTATTCGGCGATGAAGGTCGTGGCACCGCCGTATTCACCACCGGTCGAGAATCCCTGAACCAGGCGGGCGACGAGCAGCAGGATGGGAGCCCAGATTCCGATGGAGTCGTAGCTGGGAATCAGGCCGACGGCCAACGTACCGATCGACATCATGATCATGGTGGCGGCCAGGACCTTCTGGCGTCCGATGCGGTCGCCGAGAGGGCCGAAGAAGAGTCCACCGAGTGGCCGTACTACGAACGCGGCCGCGAACGTGGCAAAGGTCGACAGCAGCTGGACTGCGGGTGACGCGTCCGGGTAGAACACCTTGCCCAGTGTCGCGGCAAGATAGCCGTACACACCGAAGTCGAACCATTCCATCGTGTTGCCCAGTGCCGCTGCAGACACGGCCCGCTTGAGCATGGGCTGGTCCACGACCGTGATGCTCTCTTCCGACATCGCCGGCTTGCGACGCATACGTTTGAAGAATGCGTCACGCCGCAGACGCTGTACGTGGCGCTGGCCCCATTTCGGGATCTGGGGTGACGACTCGGGCGATTCTGGACCTTGCGCAACCGTCATTGCAGCAACGTTAGCGAGCGCAATGACCAGCAGACAAACGCCGAAACGGACATCGGTACGCACGAGCGTGCATTCCCCCAGGTAGAGGTCGGTCGATCGAATCTTGGCCACCACCTTGACAATTGGCGCATTGATCGCAATACGGACAGGTCTCCTCGGCGTGCGTGACGACGGTGGACGGCGGCCTGGCACGATGGACCCATGCCCACCCATGACTACGCCCTGGCCGTGCGCTGGACCGGCAATCGCGGACACGGGACGGCGAATGCAGCCGCATACGACCGCAATCATCTCGTCACGGCACCCGGAAAACCCGATCTCTCGGCCAGTTCCGATCCGAGCTTTCGCGGCGATCCCGAGCGGTGGAATCCAGAGGAGCTACTCGTGGCGTCGCTGTCGAGCTGCCACATGCTGTGGTACCTCGGGTTGGCCGCCGCGTCGCACGTGACCGTCACCGACTACGTCGACTCCCCCACCGGGGTCATGACCGAGCAATCCGACGGCTCGGGGCAGTTCGTCGAGGTGACCCTGGCTCCGGTAGTGACGGTCGCCGAGTCCTCGATGGTGACCCGTGCGGAGGAACTGCACGCCGAGGCCGCAGCCAAGTGCTTCATCGCTCGATCGGTCAACTTCCCGGTCCGCCACAATCCGACGACTCGGGTGAACGCATGACCGTACCGATGATCGTCGACGTCGACACCGGGATCGACGACTCGCTCGCACTGCTGTACCTGTTGGCCACCGACGAGGCCGAGATCCTCGGCATAGCGTCCACCGCCGGTAACGTGCCGGTGAACCAGGTCGCCGCGAACAACCTGGCCTGGCTCGACCTGTGCCGCGCGGCCGATATCGAAGTGTCGCTCGGTGCGCAGGTGCCGTTGGTCGCACCTTTGATGACCACCGAGGACACTCACGGGCCGCAGGGCATCGGATATGCGGAGCTGCCGGTGTCGAGTCGGGACCTGTCCGCACGCGATGCCACCACGATGTGGATCGAGTTGGTTCGCTCGCGACCGGGTGAGATCACCGGTCTCGTCACCGGTCCGCTGACCAATCTCGCGCTGGCGGTTCGCCGAGACCCCGAGTTGCCTCGGCTGTTGAAGCGATTGGTGTTGATGGGTGGTGCTTTTCAGCATCAGGGCAACACGACGCCGACGAGCGAGTGGAACATCGCGGTGGACCCCGAGGCTGCAGCGGAGGTCTTCGCCGCTTTCTCCGGACTACCCGAGGACCGCCGTCCGATCGTCTGCGCACTCGACATCACCGAGACCATCGAAATGACACCCGAGCACATTCGCCTTCTCGGTGAACGCGCCGGAAGCGTTCCGGCCGAGCTGATTTCGTCGACCGATGCGCCGGGGGCGCGATCGACGGCCTCGAACCCGATCGTGCGTCATTTCTCGGACGCGGTCCGCTTCTACTTCGAATTCCATCGCGATCACGATCAGGGGTTCCTGGCCCACATGCACGATCCGTTCGCCGCAGCAGTGGCGGTGCAACCGGATATCGCCACCTACCGGCACGCGACCGTGGACGTGGAACTGGTCGGAACCCTCACTCGCGGAACGACGGTGGCGGATTGGCGCGGAATGTGGGGCAAGCCTCCGAACGCAGCCATCGCCACCCACGCCGATCCTCAGGCGTTCTTCGATCAGCTCGTCGAACGCGTCGGCGAGCTGGCGGCGACTCTGTACCCCGCCCAGTAGGGACAGTAGACGTCAGGAATCGAAGGCGTCGAGTAGTTCCTGAGCGGCCAATGCGGCCGTGAGCGACCCGTCGCGCACGCGAGATTCCACGTCGTCTCGAATTGCCTTCACCGACGGGCTCTGAGCCAACCGACGCAGTAGCTGATCGTTGACCATCGTCCACGTCCAGTCCACCTGCTGCTTGCGCCGCTTCTCGGCGAACTCGCCTGCGTCACGGAGCACCTGCTGGTGGCGGAGCACCGTGTTCCAGTACTCGTCGAGGCCGGTGCCTTCGATGGCACTCATCGTCAACACCGGGGGCTTCCAGATCGCATCGTGCGGATAGATCAGCCGCAGTGCACCCGCCAACTCTCGCGCCGCGTTCTTCGCGTCGGTCGCGTGCTTGCCGTCGGCCTTGTTGACGGCCACCAGATCTGCGAGTTCGAGAACGCCCTTCTTGATGCCCTGCAACTGATCCCCGGTACGCGCAAGCGTGAGGAACGTGAAGCAGTCGACCATGTTCGCGACCGTCACCTCGGACTGGCCCACGCCCACGGTCTCGACCAGGATCACGTCGAACCCTGCGGCTTCGAGCAACACGATGGTCTCTCGAGTCGCGCGGGCCACTCCGCCCAACGTTCCCGAGGTCGGCGACGGCCTGATGTACGCGTTCTCCTGCACCGCCAAACGCGACATCCGGGTCTTGTCACCGAGAATCGAACCGCCGGTTCGGGTCGACGACGGATCGACGGCCAGCACCGCGACTCGATGTCCCTGTTCGATCAACCGCATTCCGAGCGCGTCGATGAACGTCGATTTGCCGACCCCCGGAACCCCGGTGATGCCCACCCGGTGCGATCCGCCCGCATCGGGCAACACCCGAAGGAGCAACTGCTGCGCCAGATCGCGATGATCCGAGCGGGTGGACTCGACCAGGGTGATGGCACGCGCCAGCCCGGATCGTTCGTTCGCTCGGACCGACTCGGCCACCGCATCGATGTCGATGACGCGGCCCTTGTTCGGAGAGTTCATATTCAGGCGTTGGCCTCGCGTGGTGCATGCCCGAGCGCAACGGACAGCTTTTCCACCAGACCGATCGCGGCGTCGGCGATGACGGTGCCCGGAGGGAAGATCGCGGCAGCCCCCGCTGCGTAGAGCTCGTCGAAATCGCCCGGGGGGATGACGCCACCGACGACGATCATGATGTCCTCGCGCCCGACGTCGGCCAAGGCCTGTCGCAAGGCGGGCACCAGCGTCAGATGGCCCGCCGCCAGTGACGACACTCCGACGACATGGACGTCGTTGTCCGCCGCCTGCCGGGCCACCTCCTCGGGCGTCTGGAACAACGGACCGACGTCGACGTCGAAGCCGATGTCGGCGAACGCCGTGGCAATGACCTTCTGGCCTCGGTCGTGTCCGTCCTGCCCCATCTTGCACACCAGAACTCGAGGACGACGGCCCTCGTCCTCGGCGAACTGTTCGACCAGCGCGGTGGCGCGGGTGATGTTCTCGGATTTACCTGCCTCGTCGCGGTACACACCACTGATTGTCCGGATTTCCGCCTGGTGGCGCCCGTAGACCTTCTCCAAGGCGTCGGAAATCTCACCGACGGTGGCCATCTTGCGGGCGGCATCGATGGCGAGAGCCAGCAGATTGTTCTCCATGCCCGGCTGGTCCGACGCTGCGGCCCGAGTCAGGTTCGCCAGTGCCGCCTCGACCTCGGCAGTGTCCCGCTCGGCACGAAGGCGCTCGAGCTTCTCGATCTGCTCTTTTCGCACCTTCGAGTTCTCGACCTTGAGTACCTCGATGGTGTCGGGCTCGTCGGGCACGTACTTGTTTACGCCCACCAGCGGCTGTCGGCCGGAGTCGATGCGCGCCTGGGTACGAGCCGCCGCCTCCTCGATGCGCAACTTCGGAATGCCTTCGCCGATGGCCTGAGCCATGCCGCCCGCTTCCTCGACCTCCGCGATGTGTGCGCGAGCCCGATTCGCCAGCTGATGGGTGAGCCACTCGACGTAGTGCGACCCGCCCCACGGATCGATCGGCCGAACGGTGTTGGATTCCTGCGCGATGAGTAGCTGAGTGTTGCGGGCGATACGGGCCGAGAAGTCGGTCGGCAGCGCCAGTGCCTCGTCGAGCGCGTTGGTGTGCAGGGACTGCGTATGGCCCTGGGTCGCGGCCATGGCTTCGACACAGGTGCGGGCGACGTTGTTGAACACGTCCTGTGCGGTCAGCGACCAACCCGACGTCTGCGAATGAGTGCGCAGGGAACGGGATTTGGCACTCTTGGGCTCGAATTGTTGGACGAGCTCGGCCCACAGCAGCCGCCCGGCGCGGAGCTTGGCAACCTCCATGAAGAAGTTCATTCCGATGGCCCAGAAGAACGACAACCGCGGCGCGAACGTGTCGATGTCCATGCCGGCGTCCAGGCCGGCTCGGATGTACTCGACACCGTCCGCGAGGGTGTAGGCGAGTTCGAGATCGGCTGTGGCACCGGCTTCTTGGATGTGGTACCCGGAGATGGAGATCGAGTTGTACTTCGGCATCTTCTCGCTGGTGTACGCAAAGATATCCGAGATGATGCGCATCGACGGCTTCGGCGGATAGATGTAGGTGTTGCGCACCATGAACTCTTTGAGGATGTCGTTCTGGATGGTGCCGGCGAGTTTCTCCGGCCCGACGCCCTGCTCCTCCGCTGCGGCGACGTACAGCGCCAGAATCGGCAGCACCGCTCCGTTCATCGTCATCGACACCGAGACGCTACCGAGGTCGATGCCGTCGAACAGCTGTCGCATGTCGTAAATGGAATCGATTGCCACACCGGCCATTCCGACGTCACCCTGCACTCGCGGGTGATCGGAGTCGTAGCCCCGGTGCGTGGCCAGATCGAACGCCACCGACAGGCCTTTCTGCCCGGCCGCGAGGTTGCGGCGGTAGAAGGCGTTGGACTCGGCCGCGGTGGAGAATCCGGCGTACTGACGAATGGTCCACGGTTGGTTGACGTACATCGTGGGATACGGCCCGCGGAGGAACGGCGGGGCACCCGGATAGCTGTGCAACGGGTAGCCCTCGGCCTCGGCGGCGTCCCGGTCTGCCTCGGTGTACACCGGCTTGACGTCGATGCCCTCGGGAGTGGACCACACCACCTGCTCGGGGGTGTAGAAGTTCGCCTTGGCACCGTTCTTCACGTGTGTGGCCACGTCCTCCGCGGACGGCGGCGACGGCGTCGGCTCGTCGGGGTCGACCAGCGGTACGTCGGCGAAACTGCCGATGGTGTGCGAGATTCGGTTCTCGTCGGTACTCACTTCGAGGCTCCCAGCGTGTCGAGAAGTTCGGTCAGCACGGCGACGGCGTCGACCTTGCCGGTCAGGAATCCGTCGGGACGGGACGGGCCGTCGACGCCGGCGAAGATCTTTTCCGGGCCGGCGAGCAAAACCCGCGAGACCCCTGCTGCACGCAGAGCGTCCACGGCAGTAGCGGCCTCGTCGCCGTAGCGCTTGTCGGTTCCGCACACCACGGCGATCGAGGCTCCCGACGCTTCGACAGCACCGGCGACAGCGTCGACGCCCAGGGGTCCGGGGTTGACCGCTTCGATTCCCCCCGACGCCAACAGGTTGGACGCGAAGGTCGTCCGGACGTTGTGCTCGGCGACGGTCCCCAACGGGACCAGTAGCACCTGGGGTCGCGAATCATGCTGGGCCAGATAAGAATCGGATCGATCTCGGAGCGACTCGAATGCCCGGCCGTACCGATACACGGGTGCCGAGCCGGCAGGCTGCGTCTGCTCGGGAGTCAGGGGGGCCTCGGCCAGATTGGGAAACTCGTTGACACCGGTCAGCGGAGTGATGCGATGCGCGATGTCGGACTCGCGCTCTGCACGGGTCTTCTCGATGTCGGCGACCAGCGAACCGTCCGCGGTTGCTGCAGCGAATCCGCCCGACGCTTCGATGGTCTGGAAGAAGTCCCACGCCGTCGCGGCAACCGCAGCCGTGAGTTCCTCGATGTACCACGAGCCCGAACCCGGATCCAGAACCCGACCCAGATGGGCTTCCTCCAGCAGGAGCAACTGAGTGTTTCTCGCGATACGGGCAGCGAACGTCTTGGACACTCCGGCGGCGCCACCGTTCAGTGCCGCGTCGAACGGCAGCACCGTCACCGAATCCGCACCACCCACTCCGGCGCCGAACGACGCAAGAGTGGTACGCAGCATGTTCACCCACGGATCGCGCTGCGACATCATCGCTTCCGACGTCACCGCATGCTGAGGAGCATCACCGGCGTCGGGCGCACCGCACACCTGCGCAATCCGTGCCCACAGAATGCGAGCAGCGCGAAACTTGGCGATGGTCTGGAACTGGTCGTCGGTTGCTGCGAATCGAAACTCGATCTGGCGCAAAGCATCCGAGACGGCCACACCGTTCTCGGTCATCGATCGGACGTACTCGAGCCCGGCCGCGATCGACGCACCCAGTTCCTGCGCATCCGACGCACCGAGATTATGGAACACGGTGCCGTCGACGGTGATGGCACGCATCGACTCGGCGCGGTCGATGCACGCGCGGGCCAGGTCGAGCGCCTCGGCCATCTCTATGGATTCCGTGCCTGCCACTGCAGCAGTGAGAGTGTCCACTCCGAGTCTGACGTCGACGGCGGCGCGATCGTCGATCTCTGCCGCATCGAGAACGTCGAACAGTGCCGTCGCTGCCGCGCGAACATCCCTGCGGGCATCGATCGTCAACGGGGCCAGCTCGAGCAGTACACCACGGAGAGCCTCCGACAGATCCGACGGATCCAACCCACGCGACCCCACCGTCAACCAGAGCGCACTGGTGCCGTTGGCGAGCGAATCGAGGATCTGACCGTTCAGCGCGGGCACACCGTCACGAACGTCGGAACCGTGACGCGTGCACACCTTCCAGCCCGCATTGACGTCCCGATGCGGATCACGCCCCCGCAGGTACGGAAACTGCCCCGGCAACGGACCCTCGGGGCGCTCGTCGAACGCGGTGTACAGCGGAGACACCGTGATTCCGTCGTACGTAGTGGAATCGAGAAGATGTTCGGGATCGGCAGGCAGATCCGCCACATCGACCCGGCGCGACTTCGCCAGGACCCCGGCCACCGCCTGCTGCCAGGCCGCGTGGGCACTGCGTGCGGCATCTTCGTGCGACGCGATGGACACGTGTGCTGCTCCCTCGGTTCGGCGGGCAGTCCTACACCCGACTTGAAGTGATGCTAACCCCACCTACATGCAGGCTATCGTGAGGATCACCTCACGTTCGGTGACCCACGCCGCAGGCTCCGCTCCCGCCCCCCTGGGTCACTCCGCAGGCTCCGCTCCCGCCCCCCTGGGTCACTCCGCAGGCTCCGCTCCCGAACCGTTCTGTCATCTCGCGCCGGTACTCTTGCCTCTCGTGACCCGGCACCTGCGCGACCTTCGTCTGATCGCGCTACTGGCGGTGATCGTCGTCCTGGCTGTCGTTGCGGTGTTCGCCCCGCATCCGAGTGTCGAGCAGATGCGCCAGTGGGGCACCTCGGTCGGTCCTGCGTTTCCGCTCGTGTTCTTCGCCGTCCATGCACTGGTGACCATTGCACCCATTCCCAGAACCCTGTTCACATTGAGCGCCGGAGTGCTGTTCGGGCCATTCACCGGTCTGGCGGTGACGATCGGTGCCTCTACGGTCAGCGCTGTCCTCGCCTTGCTGTTGGTTCGGGCGATCGGGCGAGAAGCCGTGGCGTCGCGGATGTCGCATTCGGCTCTCGACTCTGTCGACGAGAGCCTGCGCCGACGAGGGTGGCTCGCGGTCGGCTCTCTGCGATTGATCGCCCCGGTGCCTTTCTCTCTGGTGAACTACGCCTGCGGTGTGTCGGCGGTTCGGCTTGTCCCCTTCGCTCTGGCCACTGCCGCCGGCATGCTGCCCGGCACCCTCGGGATCGTGGTGATCGGTGGAGCAATCGGCGGGCAGACCCATCCGGTACTGCTGGTGCTGTCCGGGATCTGCATTGCGATCGGCGTGAGCGGGTTGTTCGTCGACTGGCGGTTGTCGCGGACTCGTGAGGCCGCGTCGGCACCGGAGAACAGGCGTCAGGGTGAGAACCTTGATTCGGGACAATCAAGCCTGGAAGCTTGACTTGATCAAATCAACGCTCTAGCCTTGTCGCATGTTCGTGATGACCGTCGACCAGCGTCGCAGCAGACGTGACATCGATCGCGTGCCCGATCTACTGGACCGGTATCGCGATTTCGATCTGATCCGCCCGTTCGAACGCACCGCAGGCGACGAGGTCCAGGCCGTCTGTGAGGACGCAGCAACCGTCGTCGCGATTGCCCTCGACCTGGTGGCGACGCCACATTGGAGCGTGGGAATCGGCGTCGGTTCGGTCGAGCTTCCGTTACCCGACACGACGCGCGCCGGCCGGGGCCAGGCATTCGAGGCTGCCCGAGACGCCGTCACCAGAGCGAAGAACGCGCCTGCTGCGCTCGCCGTCACCGGACCCGAGCCTGCAGCGGCCGAGGACGCCGAAACCGCATCGACTTTGGTGGCCTTACTCGTCGCTCGTCGCTCGGACCAGGGCCGAGAAGCGGTTGCGCTCATGGCAGAGGGAATGTCGCAGACCGACGCGGCCGAAAGGCTCGACATCAGCAAACAGGCTATGTCGCAACGACTTTCCGTCGCCGGCTGGCACGTCGAAAATGCCGGCCGCACCCTTGCCTCCAGGTTGTTGAACGCGGCTGACGCGACAGGAAGTCACACGTCATGATCGTCGTCGCCCTCGTTCTTCTGGCTCTGACGGCAGGGGTCGCCCTCGTCCCGGCCGGTGACCGCATCAGGCTGTGGGTCCCCACTGCGGCTGCCTCGACTCTGCTCACCGCAGCCGCTGTGCTTGCCACGCTCGCCGGGCCGGCATACGGCGTCGGTCATGCAGTCGGAGTCGTCCTGAGCGTTGCCGTGGCCGCCGTCGGCGGCACCGCCGTGGTGCCGAGCGTCTTTCGCGTCGCCAGACGACAGAACGACTCGACCGACGACGAGCCGGTCGAGCCGCTGCGTGGAGGGTTGACGATAGGAATTCTCGAACGTGTTGCGGTTGCGGTATCCATTCTCACCGGCTGGCCCGAGGGAATCGCCATCGTACTGGCGGTCAAAGGACTTGCGCGCTACCCCGAACTGCGCGAATCCCACGCCTCCGAACAGTTCATCATCGGCACCTTCGCCAGCGTTCTGTGGGCACTGGCGGCAGCGGGCGTGGGATTCGCGATCAATTCGTGATCAGCGCGCTTCCGGTTCTGCCTCGGGAGATGCCGACAGGGCACCGATATCCAGACCCTTGGACAGCTCCGGAGATGCGGCCAACGACGTGTCCACCGGCTTACGGGCCACCGCCTCGGCGGCCTTGACGGCTTCGGCGACAGCCGGATCGGTTTTGGTCTCGAACCACTCTGCAACCTCGTCCGAGTCGTCCTCGGGCTTCGGCTCGTTGCCCGCGGACTCGTTGGGCTCGTATCGGAACACCCCGTCCTCGCCTGGGGCTCCGAGGGTCTTGGCGAATCCCTTGAGAGCGTCGCCGAAATCGCTCGGGATCATCCACACCTTGTTCGCGTCGCCCTGCGCCATCTGAGGCAACGTCTGCATGTACTCGTAGGCCAACAGTTCTGGAGTGGGCTTACCGGCCTTGATGGCACCGAAGACCTTCTCGATGGCCTTCGCCTGACCCTGAGCCTCGAGGTACTTCGCGGCGCGATCACCCTGAGCCCGCAGAATTCTGGACTGACGCTCACCCTCGGCAGTGAGGATGGCCGCCTGCTTACCGCCCTCGGCAGCGAGGATTCGGCTCTGCTTGTCGCCCTCGGCTGTCTTGATCGCCGATTCACGGTGCCCCTCGGCCGTGAGAATGGTCGCGCGCTTCTCGCGGTCGGCCTTCATCTGCTTCTCCATCGATTCCTGAATCGAGGGTGGCGGATCGATGCTCTTGAGCTCGACGCGGGCGACTCGAAGACCCCACCGACCGGTGGCCTCGTCCAGCACCACTCGGAGCTGGCCGTTGATCGAATCACGGGACGTCAGAGTCTCTTCCAACGTCATTCCGCCGACGACGTTACGCAGCGTGGTGGTGGTCAACTGCTCGACACCGACGATGTAGTTGTTGATCTCGTACACGGCCGACTGCGGATTGGTCACCTGAAAATAGACGACGGTGTCGATCGACACCGTCAGGTTGTCCTTGGTGATGACCGGCTGCGGCGGGAACGAGACGACCCGTTCTCGCAGATCGACTTTCGCACGGATGCGATCGACGAACGGGACGAGGAACGTGAGCTGACCGGACACGGTACGCGTGTACCGACCGAGTCTTTCTATCACTGCTGCCTCGGCTTGCGGGACGATCGAGATGGACTTGGCCATCAACACGGCGACGAACGCAACGATGACGGCCAGTGCTATGAGTGCTTCCACTGGCTTTACGGTCCCTTCCATACGACGGCGGTGGCACCGTCGATTTCCATCACGGTCACGGTGGTACCGGGGGCGTAGACCTCTGTCTCGTCCAACGGACGCGCGGTCCACACCTCGCCACCGAGTTTGATCTGGCCTTCGTGCGCAGTGACCTGTTCGAGCACGACTGCACTCTTACCGGTGAGAGCCGCAACCCCCATCGGGGTGTCCGGCGGATGTGCGAAGCGCCGCAACAAGATCGGACGCAGACCCAGAACCAACGCCAACGACAACACGCCGAAAACGATTGCGTCTGCCCATACCGGGAAGTCGGTCAACGCTGACACCCCGGCGGTACCGAGCGCACCGCCGGCGATCATCAGTAGGAAGAAGTCACCCGTCAGTGCTTCGGCACCTGCAAGCACAACCGCCGCTATGAGCCACAAGATCGCTGCCACAAGCTCCATCCTGGCACGAATCGGACATCCGCCGATGGATCAGCTGGTCGGAACAGCTACTCGGTGACGAAATCGACCAACTGTTCGACGGCACCGATCAATGGAGCCTCCAGATCTCGGAAGCTCGACACCGACGAGTACACCCGCCGCCATCCTTCCTGCGGAGTTCCCCAGCCCAGCTCTCGACAGATTCCGGTCTTCCAGTCCTGACCGCGCGGAATCTTCGGCCACGCCCCAATGCCGACCGCCGACGGCTTGACGGCCTCCCACACGTCGATGAACGGATGGCCGGTGACGAGAACGTGTTCGCCCAACGATCTGGTCATCTTCGATTCCTTGGACCCGGTCACCAGGTGGTCGACCAGGACCCCGACGCGACGGCCCGGGCCGGGGCCGAAATCGGCCAACCGCTCCCCCAGGTTGTCCAGGCCCTCGAGATGTTCGACGACCACGCCCTCCACTCGAAGGTCGTGTCCCCACACGCTTTCCACCAGGGCCGCGTCGTGCACACCCTCGACCCAGATACGGCTGGCACGAGCCGTCCGGGCTCGCAGGCCCTCGACCTTGGTGGATCCGGACGCCGATCTGGTCGGTTTGGCCGCGGTCGCGGGCTTCGGGCGGACCAGCGTCACCCGGCGGCCGTCGATCAGAAATGCGGCCTCGCGCAGGGCGAACAGTCGCGTCGTTCGGGCGCCGTCCTCGAGTCGGACGAAATCTCCGTCGTATGTGCGCTCGAAGCCGACCACAGCACCGCAATAACCCGAACCTGCGTCCTCGACCACCATGCCGCGCTCGGCCGGCACCTCCGGTGCCGGAACCTTCCGCATGCGACTGTGCCCTTTGAGAATGTCTCCGCCGTACATGTCGTTCACGGCGACCAACGCTAGCGATACCGGCGTCCCGAGCACGGTTCGCCACGCCGACCTATGCTCGTGAGTCGTGTGTTCTCCGAGTGCAAGTCTTGCCCTGTGGGCCGGTTCCTGGCTGGCCGGTGCCGGTTCGCCGGACGACGTCATCGACGCGATGTCCGAGTGGGCACCGATGCATCTGGTCGGTGCCGGTGACGACGAAGCAGCAACGACGTACGGGCTGCGCTTTCCGGGCTACGCAGAGGGCATCGCCGGGGCGCTCGCCGCGGTCCGAACCGCCGCGAACGCAGGACCCTCACCCGCAGCCGGGGAGGAACGGATACGTCTGGTGCTGCCCGCAGCGGGTGCGGTGGCCGAACTGCCGGCCCGGACAGAATTCTCTCGTGCAGCGATCGGTGCCGAGCAGGCGGTGATGATCGGTACCCCGGGCTCCGCCGGAATCGGGGTGGTACCCGTCGTCGAGGGCCCCGACGTGCTGCGCTGGACCGTGTATTCGATCGACGTTCCCGCTCACGCCCACCGAGATCGAGGTCTCGGTGAGGCCGAGTACGAGATGCGCGAGGCCGTGCGCGGCGCGGCGGATGCACTCGCACAGATGCAATCGCTCCCCACCCGCACTCTCGAGGCCGACCCGCGCACTCGCATCGCCGAGCTGATCGCCGACGCTGCACGGCACCGCTATCCCCCCGAGATGTCCGAACGCGCCTTCCGAGTGCTCGAATCGGCCGATCGGGTCGCGGCCATCCTCACCGTCGCCGCCGGATCGACTCCCTCGGAGGCACCGACTGCCGCCGCAGCGGCCGCCCGAGAAGAACTCGTCCGGCCGCTGTGGGCCGCCGTGCGCACGGCCCGGACCATCGCCGTGGCGACGAGCATCGGTGCCTCGATGCAGTCGGCCCGATGACCGACAGGACCGACACGTAGCGGTCCTGTCGGGGCTGGGCCGCGAGACAGGCAAGAGGCCACCCGTCAGGCAGGAGCCGCCAGTCAGGCAGGTGCCGTCGCAGGCCGTGACGGACGCGTCGGCTGCTCGCAACATCCGACGGCACATCGATTGCCGTCGAGGGTGGATCCGTAGCCGGGAACGCTGCCGAGTCCTCGGCACGTCCCGCCGACGCGATACTCGTCCACCAGCTCCCTGATCATCTTCGGGAATCGAGCATCGGAGCCGGGCGTACCCGCGCGAGCGAACGCCATCCCGAGTTCACGGGCCTTCTCTTCGGCTTCGGTGTCGAGATCCCACACCACTTCGAGGTGGTCGGACACGAAACCGATCGGGCACACGATCACCGCGTCGACGGACTTCTCGGACAGTGCTTCGAGATGATCGCAGATGTCGGGGTCGAGCCACGGAACCTGCGGTGGTCCGGAACGAGACTGCCACACCAGATCGTATTCGGTGCTGCCGGATGCGGCCGCGACCAGACGCGACGCCTCCGCAACCTGCCGGCTGTACAGGTGGCCACCATCCGCGGGTGGGCCTGCATTGGCGTCGGCTGCCGACGGAATGGAATGCGCGGTGAACACCAGCCGCGCTCCTGCCCGATGCTCCTCTGGCAGCGACCTGCGCGCGGCATCGACGGCCTCGGCGAACGCCTCGACCATCAACGGGTGGTCGTAGTACTGACGGATCTTGAGCAAATGCGGGGCGTCGTCCCCCACGGACGCACGGGCCCTGGCGATGTCCTCGTGGTACTGCCTGCACCCGGAATACCCGCCCCACGCGGAAGTCGGAAAGACGAGCGCGGAGCGGACGCCGTCCGCCTTCATCGTCGCAACGGTGTCCTCGACCATCGGATGCCAATTGCGATTGCCGAAGTAGATCGGCAATTCGATTCCGGCCGAATCGAACTCGGCCTGCAGTGCGGCGATGATGTCGCGATTGAGTTCGTTGATCGGTGACACGCCACCGAAGTGCATGTAGTGCTCGACGACGGCGTCGAGACGCTCGGGCGGCACACCACGTCCGCGAGTGACGTTCTCGAGAAACGGGCGAACGTCGGCGGGCTTTTCCGGTCCGCCGAACGAGAGCACCAACAGTGCGTCGAAATCTCCAGGGGTGGTCATGAATCCATTGTGCCCCTGTCGCAGCAGGGCTGCGGCAGGGGCACAATCGGTCGACGAAACCTACGGTGAGCGAGCCCACGTCGGACTCCAGTCACCGACGTGTCACATGTTTTCGGGCAGGTACGTGTTGTGGCTCGCTCCGCCGTCGACGTACACGATCGACCCGGTGGTTCCGGGCAGCCAATCCGACAGCAACGCGACGATCGACTTGGCGACGACGGTCGGATCGTTGACGTCCCATCCGATGGGAGCGGCGCCGTCCCAGTACACGTTCAGCTGGTCCATCTTGGCCGCATCGCCGGTCGCGGTGCCCGCAATCGCCTTGGCGGCAAGAGTCCTGATCGGTCCTGCTGCAACGAGATTGGAGCGGATACGCTTGGCTGCGCCCACTTCCCGTGCCACGTAACGATTCACCGACTCGAGAGCAGCCTTGGCCACGCCCATCCAGTTGTAGTACGGCATTGACGTCCGCGGATCGAAGTCCATTCCGACGATCGAGCCACCCTCGTTCATGACCGGGAGCACGGCACGCGCGAGAGATGCGTAGCTCCACGCCGAGATCTCGAATGCCCTCGCCGCGTCGGGGCCGGGGCCGTCGAGGAACGGCTTGGCATCCGGGCCCATCAGGGTGCGAGGTGCGAATGCGATGGAGTGCAGAACTCCGTCGATACCCTCCGGCGCTACTTCACGAATTCGGTCCGCCAGCGCGGCGAGGTGCTCCTCGTTGGTGGCGTCGAGCTCGATCGCCGGGGGCACCTCCTTGGGCAGCCGCTGCGCGATGCGGTCGATGAGCCGCAGCCGATCGAACCCGGTGATGATCACCTTGGCACCCTGCTCCTGCGCCATGGCCGCGGCGTGGAACGCGATCGACGCGTCGGTGATGATGCCGGTGATGAGAATGGTCTTGCCTTCGAGCAATCCGCCCATAATGCTACGTCCTTAATTCGGAGGTGAGTATCTATCGAAATCGTTGTGCGAGAGGGTTTCTCAGTGCCCCATGCCCATGCCGCCGTCGACGGGAATGACAGCACCGGACACGTACGACGAGTCCGGACCCGCAAGGAAACTCACGACTGCTGCAACGTCCTCGGGCTGACCGAGACGCTGAAGTGGAATGTATTCCTTCGCCTTGCCGCGCAAGTCGTCCGACAACTCTGCGGTCATGTCGGTTTCGATGAATCCCGGTGAGACGACGTTCGCCGTGATGGACCGCGAACCCAACTCCCTCGTGATCGACCGGGCCATGCCGATGACTCCGGCCTTGGACGCCGCGTAATTGATCTGCCCCGGCCCGCCGGCCATCGCGACAACGGAACTGAGGAAGATCATCCGACCCCAGCGCGCGCGCAGCATGGCCCGGTTGGCGCGTTTGGCGACTCGGAAGGCTCCGGTCAAGTTCGCATCGATGACCCGCTGGAACTGCTCCTCGGTCATACGCATCAGCAGGGTGTCGTCGGTGATGCCCGCGTTGGCGACGAGTACCTCGACGGGTCCGTGCTTCTCCTCGACCTCCTTGAAGGCCGCGTCGACCGAATCGGAGTCGGTGACGTCGCAGACGACCCCGAGCAATCCGTCGGGTGCCCCGGATCCGCGGTGGGTGACGGCCACCTTGTGTCCGTCGGCACTGAGCCGTTGGGCGATGGCCAGACCGATACCCCGGTTACCTCCGGTGACGAGTACCGATCGCGCGATGAAGTCAGGTGTGGACATGCCTAGCAACCTATCTGTTCGTCCTGGAATGACAAAGCGAAACTTACTGGTGAGTAATAACAGCGATCACGGCAATCGTTGCCGCATCACCAACGCCGAACCGAGCCCGGCGGAGATGCACAGGACACCGAGGATCAACCAGGGTCGCGATGCGTCCCCGCGGGTGATCTCGAAGCCGATCTGCTCCTCCAGGGTGTCGTAGACGTCTCGGAGGCCCTCGAGCGAGGAGGCCGTGAAGAAACTTCCCCCGGACAGAGTCGCGATCTCGCGCAACGACGGGTCGTCGACCGGAACGGGCACGCGCTCGACCCCGCCTCCACCTTCGTCTTCGATCTCGACCGACCCGTAGCTGGTGCCGAACGAGATCGTCGAGATCGGCACTCCCTTGTCCTTGGCTGCGCGCGCTGCGGTGTAGCCGCCCCGTGGATCGTCGAGGTTCTGGGGAACGGTTTGCTTACCGTCCGAGAGCAGCACGATGCGGGCCGGCGGTGCCGCGTCGCCACCCCCGAGGATCGCGCCGAGAGTGTCGATCGACTGCAGCGAGGTGAAGATTGCTTCACCGGTGGCCGTCCGCTCGCTGAGCTGCAGTTTGTCGATTGCCGACTTGGTGGCGTCGCGGTTGGCCGTGGGTGAGACCAATACCGAGGCAGTCCCGGCGAACGCGACGAGACCGAGGTTGATGCCGGGCGTGAGGCCATCGGCGAACGACTTCGCTGCTTCTTGGGCCGCAGCCAGCCGAGTGGGTTCGACGTCCGTCGCTTCCATGGACAGCGACACATCGATGACGAGCATGACCGTCGCGCGGTTGCGTGGAACACGTTGATCGGCAGTGGGGCCGGCCAACGCGACGGTCAGGAACATCAGCCCGACCAGTACCAGTGCGGTCGGGAGATGACGCAGACGATTGGGCCGGTTCGGCGCGACCGACTCGAGCAACTCCATGTTGGAGAAACGCAGCACGTGCTTCTGCTTGCGGCGTTGAATCCAGACGTACCCCGCCGTCAAGGCGATGACGACGACCAGAAACGCGAGCCACCACGGCGCAGAGAAATCGGTGAGGCTCATCGCGAACCTGCCCTTGCGGTATTGGTGAAACCGGAGCCGATGGTGTGCCTGCGAGCAGTGACGAAGCGGACGACATCGGCGATCCAGTCACCGTCGGTGCGCAGAGTCAAACGCGGTGCCCCGCATCGGCGCAACGCTTTCTCCACGTCGTCGCGGTGTGCTGCGGCTGCTCGCGCGAAGTCGGCGCGGAGCCGGGGCGTCGCGGCGAACTCCCGAGTGCGGCCGGACTCCGGGTCGTGCAGAACCACGTCTCCCACATCCGGAAGTTCGAGGTCTCGCGGATCGAGTACCTCGACGGCAAGTACGTCGTGTCTGGCAGAGATCGCCCGCAGCGATCGCTCCCAGTCGATCGGGCCGAGGAAGTCGCTGATCACCACGGCCAGACCGCGACGGCGTTCGGGACGCCGCAGCGCCTCGACGGCATCGCGAAGATCTCCGCGGACGCCGTCCGCGGCGGACGGTGTCGTAGCGATCGTCCGCAGCATCGACTGGCTGTGCACCCGGCCCCCGCGCGCCGGGATTCGCGTCGTCGTCGCGCCGGTGGCCACGACAGCTCCGATGCGATTACCACCGCCGCCGGTCAGGTGGGTGATGGCGGCCGAGGCCGCGACCGCGAGATCGCGCTTCTCGCACCCCGAGGTTCCGAAGTCGAGGCTGGCCGACAGATCGACGACAAGCCACGTTTCCAGTTCGCGATCGGCCACCGACTGCCGCACGTGTGGGTGTGTCGTCCGGGCCGTGACCGACCAGTCCATCTGCCGAACATCGTCACCGGGCTGATACTCGCGCGCGTCCCCCGGTTCGGATCCCGGGCCGGGTATCAGGCCGAGGTGGTCGCCGTGCAGAACGCCGTCGAGACGCCTACGTACCGTTATCTCGAGCGTGCGCAGCGCAGCGGCCAGCTTCGGATCACGCAGTTCGCCGGACCGAAACGACGGCGGCCGTGAGACCGCACCTCGGCCGGCTCTGTCGGCTGCGCTCACTGACCCGGCGAACCGGTCGACGATGCATCACCCGACGGCTTGTGCAGCGACGGAGCGGGTTCGCCGGCCGGACCGCCCGGTGGGCGCTGCTCGGGTCCGGGCTGGGGTGCCGAGCCGGGCCCTTGCCCGGGGAACTGCGGCTGACCCGGGTACTGCCCCTGGGTCGGGCTCTGTCCCTGCCCCGGATTCGGTCCCTGCCCCGGGTACTGCCCCTGGGCCGGATACGGTCCCTGAGCCGGAGACTGCGGCCCCGCTCCCGGGAACTGCGGTGTGCCCTGTTGGCCACCGAAGGGCTGACCGGGTGCGGTGCCGTTCTCCTGCGACATCGGAACCGCCTGCGGCGACACCTGCGGTAGTCCGACGGTCTGCAGAATGCGGGAGATCACGGTCTCGGGCGTCACTTCGTCGGCGAGGGCATCGTAGGAGAGCACCAGCCGATGCCGGAGCACGTCGGGAATCACCTCGAGCACGTCCTGAGGAACGACGTAGTCGCGGCCCCGCAGCAGGGCGAGGGCGCGGGACGCAGCGATGATGCCGAGGGTCGCACGCGGGGAGGCCCCGTATGCGATCCAGCTGCCGACATCGTCCAACCCGAACTGTTCGGGCGTGCGGGTGGCGGCGATGACCCGAACCACGTAGTCGACGAGCGCGTGGTGCACGAACACCGAACTGGCCAGGTTCTGCAGACGGACCAACTCGACAGGGTCGAGTATCTGCTTGGGCTCGGGGGCCTTGATCCCCATGCGGTAGACGATCTCGCGTTCTTCCTCCACCGTCGGATAGTCGACGACGATCTTGAACAGGAAGCGGTCGCGCTGGGCTTCCGGGAGCGGGTACACGCCTTCGTTCTCGATGGGGTTCTGCGTCGCCATCACCAGGAAAGGATCGGGCATGGGGAACGTCCTGCCACCGATGGTGACGTGCCGCTCGGCCATGACTTCGAGCAGCGCCGACTGGACCTTCGCCGGTGCTCGGTTGATCTCGTCGGCAAGGACGAAGTTCGCGACGACCGGGCCGAGTTCGGTGTCGAACTCTTCGCGGCCCTGACGGTAGATGCGGGTTCCGACCAGGTCGGTGGGTACCAGGTCCGGGGTGAACTGGACGCGGGAGAACGAGCCACCGACAACTCGGGCGAACGTCTCCACTGCGAGGGTCTTCGCCACGCCGGGAACGCCTTCCAGCAGCACGTGCCCACGAGCCAACAAGCCGACCAGAATGCGCTCGACCAGACGATCCTGACCGACGATCACCCTTTTGACCTCGTACACGGCCTTCTCGAGAAGCCGAACGTCGTCGGCGAGATCGGGACTGTCCACCCGCTCCGGCTCCCCACCCCGAGGATTCGGACTCGAAGACCCGATCTGTGTCGGCTCCTCGTCGTTCGAAATCCGGCCGTCACGTGATGTCACCAAGAATTCACCGCTTTCAGTCGATCATCGTCGGGCACGTTCCATACCGCCGAGACCAACTATTCCAGGTGATGCTCGCGCGCGCCGAAACCCACCCCTGACCCGCGCGCCGGAGTGGAGCCTGCGGAACGACGCAGAAGTACCGAACAGCGACCTCGGGAGCGACAGCGAACTCAGGACACCATGCGCACGGCGTACGGCGTCATACCGCTGTATCTGACGTCGGAGACCTTGACCACCGATCCGGATTGCGGAGCCTCGAGCATCTTCCCGTCGCCGAGATAGAGCGCGACGTGCTGACTGGCGTTCGGTCCGTAGAAGATCATGTCGCCACGCTTCATCTGCGACGACGGAACCTGCTTGCCTGCCGTGTACTGGTAGCCGGTGTAGTGGGGCAGAGAGATACCCAGACCTGCGAATGCGTAGATCATGAGGCCGGAGCAGTCGAAGCCGACCTTGTTGTAGTCGCCGTAACTGTCTGCGACTCCGCCGTCTCGGATTCCCTTGGTCGGCCCGTTCTCGTCGCCGCCGCCCCAGGAATACGGAACACCGAGCTGGCTCATCCCGCGGTCGATCGCCAATTCCACGGCAGCACTGCCCGTGACCGACGGTGTGGTCGAGGGCTTGGGCTTGCTGGGAGTGGGCTTGCTGGGTGTGGGCTGGGTCGGAGTCGTGGTTCCGCTCGAACTGTCGGAGTCGGTGGACGAACTCGAGTCGTCGTCGACATCGACGTGCGAGCGTTGGCCCTCGGCGATCGCAGCGGCTCGCTGTTGTGCGGCCAGGTTGGCCGAGACCCGGGCCGCCGCCTGAACCGCGGCCTCACGAGCGGCAGCTGCGGCTGCTGCTATTGCTGCGTCCTCTGCTGCCTTCTGCGCCTCCCAGTCGCTGTATGCGGCTCGTTGACCCTGGAGGCCGGCTACATTGCTCCGGGCAGCGTCGAGCTCGGTCTGAGCGGCGTCTCGCTGGGACTCGATGGCGGCTTTCTGATCGGCCTCGGCTTGCAACGCTGCCTGCGCTGCAGCGATGGCCTGCTCGGCCTCGGCCTTCTTCGATTCGGCTTCGGACGCTGCCGCGTCCGCCTGCTGCTTGGATTCGCGGGCGGCCGAGTCCCGGTTCGCCTGCTCGGTTCGGGCCCGCTGGAGCCCGTCGAGCACGGCATTCTGGCTGTTGGACAGCACCTTCAGAACCTGGGCGCGGTCGAGAACGTCGTCCGGTCCGCTCGAACCGAGGAACGACGCCATCGAGGCGACGCCCGAGCCCTGGGTGTAGCTCGATTTGGCGAATTCGTCGAATTTGCGCTGGGCTGCCTGAATCTGTGTGCCTGCATCGGCGAGCGCCTGCTGCGCTGCTCCCACGACTGCGGCGGCCACGTCGGCGGCGTCCCGGGCGTTCTGCAGGTCGACCAGGGCTTTGTTGACGCCTTCTCGCTTCACGGCGACCTCGTCGTCGAGCTGTGCGAGTTGTTGGTTGGCGGATGCGATCGCGTCGATCAGCTGTCCGACCTGCCCCAGGCGTGAGTCGACGGCGCTGCCGGCCGCGGCGATGTCGGTATCGGACGGGTTGGGCGGGGGCGGCGGTACCGCGGCGGCGACTCCGGGCATGGTCGCGGTCAGCGCGAGAACCAGACCGGCACCTGCCAGTACGAATCGGGTACGGACGAGCGCTCTGCGGCGCGTGCCGCGAACTGGACGTCGGCTCACAAATGTCTCCCTCGGGTCCGGCATTCACTCGGGTCCCGAGAGGACCGTCGTGCCGTCGAGGCGTTCCCCGTTCCCCACCCCGATCGCAGGTGACGGTGAACATGTTCGCCGGGCGGGAAAGTGGCGCGCAGCGACACGACAGGTGCGAACCACGTCAGTCACACCCGAAGCAGTGGCCTCCCGAGTTCCCCACGGATGACACCTGCCTTCTGCGACACTCCTTCCCCAGCAGTGCCAATGGCACCGTACGACACTTCGCACACTAAAGAAACTCCAGTCACAAATGACACATTTGTAATTCCACCAGGCACAATGCCGTGAACTCGGTGTTTGCCCGAAACAATTTTTCGGACTTTTTCCGGACCGACGTCCGGTGGCGTCATCGCGCGTCGGTGTCGGTCGGTCGAATGACGAATGTGCGCGCTACTTCAGCGCTCGACGGGCTGCGCTTCGTGCGGGTCGGCAGTGGCCGACCGCGCGCGGTATCGCCGGACCTTCACAGCGGCTGTCAACGCGGCCACCGCGGCGACGATCACCACCAACCCACCCGTCAGCAAGCCCCACGGAGTCTGGTCCTCGACGAGGGTGTCGACGAAGTTGTCGGCGGCGACGACGTGATTTCCGGTGTACGTGCGATCCTGCCCGGCTTCGAGTGTCACTCGGCTGATCGAGTCGCTGAACGTTCCGACCTGCCCCGGGCTCAGCACCAACACCGTTCCGCCCTCGCGGGCACCGACCGCAGTGGCGAGGTCGCGTAGCTGCGAATCGTGGCGCGGTTCGTCGGGGACGATCACGATGCTCAGATCGATTCCGTGGTCCTCGGCTCGGTTCACGGCGGCAGTCAGTCCGTCCTGCTCTGCCGCAGGAGCACTGACTCCCGACTCGCGGACCGTGGCGACGATGCTGTCGACGTCCAGACCTGCCGGGATATCGGTGGCAAGTGGGGAAACAGCGTGGATCGGCTCAGTCATCTCTCGTCCAGTCGGTAGGAACCAGTCGCGTGGAACCCTACGTCACGGTGCCGTCGATTCTCGGGAGGCAGGTATGCCCGACGCGGCAACTGAGGCCGCCCTTCATTGCGTCGCACGAAGCACTACGTGAGGATTGTGACGTGGGTCGTTCTCTCGGTGTCCACCGCGAATCGGACCCGCACGTTTTCACAGGACAAGCGTACTGTTAGACTTCCATCGAGACACTGCCCGAGGGTCCGCAAGCAATCCGCACGCCGGATGCCATGCCGAGACACACGGTCAGCGCCTCGCTTCAACCGTCGACACAGCCCCGTCGGCGGTGTGCCTCATAGACGAGTGGAGCTGAAGTGACCGCAAGTAACAATTCATTCGGTGCAAAGGGCACCCTCGAAGTCGGAGAGAACTCGTACGAGATCTTTCGGCTGTCGGCCTTGCCCGGTGCCGAGAAACTGCCCTATGCACTGAAGGTCCTCGCGGAGAACCTCCTTCGCACCGAGGACGGTGCCAACATCACCGCCGACCATATTCGCTCGATCGCGTCGTGGGATCCCTCGGCCGACCCGAGTATCGAAATCCAGTTCACCCCTGCACGAGTCATCATGCAGGACTTCACCGGCGTTCCGTGTGTCGTGGACCTCGCCACCATGCGTGAGGCCGTGACCACCCTCGGCGGCGACCCCAACAAGGTCAACCCCCTCTCCCCCGCCGACATGGTCATCGACCACTCGGTCATCCTCGACGTGTTCGGCCGCGCCGATGCACTCGAGCGCAACGTCGACCTCGAGTACGAGCGCAACGGCGAGCGTTACCAGTTCCTGCGTTGGGGCCAGGGTGCCTTCGACGACTTCAAGGTCGTCCCGCCCGGCATGGGCATCGTGCACCAGGTCAACATCGAGTACCTCGCACCGACCGTCATGACCCGCAAGGGCCAGGCGTACCCCGACACCTGCGTCGGAACCGACTCGCACACGACGATGGTCAACGGCCTCGGCGTGCTCGGCTGGGGCGTCGGCGGAATCGAAGCCGAAGCTGCCATGCTCGGCCAGCCCGTGTCGATGCTGATCCCGCGTGTCGTCGGCTTCAAGCTCTCGGGCGAGATTCAGCCGGGCGTCACGGCCACCGACGTCGTTCTGACCGCCACCGAGATGCTGCGCAAGCACGGCGTCGTCGGAAAGTTCGTCGAGTTCTACGGCGAAGGTGTGGCCGAGGTTCCCCTCGCCAACCGCGCCACCCTCGGCAACATGAGCCCCGAATTCGGCTCCACCGCAGCCATTTTCCCGATCGACGAAGAGACGATCAACTACCTGCGCCTCACCGGCCGCAGCGACGAGCAGCTCGCTCTCGTCGAGGCGTACGCCAAGGAACAGGGCATGTGGCACGACCCGAAGAACGAAGCCGTGTACTCCGAGTACATCGAGCTCGACCTCAACACGGTCGTCCCGTCCATCGCAGGCCCGAAGCGCCCGCAGGACCGAATCCTGTTGTCCGAGTCCAAGGTTGCGTTCCGCAAGGACATCCACAACTACGTCGAGGAGAACCACCCGGCGCACGAGGGTGACAGCAAGCTCGACGAGGCCCTCAACGAGTCGTTCCCGGCCAGCGATCCCGCGTCGCTGAGCTTCGCGGAAGACGATGCAGTCGACGTGCGGTCCGCCGCATACGGCTCCGAAGGCCGCCCGAGCAAGCCGGTTCGTGTCATCACCGACGAAGCAGGTGAGTTCGTCCTCGACCATGGCGCCGTCGTGGTGGCAGGTATCACCTCCTGCACCAACACCTCCAACCCGTCGGTCATGCTCGGCGCAGCACTGCTCGCCCGCAACGCCGTCGAAAAGGGCCTGTCCACCAAGCCGTGGGTCAAGACCAACATGGCACCCGGTTCGCAGGTCGTGACCGACTACTACGAGAAGGCCGGCCTGTGGCCGTACCTCGAGAAGCTCGGATACTTCCTGGGCGGCTACGGCTGCACCACGTGCATCGGTAACACGGGCCCGTTGCTCGAGCCGATCTCGAAGGCGATCAACGACAACGATCTTTCGGTGACTGCCGTGCTGTCGGGCAACCGCAACTTCGAGGGTCGCATCTCCCCCGACGTCAAGATGAACTACCTGGCCTCTCCGCCGCTGGTCATCGCTTACGGCCTCGCGGGCACGATGGACTTCGACTTCGAGACCGACGCGCTCGGTAACGACCACGAGGGCAACCCGGTGTACCTCAAGGACATCTGGCCGTCGTCGCAGGAGATCGAGGACACGATCAAGTCCTCGATCAGCCGGGACATGTTCAGCAAGTCCTACGAGACGATCTTCGCCGGTGACAGCCGCTGGCAGAACCTGTCGACCCCCGAGGGCGACACGTTCGAGTGGGATCCCAACTCGACGTACGTGCGGAAGCCTCCGTACTTCGACGGCATGACGATGGACCCGGCTCCGGTCGAGGACATCAAGGGTGCCCGCGTGCTGGCCCTGCTCGGCGATTCGGTCACCACCGACCACATCAGCCCGGCAGGACCCATCAAGGCCGGTACGCCTGCCGCTCAGTACCTCGATTCGCACGGCGTGGAGCGCAAGGATTACAACTCGCTCGGATCGCGTCGCGGCAACCACGAGGTCATGATTCGCGGAACGTTCGCGAACATCCGTCTGAAGAACCAGCTGCTCGACGACGTGTCGGGTGGCTACACCCGCGACTTCACCCAGGACGGTGGCCCGCAGTCGTTCATCTACGATGCGTCGCAGAACTACCAGAAGGCCGGCATCCCGCTGGTCGTGCTGGGCGGCAAGGAGTACGGCTCCGGAAGCTCCCGTGACTGGGCGGCCAAGGGCACCTCGCTCCTGGGCGTCAAGGCGGTCATCACCGAGTCGTTCGAGCGCATCCACCGCTCCAACCTCATCGGCATGGGCGTCGTTCCGCTGCAGTTCCCGGCAGGCGAGAGCGCTGCGTCGCTCAAGCTCGACGGCACCGAGACGTTCGACATCATCGGCGTCGAGAAGCTGAACGAGGGCACCACCCCGAAGACGATGGCGGTGACCGCGACCAAGGAAGACGGAACCAAGGTCGAGTTCGACGCCGTGGTCCGTATCGATACCCCCGGTGAAGCGGACTACTACCGCAACGGCGGAATCCTGCAGTACGTCCTGCGCAACATGATCAGAGGCTAGTCACACGGCACTGTAGACAAACGCCACGCACAGCGATGGGCCCGGAACTCGATACGTGTTTCGGGCCCATCGCCGTATCGGTACGGGCCCCTTCATCGGAAAGTAGGAGTTTCACACGTGCCCAAGGTCAGTGAAGACCACCTGGCGGCCCGCCGCAGCGAAATTCTCGACGGCGCGCGTAAATGCTTCGGAGAGTTCGGCTACGAGGGCGCGACCGTGCGACGCCTCGAGGAGGCGACGGGCCTCTCCCGCGGAGCCATCTTTCACCACTTCAAGGACAAGGACGGTCTCTTCCTCGCATTGGCGCAGGAGGACGCCCGGCGCATGGCAGAAGTCGCTGCGACGCAGGGTCTGGTTCAGGTGATGCGAGACATGCTGGCTCAGCCGGAGCAGTTCGAGTGGCTCGGAACGCGGCTCGAGATCACCCGACGACTACGAACCGACGCCGACTTCCGAACCAGCTGGGCGGAGCGTTCGGCCGAACTGACCGATGCGACGCTCGGCCGACTCGAGCGCCAGAAGACGGCAGGGAAACTACGGGACGACGTGCCGAACGATGTTCTGGCCGACTACCTGGACCTCGTTCTCGACGGTCTGGTCGCCAGAATCGCGTCGGGCAACGGCGGGTCGAACCTGTCGGCCATTCTGGATCTGGTCGAAGAATCGGTGCGCAGGCGCGACCCGGGTCAGGCCAGCTGAATCAGTTCCAGGTAGTCCTGCGACCAGTGGTCCTCGGTGCCGTCGGGAAGGAGGATGACACGTTCTGGTGAGAGTGCCTCGGCGGCACCCGGATCGTGAGTCACCAGAACGACAGCACCCTTGTAACTGCGCAGTGCGTCGAGAACCTGCTCGCGTGAGATCGGATCGAGGTTGTTGGTCGGTTCGTCGAGCAGCAGAACGTTCGCAGCCGAAGACACCAGTCCGGCCAGCGCCAGACGCGTCTTCTCGCCGCCGGACAGCGTTCCTGCGGGCTGTTCGAGCTGGGGTCCGGTGAACATGAAGGCGCCGAGTAGCGATCTGAGCTCCTGCTCGCCGGTGTCGGGTGCCGCATGCCGGATGTTCTCCCACACCGACGCCATGTCGTCGAGGGTGTCGTGCTCCTGGGCGAAGTAACCCACGCGCATGCCGTGGCCGGGTTCGATCTCTCCGGTGTCTGCCTTCTCGGTTCCGGCCAGAATGCGCAGCAGTGTCGTCTTGCCGGCACCGTTGAGCCCGAGCACCACCACGCGGCTCCCCCGGTCGATCGCCAGATCGACGCCGGCGAAGATCTCGAGCGACCCGTACATCTTGGTCAGGTTCTTGGCCATCAACGGTGTCTTGCCGCACGGAGCAGGCTCAGGGAAGCGAATGTGCGCAACCTTGTCCGATACGCGCTCCGCATCGAGGTTGGCCATCAGCTTGTCTGCGCGCTTCGCCATGTTCTGTGCCGCAACGGCTTTGGTTGCCTTGGCACCCATCTTGGCGGCCTGGACGCGCAGCGCACCCGCCTTCTTCTCCGCGTTCGCGCGTTCGCGACGGCGCCGTTGCTCGTCCGTGGCGCGTGCGTCGAGGTACTTCTTCCAGTTCATGTTGTAGATGTCGGCCTCACCGCGCACGGCATCGAGGAACCACACCCTGTTCACGACATCACCGAGCAGTTCGACATCGTGACTGATCACGATGAGTCCGCCCTCGTGGTTCTGCAGGAAACTGCGCAACCAGGTGATGGAATCGGCGTCGAGGTGGTTGGTGGGCTCGTCGAGCAGCAATGTGGTGTTCGAGCGTCCGCCACTGCCGTCGGATGCGGCGAACAGAATGCGAGCAAGTTCGACGCGTCGACGTTGCCCACCGGACAGGGTCCGCAGCGGTTGACCGAGGATGCGATCGGCCAAGCCGAGGCTGTTGCAGATGCGAGCCGCTTCGCTTTCGGCTTCGTAGCCGCCGAGGGACGCGAACCGCTCTTCCAGCTCGCCGTACTTACGGACGGCTTTGTCGAGCAATGTCTCGTCGGCAACCTCGGCCATCAGAGCCTGCTGCTTCTCCATACTGTGCAGGAGGGTGTCCAGCCCGCGGGCCGACAGCACCCGGTCCTTGGCCAGCACGTCCAGATCGCCCTCTTTGGGATCCTGCGGGAGGTAGCCGAGGTCTCCGGTGCGTACGACCTCACCGGCATAAGGTTCGCCCTCGCCCGCCAGGATGCGCAGCGTGGTGGTTTTTCCGGCACCGTTGCGGCCGACCAGCCCGATGCGGTCACCTGCCTGCACGCGGAGCGCGGGCCCCTCGGTGGACAGAAGGGTCCGCACACCGGCACGAACTTCGAGGTCGGTGGCGGTGATCACGCGTGAGCTCCTAGCGATTGCCGAACAAGATGAGTGCTCGTCGACCGACGAGCGAGCAATGAAAGCGCCGTAGGTCGGCACAGCAAACCCCCATTTTAGCTCAGCATTCACGTGCCTCCACCCAGGAACGCAGGTGACCCCGGTAACGTCTGAGCGATGACCGACGTCACCGAAACGGCCACTGCCCGCCCAGCCCTGCCCCTCGACCTCACCGGACGGACCGCACTGGTCACCGGGGGTAGTCGAGGCATCGGCCGCGCGATCGCCGCAGAACTGCTCGCGCGCGGTGCCAACGTGGCCATCACTGCGCGTAAGCGGGAACCGTTGCTGGCCGTCGCGGCGGAACTCGGCGACTCCGTACTCGCGCTGGACGGTAACGCGGGCGACCCGGAACACCGACGCACCGCAGTGGACCGCACCGTCGAGACCTTCGGTTCGCTGGACATCCTGGTCAACAACACCGGTATCAACCCCGTCTACGGCTCGCTGATGGATGCCGACCTCGTCGGTGTCAGCAAGATCTTCGACACCAACGTCGTCGGCACGCTCGGCTTCGTGCAGAACGCGTTCCATGCGTGGATGGGCGAACACGGCGGTGCGGTCGTCAACATCGCCAGCGTTGCAGGCATCCGCTCCACCGGAGTCATTGCCGCGTACGGCGCATCCAAAGCTGCGTTGATTCGGCTCACCGAGGAGCTGGCATGGCAGCTCGGTCCGAAGATCCGCGTCAACGCGGTAGCGCCGGGCGTGGTGAAGACCAAGTTCGCCGAGGCGTTGTTCGCCGGCGGTGAAGAAGCAGCAGCGGCTGGCTACCCGATGAAGCGACTCGGTACCCCCGAGGACGTGGCTTCGCTCGTCGCGTTCCTGGTCTCGGACGCGTCCTCGTGGATCACCGGCGAGACGGTGCGCGTCGACGGTGGCCTGCTCGCCACCGGCGGAATGTGAGCGACCTGTCGGCCGACGTCGCCGTGGTCGGGCTGGGACCGGCGGGTCGCGCGATCGCCCACCGCTGCGCGGCCGCGGGTATGGACGTTCTCGCACTCGATCCGCACCCGTCCCGAACCTGGACGCCGACCTACTCGGCATGGGCGGACGAATTGCCGTCATGGCTCTCGGAGTCCGCAATCGCCTCGACTGCACGCAGGCCCGCAGTGTGGACCGATCGGCATCGCGTCATCGACCGGACGTACTGCGTGCTCGACACGCATGCCCTGCAAGCCTCGCTGTCCCTCGACCTCGTACGAGTGCACGCGGGCACCGCAGTCGACGTCACCGGCACCCGCGTCACCACCGTCGACGGGACGGTCGTCACCGCTCGCCACGTCGTCGATGCACGAGGGACGCTCGACTCGCGTGATCTGGCGCAACAAACCGCATACGGAATCGTCGTCGAGCGGGAACGCGCCGAGCCCATTCTGGAAGGCTCCGACGCCTGGTTCATGGATTGGCGTACCGACAACGGCGTACGACCCGGTGAAGTTCCGAGTTTTCTCTATGCCGTCGCACTCGACGACCACCGCGTTCTGCTCGAAGAAACGTGCCTGGTCGGCAGGCCTGCCCTCCACCTCGATGTACTCCGGACTCGTCTGCATCATCGACTCGCCCGACGCGATCTCGTGCCGACCGGGACCGAGGACGTCGAGCGGGTGCGCTTTTCGGTCGAACCTCCGCCGCGCTCGCGGCTGCACACCCCACGAAGCGGTCCCGTCTTGTTCGGGTCGCGGTCGAATCTGATGCATCCGGCGACGGGATACAGCGTCGCCGCGTCGTTGGCGTCTGCCGATCACCTGGTCGACGGACTTCGCACCGGCAAGCCGGGGAGCCGACGTGCACTCCACACCTGGACGGTGCAGAAGCTACGCAATCTAGGTCTGCGCACTGCGTTGAGCCTCGAGCCGGAGATGGTTCCGCAGTTCTTCGCCAGCTTCTTCTCGCTGCCGGTCGAACTGCAACGCTCCTACCTGTCCGGTCACGACGACGCCATGGGGACCATGACCGCAATGCTGAGAATGTTCCCTACGCTTCCGGTCTCGGCCAGGCTCGCCATCGCGCGCACCGTCGTCCACGCTCCGAGACGCGGCTGAGTTTCTCGGCAACGGTCGACACACAGGCGCCCGGTCGGCGATCATGAACACATGCGCAGCATTTGGAAAGGCTCGATCGCCTTCGGACTCGTCAACGTTCCGGTGAAGGTCTACTCGGCCACCGAGCAACACGACATCCGGTTTCATCAAGTGCACGCAAAGGACGGCGGACGAATCAAGTACGACCGCATCTGCCAGGAATGCGGAAAATCGGTCCAGTTCGCCGATATCGACAAGGCGTACGACTCGCCCGACGGCGAGCGCGTGATCCTCACCGACGACGACTTCGACAAACTCCCCGCTGCCGAGAAGCACGAGATCCCCGTTCTCGAATTCGTTCCGACCGAGCAGATCGATCCGATCCTCTACGACAAGAGTTACTTCCTGGAGCCCGACTCGTCGTCGCCCAAGGCGTATGTGCTGCTGCGAGAGACGCTGGAAGAAACCGAACGCACCGCGCTCGTCCATTTCACGCTGCGACAGAAGACGCGGCTGGCCGCCTTGAGAGTCCGTGACAACGTGCTGGTCATCCAGACTCTGCTGTGGCCGGACGAGGTACGAGCCGCAGAATTCCCGTCGCTCGACGACGCCCCGTCGGCGCGCCCGCAAGAAGTGAAGATGGCGACGTCGCTCGTCGAGAGCATGTCCTCGGAATTCGATCCGACGGAGTACACCGACGATTACCAGATCGAACTGCGCAAACTGATCGACGAGACACTGGCGAACGGTGGCGAGAAGGTCATCCACACCGAGGCCGAGTCACAGGACGACGGCGAGG
The DNA here is from genome assembly GCF_002258475.1 of Rhodococcus sp. 06-1460-1B. Taxonomy (NCBI): domain Bacteria; kingdom Bacillati; phylum Actinomycetota; class Actinomycetes; order Mycobacteriales; family Nocardiaceae; genus Rhodococcus; species Rhodococcus sp. 06-1460-1B. The sequence goes on from NZ_NOYS01000030.1 coordinate 264,486, forward strand.
ACGCGGAGGTCGTGGATCTGGTCGCCGCCCTCCAGCGCAGCGTCGAGGCCGCGGGAAAGAACGCGAAGTCGGGTTCCGATTCGTCGACAACATCATCGTCGAAATCTTCGTCGTCGAAGACACCGGCCAAGAAGACCGCTGCCAAGAAGACCGCTGCCAAGAAGACCACCGCGCGAAAGACGCCGGCAAAGAAGGCTCCGGCCAAGAAGGCCGCAGCGAAGAAGGCTGCCCCGTCGACCGACGAAGCGAAGGGTGCGTGACGGGGCAGCCGGAATGGACCGTCAGACGGTGAAGCCGAGGGCCCGAAGCTGCTCGCGTCCGTCGTCGGTGATCTTGTCCGGTCCCCACGGCGGCATCCAGACCCAGTTGATCTTGAGGTCGGCGGCGAGCCCACTGCGCACGAGCGCACCACGGGCCTGATCCTCGATGACGTCCGTCAACGGGCAGGCCGCCGACGTCAGTGTCATGTCGACGGTGACGATGTCCTCGGCGTCGATCTTGATGTCGTAGACCAAACCGAGATCGACGACGTTGATTCCCAGCTCGGGGTCGACGACGTCGCGCATCGCTTCTTCGAGGTCCTCGAGCACCTTGATCTCGTCGGCGGTGAGTTCCACCGGCGTCGTCGTCACAGCCGGTGTGGTCTCTGTTGCGTCGGTCATGATTGCTGTCCTCCGGAAAGTGCCGACTGGGCGGTCCCGCCCGTCGTAGCTGTCGTATCTGCGTCCACTACTTGAACAACCGCATCCTTGAAAGCCATCCAACCCAGCAAGGCGCATTTCACGCGAGCCGGATACTTGGCCACACCGGCGAACGCAATGCCGTCGCCGATGACGTCTTCGTCTCCCTCGACGGTACCTCTGCTGCCGACCATCTCGCTGAACGAATCCACGGTCTTCAGGGCGTCCTGAACTGACAAGCCGACCACCTGATCGGTCAGCACCGACGTGGCGGCTTGGCTGATCGAGCAACCCTGGCCGTCGTACGAGACGTCCGCAACGGTGCCGTTGTCGACGTGAACCCGCAGAGTGACCTCGTCGCCGCAGGTGGGATTGACGTGGTGCACCTCGGCACCGAACGGCTCGCGCAGTCCACGACCGTGCGGATGCTTGTAGTGATCGAGGATCACTTCCTGGTACATCTGTTCCATTCGCATCAGGCGTGTCCCTCCTCACCATTGCGGTCGGTGCCGAAGAACGATTGCGCGCGACGAATCGCGTTCGCGAGCACCTGCACTTCCTCGACCGTGTTGTACAACGCGAAGGACGCCCGCGCGGTCGCTGCCACTCCGAAGCGCCGATGCAATGGCCACGCGCAGTGATGTCCGACGCGAATGGCGACACCTTCGTCGTCGAGAATCTGCCCCAGGTCGTGTGCGTGGATACCGTCGACGACGAACGACACTGCCGAACCTCGATCGACGTTCTCCGTCGGGCCGATGACTCGAACCCCGTCGATCTTTGCGAACTCGGCGAGAGTGGCTGCGACCAAGGTCTTTTCGTGAGCTGCCACGGCGTCGATACCGATGTTGTCGAGGTACCGCACGGCGGCACCGAGCCCGATGACCTGCGACGTCATGGGCACACCGGCCTCGAAGCGTTGCGGCGGAGGCGCGAACGTCGTCTTCTCCATCGTGACCGTCTCGATCATCGATCCGCCGGTGATGAACGGCGGCATCGCATCGAGCAGCGCGGCCTTTCCGTACAACACTCCGACACCCGAGGGTCCCAGCATCTTGTGGCCGGAGAACGCTGCGTAGTCGACATCGAGGTCGTGGAAATCGACCTTCATATGGGGCACGGATTGGCACGCGTCCAGAACGACGAGCGCGCCGACAGCTCGGGCGCGACGGACCAACTCCTCGACGGGAGCGACGGCACCGGTCACGTTCGACTGGTGGGTGAACGCGACGACCTTCACCGCGGACGACAATTCCAGCGAGTCGAGGTCGATTCGACCGTCGTCGGTCACCCCGTACCACCGCAGAGTTGCGCCGGTACGGGCCGCAAGCTCTTGCCACGGAACGAGATTGGCGTGGTGTTCGAGTTCGGTGACGACGATCTCGTCACCGGGTCCGAGATGACGATCGAAGCGCTGATCGGCCAACACGTACGTCACGAGGTTGAGCGACTCGGTTGCGTTCTTGGTGAAGACGATCTCGTCGACGTCTGCACCGACGAACGCGGCGATATCCGCCCTGGCTCCCTCGTACGCGTCTGTGGCTTCCTCGGCCAGCTGGTGCGCCCCGCGGTGCACCGCCGCGTTACAGGTGGTGAGGAACTCGCGTTCGGCGTCGAGTACCTGCACCGGCCGCTGCGAGGTTGCGCCGGAATCCAGATACACCAACGGCTTTCCGTCGCGGACGGTGCGCGAGAGAATAGGAAAATCGCGGCGAACGGTAGCGACATCGAACGATGTCGCTACCGTCACAGCTGCCGGTGCAGCCATACTCATGCTCCGGTGGTCGCGGCCTGCGTGTAGCCGGCGTAGCCGTTGGCCTCGAGCTCGTCGGCCAGCTCGGCGCCGCCGGACTTGACGATCTCACCGTTGACGAAGACGTGCACGAAGTCGGGCTTGATGTAGCGAAGAATGCGGGTGTAGTGCGTGATCAGCAGCACTCCCCCGTCTTCACGCGCCTTGTACTTGTTCACGCCCTCGGACACCACGCGCAAAGCGTCGACGTCGAGGCCGGAATCGGTCTCGTCGAGAATGGCGATCTTCGGCTTGAGCAGTCCCAGCTGCAGGATCTCGTGACGCTTCTTCTCGCCGCCGGAGAAACCCTCGTTGACGTTGCGCTCGAGGAAGTTCGCCTCGATTTCGAGCTCGCTCATGGCGGTCTTGGCTTCCTTGACCCAGTGCCGCAGCTTGGGGGCTTCGCCGCGCACGGCGGTGGCGGCGGTGCGCAGGAAGTTCGACATCGACACTCCGGGCACCTCCACCGGGTACTGCATCGCCAGGAACAGACCTGCGCGGGCGCGCTCGTCGACGCTCATCTCGAGAACGTCTTCACCGTCGAGGGTGATGGTGCCGGAGGTGACGGTGTACTTCGGGTGGCCGGCAATGGCGTACGACAAGGTGGACTTGCCCGAGCCGTTGGGTCCCATGATCGCGTGCGTCTCGCCGGACTTCACGGTCAGGTCGACACCTTTGAGGATGTCGATCGGCTCGGCGGACGAGTCGGTGTTGGCGACGCTGACGTGCAGATCGCGGATTTCGAGTGTGGACATCAAAGTTCCTTTGTGCAGTCGAGAAAGGTTCGGTTGGGCCTACGCGCCGACGACGGCGAGCTCGGTCTCGATGGCAGCATCGAGACGCTCGCGTACGGCGGGGACCGGAATCTTGTCGATGATTTCGTGGAAGAAGCCGCGGACCACCAGTCGACGGGCCACCTCCTCCGAGATGCCGCGAGCACGCAGGTAGAACAGCTGCTCGTCGTCGAATCGGCCGGTAGCACTGGCGTGCCCTGCTCCGACGATCTCGCCGGTTTCGATTTCCAGGTTCGGTACCGAATCGGCGCGAGCGCCGTCGGTGAGCACGAGATTTCGGTTCAGTTCGTACGTCTCGGTGCCCTCGGCCTCGGCGCGAATGAGAACGTCGCCGATCCATACGGTGTGTGCGTCGACGGTGCCGGGTCCGGTTTCACCCTGGAGCGCGCCCTTGTACATCACGTTCGACTTGCAATGCGGAGCCGAATGGTCGACGAGCAGTCGCTGCTCGAGGTGCTGACCGGCGTCGGCGAAGTACACACCGAGCATGTTCGCGTCACCGCCGGGCGCGCTGTAGCGCACGGTCGGGCTGATGCGCACCAAGTCGCCGCCGAGGCTGACGTTGTAGTGGCGCAACACCGAGTCACGTCCGAGCAGGGCGTGGTGGGCGGCCACGTGCACCGCGTCCGACTGCCAGTCCTGGATCAGCACGACATGCAACTGCGAGCTGTCACCCAGCACGAACTCGACGTTCTCGGCGTACGTGCCGCTGCCGCGCTGATCGATCACCACGGTGGCGCGAGCAAACGTGCCGAGGCGAATCTGCACGTGCCCGTAGGCGACGTGGTCGACGCCCGGACCGTCGATCGTGATCTCGATCGGCTCCGCTACCTCGACCTCGTTGGGAATGCTGACGATCGTGGCCTCGGTGAAGGCCGAATATGCCTGTGCGGCAATCCGATCGGCAGGCACGCCGGCCTTCCCGAGTCGATCGTCGTCGCGTCCCACGGTCTCCACGACCACCTGGTCCGCAGCCCCGACGGTGACCTGAGCGGTCCCGTCGGCGACTGCCGAACCGTCGTGCAGGCCGCGAAGGCGACGCAGCGGCGTGAAGCGCCACAGTTCGTCACGGCCCGACGGCACCTCGAACGCGTTCACGTCGTACGACGTGAACTGAGCGCCCTTGTTGGCGACGAGCTTCGACTTGTCTTCCTTGGCGGAATCGGGGTTCTCGGATGCCGGGTTTTCCGATGCCACGGCACCCATGACTCCGGTGAGGGGGTTGTTCACTTATCCGACCGACCCTTCCATCTGCAACTCGATGAGCCGGTTGAGCTCGAGCGCGTACTCCATCGGCAGTTCGCGAGCAATGGGCTCGACGAATCCGCGGACGACCATGGCCATCGCTTCGTCCTCGGTCATGCCGCGGCTCATCAGGTAGAACAACTGATCGTCGCTGACCTTCGAGACAGTGGCCTCGTGACCCATCGACACGTCGTCCTCACGGATGTCGACGTACGGGTAGGTGTCGGACCGACTGATCGTGTCGACCAGCAGGGCGTCGCACTTGACCGTCGAACGAGAGCCGTGCGCGCCCTTGTTGATCTGGATCAGACCGCGGTAGGACGTCCGTCCACCGCCACGGGCGACGGACTTGCTGACGATGTTCGACGACGTGTGCGGTGCCAGGTGCAGCATCTTGGAACCGGTGTCCTGGTGCTGATCGGGCCCTGCGAACGCGACCGAGAGAACCTCGCCCTTGGCGTATTCGCCGGTCATCCACACAGCCGGGTACTTCATGGTGACCTTGGAGCCGATGTTGCCGTCGACCCACTCCATCGTTGCGCCTGCTTCTGCCTTGGCGCGCTTGGTGACCAGGTTGTAGACGTTGTTCGACCAGTTCTGAATGGTCGTGTACCGGCAACGACCACCCTTCTTGACGATGATCTCGACCACGGCGGAGTGCAGCGAATCGGACTTGTAGATCGGCGCGGTGCAGCCCTCGACGTAGTGCACGTAGGCACCCTCGTCGACGATGATCAGCGTGCGCTCGAACTGGCCCATGTTCTCGGTGTTGATCCGGAAGTAGGCCTGCAGCGGGATGTCGACGTGCACGCCCGGCGGGATGTAGATGAACGATCCACCGGACCACACTGCGGTGTTCAACGCAGAGAACTTGTTGTCGCCCGCGGGGATAACGGTGCCGAAGTACTCGCGGAACAGCTCCGGCTGCTCCTTGAGTGCGGTGTCGGTGTCGAGGAACAACACACCCTGCGCCTCGAGGTCCTCACGGATCGAGTGGTAGACGACCTCGGACTCGTACTGAGCTGCGACACCGGAGACCAGGCGCTGCTTCTCGGCTTCGGGGATGCCGAGCTTGTCGTACGTGTTTTTGATGTCCTCGGGCAGATCGTCCCACGTAGCGGCCTGCTTCTCGCTGGACCGCACGAAGTACTTGATGTTGTCGAAGTCGATGCCGTCCAGGTCGGAACCCCAGTTGGGCATGGGCTTGCGGTCGAAGGTCTTGAGAGCCTTCAGACGGGCTTCGAGCATCCACTCGGGCTCGCTCTTCTTGGCCGAGATGTCACGGACGACAGCCTCGGACAAGCCGCGCTTGGCGCTCGCGCCGGCCACGTCGGAATCGGCCCAGCCGTATCCGTAGGTGCCGAGCGATGCGATGGTCTCGTCCTGAGTCAGCGGCGCGGCGGGTGTCACCTGGTCTGGTGTGACGGTCATGCGGGCTCCTTCCGGAGGCGTGTGCGTTCTCCGACACGGGGCTGCGTGTCGGACGTCATCTTGTGTGAACTATCTGTCGATACGTCGGTACCGGATCGACCGCTCCTCGATCGCGTCGAGGTGAGCGGTACGTGTGTGGTGCAAGCGCAGTTGCCGTTCGCAATGGTGGCAAGACGCTGCACATGCGTGCCGAGGATCTCGGCGAACGCTGCTTGTTCGGCCTCGCACAGCTCGGGAAACTCTGCTGCGACGTGCGACACCGGGCAATGGTGTTGGCAGATCTGCACTCCGTTGCCGACTTGCCGCGTGGTGGCCGAGAATCCCGCCGCACTGAACGCGTCGGCAATTCTTCCCGCCGCCGTTTCCACGGCATGTGCGTCGGAACCGGTCGCGGGTTCGACGTCGGCAACGATGGTGTTGACGCGTTGCCGCGCGAACGTCTCGATGGCGTCGTTGCCACCGATCTTGCGCAGCTGCCGCATCGCGGCTCCGGCCAGATCGTCGTAGGTGTGGCCCAGCCGATTGCGGCCGGCTGCGGTGAGCTGGAAATGCTTAGCCGGTCGCCCGCGTCCACGCTGACGTGCTCCCGCCGGGGTGGTGATCCTGGCCTCGCCTGCATCGATGAGCGCATCGAGGTGGCGTCGGACACCTGCCGCGCTCAATCCAAGCCGAGTGCCGATATCGGACGCGGTGATGGGGCCTTCTTCGAGCAGTAGGGTGACCACCGCGCCCCGCGTCTGCCCCTCGGGGGCCGATGCCGGTCGCACCGACGACGCGCCTGCTCCGGCGGTCGATGGATCGACGCTTTCCGGACGCACGAGCGAGCTCTCGGTTGTTTTCACAACACCAGTGTGACGGAATTGTTTCACCTGGTCCAGCAAGGGTGCCCTATCCCTCAGGTGAATCCGAGCCGGGCGACGCAGGCCGCGGAGTCCGGAGGACCGGGTGAATCGCGCCATGGCACACAGCTACGCTCCCACTGTGCCATCGACCGAGAGTGAGCAGAGTTCCGAGAACTCGCCTTCCGCGACCGGTGCCAGCTCGTCCCCCGATCCCGAGAACCCCGAATCCACGCGCGGCACGCTGCTGCACAGGATGATTCTCACCCCTGCTCGGCGCGTGTTCGGCCTGGAACCGACCCCACCGGGTGCCGGTGTCGCCACGTTGCACGGCGACGAGCCGGAGGCACCCGGTCTCGATCCCGCCGAGACCGTTCAACTACGCAACATTCGCCGTTTCGGAGCCGCGGGCGCGCTGCTGATGGCGATCGGCGCGCTCGGCGCGGGTGCGCAGCCGGTACTGCAGAACCCGATCGCGGGCGTCCGGTTACTGAGCCTGCCGTCGCGCATGGCCACGTCGGCTTTGACCGTGACCATGACGGGAACCGTCGTCGTGGTCCTCGCGTGGCTACTGCTCGGCAGGTTCGCGCTGGGGCGGACGCGATCGGGTGCGACTCCCCGCCGCCTGTCCCGATCGCAGATGGACCGAACTCTGCTGCTGTGGATCCTGCCGCTGAGCGTCGCACCGCCGATGTTCTCGCGCGACGTCTACTCCTACCTGGCCCAGAGCGAGATCACGGCCCGCGGTCTCGACCCCTACGAGATCGGCCCCGTGGATGCACTGGGGGCCGACAACGTCCTGACCCGGACGGTGCCCAACATCTGGCGAGAGACTCCGGCACCCTACGGTCCGCTGTTCCTGTGGATGGGGCGCGGAATCACGTACTTGACCGGCGAGAACATCGTCGCCGGCATCTTCCTGCACCGACTGCTCGCCTTGGCGGGAGTCGCGCTGATCGTTTGGGCGCTGCCGCGTCTCGCACGCCGTTGCGGGGTCGCGTCGGTCACGGCACTGTGGCTCGGTGCAGCGAACCCGCTGTTGCTGTTCCACCTGGTCGCCGGAATTCACAACGAAGCCCTGATGATCGGGCTCATGCTCGCGGGTACCGAACTGGCGCTGCGTGCGATCGAGCGCCCGGGTGCGTTGCGCAGCACCGATATCGCGTTCCTCATCGGCGGAGCGGGTGTGATCGCACTCTCGTCGACGATCAAGATCCCGTCGCTGATAGCGCTGGGGTTCGTCGGCATGGCGCTGTCGAGACGGTGGGGCGGCACTCTGAGATCGGTCGTCTACGCTGCGCTGCTGCTCGGCACGATCGCCGTCGCCGTCCAAGTCGTCGTGAGCCTGGGTAGCGGACTCGGATTCGGTTGGATCCACACTCTCGGTACCGCGGGGGTGGTGCGCAGCTGGATGTCGATTCCCACGATTCTCGGCCTGGCTACCGGATTCGTCGGCGTGTTGCTCGGCCTCGGTGATCACACCACCGCCGTGTTGAGTCTCACTCGGCCGATCGCAGCCGTCGTCGCCGGCGTCATCGTGATCCGCATGCTGGTCGCTGTTCTGAGGGGCCGACTGCACTCGGTGGGAGCACTGGGGGTGGCGCTGGGAGCAGTGGTTCTGCTGTTCCCGGTAGTCCAGCCCTGGTATCTGCTGTGGGCGGTGATCCCGCTGGCAGCATGGGCCACCACTCCGTCCTTCCGGCGTCCCGCCATTGCCTTCTCGTCCTTGGTCAGCGTGATCCTCATGCCGAACGGCAGCGAATACCAGCCGTTCCAGATCGTGCAGGCCGCAGTGATGACCATCCTGACCATCGTCGTGTTGTATCTGCTGACACGAAACCGGCTGCCGTGGCCCACGCGCAGCGGACCACCGGCACCCGAGCGGCACACCGACGAATACGCTGAGTCCTCGTGATCTCCGGGACGTCGAATGCGGCGCAACCTGTCGTGCAGTTGACCGACGTGCGCAAGTCCTACGACGGCGCCACCGCCGTCGACGGACTGAGCCTGAGCATCGGTGCGGGTGAAGTTCTCGCGCTGCTCGGCCCGAACGGTGCCGGAAAGACCACCACCGTCGAGATGTGCGAAGGCTTCGTCGTACCCGACAGCGGCACGGTCAGAATCCTCGGCCTCGACCCCATCGCCGAGTCCGCCCAGCTCCGACCCCGCATCGGCGTCATGCTGCAGGGAGGCGGTGCCTACCCGGGGTCCAAGGCAGGCGAAATGCTCGAGCTCGTCGCCTCGTACTCTGCCGACCCTCTCGACACGACGTGGCTGCTCGACTGTCTGGGCCTGACCTCGGCGGTCCGCACACCCTATCGACGGTTGTCCGGTGGCCAGCAGCAGCGACTGGCGTTGGCCTGTGCCATCGTCGGCCGCCCCGAGTTGGTGTTTCTCGACGAACCGACAGCCGGACTCGACGCCCACGCCCGACTGCTGGTGTGGGAATTGATCGACGCACTTCGACGGGACGGCGTCGGCGTTCTACTGACCACACATCTGATGGACGAGGCCGAGCAGCTGGCGGATCGGTTGACGATCATCGACAACGGTCGCGTCGTCGCCTCCGGATCCCCGTCCGAGCTCACCAAGCAGGGAGCCGAGGGACAGTTGCGCTTCTCCGCTCCCCCCGGTCTCGATCTGTCCCTGCTCGACGCGGCCCTGCCCTCCGGTTACGTACCGTCGGAGACGTCACCGGGGTCGTACGTCGTCGCCGGAGTGATCGAACCGCAGATCCTGGTGGTCGTCACCTCGTGGTGCGCACAACAGAACGTGCTGGCGACGGAGTTGCAGGTCGATCAGCGGCGGCTCGAGGACGTCTTCCTCGAACTGACCGGCAGAGAATTGAGGATGTGACGGTGCGCAGAGAAGCCCGACTCGCCGACAACCGTTTCGAGACAGGACTGTTCGCGCCGCGTCCACAGCCGGCGTCGGCCGCTCGGATGCTGTTCGCGCAGTCGCGTCTCGAGCTGAAGTTGTTGCTGCGCAACGGTGAGCAGCTGCTGTTGACGATGTTCATTCCGATCACGCTGTTGATCGGACTCACCCTGCTGCCGTTCGGTGAGCTCGGCGACGACCGCGTCGCGCGGGTCGTGCCGGCGGTGATGATGGTGGCCATCATGTCGACGGCATTCACCGGACAGGCGATTGCCGTCGGGTTCGATCGACGCTACGGCGCCCTCAAGAGACTCGGTGCCACGCCACTCCCACGGTGGGGAATCATCGGCGGCAAGTCGGTAGCCGTCGTGATCGTGGTGATCATGCAGTCGGTTCTGCTGGGCTCGATCGGCGTCGCCCTCGGCTGGCGACCGAGTGCGGCCGGCCTGGTGCTCGGGGCGGTCGTCATCGCTTTGGGAACGGTGACGTTCGCCTCGATGGGGTTGCTGCTCGGCGGCACCCTGCGGGCGGAGATCGTGTTGGCATTGGCCAACCTCGCCTGGTTCGTGATGCTCGGGATCGGCAGCGCGGTGTTCGTCGACGACCAGATTCCGCAGGGCCTGCAGAACGTCGCACGGATAGTCCCGTCCGGCGCACTCGGCGAGGCGCTCAACCGCGGTGTGGCCTCGTCGTTCGACCTCTTCGGGATCGCCGTGCTGCTCGTCTGGGCTGCGGTCTGCGGCACTCTCGCGGTCCGAACCTTCAAATTCACCTGAGCGAGGCTTTCCGCCGGTCGCTCTACCCAACGACGCTGTGTAGTTGATCGGCGTTTACCATCGTGGAGTGCCCTACCTCCTACGGAAGCTCTACGGCGTGTTCCTGCGCCTCGTGGCCTATCTGCCCCTGCCCTCGCTGCGGGTACAGCGGGTGCTGGCATTCATCGCCATCCTCACCCAGGGCGGCATAGCCGTCACCGGTGCGGTGGTTCGAGTGACCGGCTCCGGGCTCGGGTGCCCCACCTGGCCACAGTGCTTCCCCGGAAGCTTCACGCCGGTCGGAGTATCCGAGGTTCCGGTGCTGCATCAGGCCGTCGAGTTCGGCAATCGACTGCTCACCTTCGTGGTGGTCATCGCCGCTGCGGCCGTCGTTCTCGCTGTCACTCGCGCGGCTCGGCGGCGCGAGGTGTTGCTCTTCGCGTGGTTCATGCCGCTGGGAACCGTCGTGCAGGCCGTCATCGGTGGCTTCACCGTGCTGACCGGCCTGCTGTGGTGGACAGTTGCCATTCACCTCGTGGTGTCGATGGCAATGGTCTGGCTGGCTACTCTGCTGTTCGTCAAGGTGGGTGAAACCGACTCCGCGCCGAAGTCGCTGCCCACCGTCCCCGCCGCGCTACGCGGGCTCACTGCCCTGTCCGGCGTCGCGCTGACCGGCGTACTGATCGCCGGGACGATGGTGACCGGTGCCGGCCCGCACGCCGGCGACAAGAGCATCGACGAGCCGGTACCGCGCCTGGGCATCGAGATCGTCACGCTGGTGCACGCCCACTCGCAATTCCTGGTCGGGTATCTCGCGCTGCTCGTCGGGCTCGGTTTCGCCCTGTACGCGGTCGGAGCGCCGACTGCCGTCAAGCAGCGGCTGCACGTTCTGGTGGCGATCGTGCTGGCCCAGTCCCTGATCGGCCTGGTCCAGTACTTCACGGGCGTTCCCGCAGTACTCGTCGCGTTCCACGTTGCCGGTGCCGGAGCCTGCACGGCTGCCACGGCTGCGCTGTGGGCATCGTGCAGAACACGCGGTCCTGCAGTTGCCGATCGGGAAGACGACGTGGACAGGGTCGCCGCAGCGTCCTGAGGCCCGGCAGTCTTCGGGTGCCGGGCCTCAGCAGGCTCGACACGCGCGTGTCCGAGCACAGCAGTTTCGAATCGCAGCGGAGGGGCAGCCGACCTCCCCCTCAGATGGCCGACTGCCCCTCCACTGATTTCGACGCATCGGACCGCGAGACGGTTCCCGTCGAGTCGAAAAAACTTTGCGGCTCTCGTCCTACCCGACGATGGCCTGGTTGCGGGCCTTGGGGAACTTCTTCTGCCGAGCGACCCAGCCGGCCATCTTCTCGTAATGGCCCGGTGCCGGATTGACCGAACTGACCAGCTCGCGGTCCCACTCCGCCTCGGTCAGTTCGTCGAACCTGGCGACGATCGCGTGTGCGACCGCTGTGGACGGAACCACCTGGTCTCCGAGCACTCCGTCTGCGCCGACCAGCGTGAGCCGGGTTCCGGCCCGACCGATGGGTTGGATCACCACACTTGCCGAGTTGCCGTGGTCGGCGAGAAAAGCCTTCACAGCCGCGAGAGTTCCCTTCGGAACCTCGTTGGACGTGTCCTTCTCGTTGCCCGCACTGTCGATTTCGGTAGCCATGCAGACACGATACCGAGGTCGTCCACCGTGGCGGCATCGGCCCGCCGAATCGCTACTGATCGGTAACTTGTCGCACCCGTCGTGGAAGCGTGCGTCCGCTCTCGAACTCATTTCGCTCCCGTGTAGAACAGGGATATGCGTGCCATTCGAGTAGACAACACCGGCGGACCCGAGGTCATGGTCGTCGTGGACGTGCCCATTCCCGAGCCCGGACCGGGGCAGGTTCTCGTGCGCGTCGACGCCATCGGGATCAACTACATCGACACCTACTTCCGCCGCGGCCTGTATCCACGGTCCCTGCCCTACATCCCCGGCGACGAGGGTTCCGGAGTTGTCCACGAGGCCGGTCCGGACGTCACCGCGTTCGCTCCTGGGGACCGCATCGCCTGGGCGGCCGCGCCGGGTAGCTATGCCGAGTTCGTCGTCGTGGACGCCTCGTCCGCCATATCCGTTCCCGACGGCGTTCCGGCCGATCAGGCGGCGTCGGCTCTGCTCCAGGGCATGACTGCGCACTACCTGATCGAGTCCACCTACCCGGCGCGCAGCGGCGACACGGTCCTCGTGCACGCGGGCGCGGGCGGCGTCGGACTACTGCTGACCCAGATGGCGGTCGGAAAGGGCGTACGGGTCATCACGACGGTGTCCACCGATGCCAAAGCAGAGCGGTCGGTCCAGTCCGGTGCCGCCCACGTACTGCGGTACGACGACGACATTGCGGCCAAGGTTCGCGAACTGACCGGCGGCGAGGGAGTCCATGCCGTCTACGACGGTGTCGGAGCCGACACGTTCGAGGCCAGTCTGGCGTCGCTGCGCATCAGAGGCACGCTGGCCCTGTTCGGTGCTGCGAGCGGCCCGGTACCGCCGTTCGACCCACAGCGGCTCAACGGGGCCGGATCGGTGTTTCTGACCAGGCCCACTCTGGCGCATCACATACGGGACCGAGCCGAGCTCGAATGGCGTGCGGGCGATGTGTTCGACGCGTTGTCGAGCGGCGCTCTGACGGTCGAGGTCGGCGCTCGCTACGCGCTCGAAGATGTCGCGCAGGCACACATGGACCTGGAAGGACGTAAGACGACCGGTTCGATCGTTCTCGTCCCCTGACCGCGTGCAGATGTGAGGAGGCGCTCGCTCAGGAGACCAGCTGGGCGAGCGTCTGCCAGCCGAGGACAGAGTCGACGGCGAGGCCGCAGAACACCAGCGCCAGGTATTCGTTGGACAGGATGAACAGCTTGAGAGGCTTGACCGGTGTTCCAGCCCGCACGCCTGCGTACAGGCGATGCGCCACGACGAGGAACCAAATTCCCGATGCCACCGCGATCACCGCGTAGACGACGCCGGAGCCCGGGGCCAGTGCCAACGTCGCAGCAACCGTGGCCCACGCGTAGAGCACGATGTGCTTGGTGACCTTGGTCTCCGACGCGACGGCAGGAAGCATCGGGACGTTGGCCGCCTGGTAGTCCTCCTTGTAGCGAAGCATCAAGGCCCAGGTGTGCGGCGGTGTCCACAGGAAGATGACGAGGAACATCACCAGCGCCTGCCAGCCGATCGTGCCGGTGACGGCGGACCAGCCGATCATGACCGGCATACAGCCGGCGGCACCGCCCCACACCACGTTCTGCGAAGTTCGGCGCTTGAGTACCAGGGTGTAGACGAAGATGTAGAAGCAGATCGTGACGACGGCCAGCACGCCGCTGAGGAGGTTGGTCGTCGCCCAGAGCCAGAAGAACGAGAACACCCCGAGGACGAGACCGAACACCAGTGCGTGCGACACAGGCATCGCGCCGCGGGCCAACGGCCGCTTCTCGGTGCGCTTCATCACCTTGTCGATGTCTGCGTCGACCACCATGTTCAAGGTGTTCGCGCTCGCCGCGGCCAGCATTCCACCGAACAGTGTGGTGAGAATCAGCCACGGGTCCACGTGACCGCGATCTGCCAGCAGCATCGCGGGAATGGTCGTGACGAGAAGTAGTTCGATGACCCGAGGCTTCGTCAGCGCGACATAGGCCAGGAAGAGAGCCCACGCTCTGCGCGGCACCGACGCCGGCGCGGCGTGTTCGGTGTCGCCCTGGTCGTCTGCTCCGAATCCGGGGCCGCCGGCGAAACCGTGTCCGCCCGGCTGCTGCCCAATTCGCACTGCGTCTCCTCGCACGACTGTCGTTCTCTGGCGCTCGGCCACTTGCCACGCGCCGTCGGGCACGCGGGTTCGTTCCTGGCGGCCGACCGATCCTGGGAGAACCGCCTCACGAGGACCTCGGCCACCGACGCGCACGCGGATGGTCCCGGTTCGGAAATTGCCCCCGGGAGCCGTCGAGCATGCGCCTACTACAGACGATGGTAGACGGCGGGGTTTGCACGTCCAATTCGCAGGGCACCCAAACCGAAGAACGATGCGGCGACGCCACACACGTTCGTGCTCCGACGGGGGAAGGCACGACAGTAGCGTCGGTCGGAACTAGGCTGGTGGGGGACGTCCTTCGGCATCGACTACGTTCGCGCCTCACGCAGGCGCTGTGCAGTTACCGCCGAGCGACGAATCCTCGGAGCCACAACTCGAACGAATGTCAGGAGATTTCTGCTCGTGTCGATCACAGACGATATTGACGTCCTCACCACGGCGCACCACCCCAGCGACTGGACGGACCTGGACACCCGGGCGGTCGACACCGTTCGTGTCCTGGCAGCGGACGCAGTGCAGAAGGTCGGCAACGGCCACCCCGGAACCGCGATGAGCTTGGCTCCCCTCGCGTACACCCTCTTCCAGCGCACCATGCGCCACGACCCCACCGACACCCACTGGATCGGCCGCGACCGTTTCGTGCTGTCGTGCGGTCACTCGAGCCTGACCCTGTACTTGCAGCTCTACTTGGGCGGTTTCGGTCTCGAGCTCGCAGACATCGAAGCGCTGCGGACCTACAAGTCGAAGACTCCCGGGCATCCTGAATTCCGCCACGCCGACGGCGTCGAGATCACCACCGGCCCTCTCGGTCAGGGACTGGCATCCGCTGTGGGAATGGCAATGGCATCGCGCCGTGAACGCGGACTGTTCGATCCCGAACCTGCGCTCGGCGAGAGCCCGTTCGATCACTTCATCTATGTGATCGCCTCCGACGGCGACATCGAAGAGGGCGTCACGTCCGAGGCGTCGTCGCTCGCTGGCACCCAGCAGCTCGGCAACCTGATCCTGTTCTACGACGACAACAAGATCTCGATCGAGCACTCGACCGACATCGCCCTGTCCGAGAACACCGCCGCGCGGTACGAGGCCTACGGGTGGCACGTACAGGTCGTCGAGGGCGGCGAGAACGTCACCGCGATCGAGAACGCCATCGAGGCCGCCAAGGCCGTCACCGACAAGCCGTCGATCATCGTGCTGCGGACCATCATCGGGTTCCCGGCTCCGACGATGATGAACACCGGTGCCGTCCACGGTGCCGCGCTGGGCGACGAAGAGGTCGCGAAGGTCAAGCAGGCCCTGGACTTCGACCCGGCCAAGACGTTCGAGGTCAGCGACGAGGTCATCGGCCACACTCGCAAGCTCCAGGAACGCGGCCGCGCCGCACACAACGAGTGGATGACGCAGTTCGAGGCCTGGGCAGCCCGTGAGCCCGAGCGCAAGCAGTTGCTCGACCGTCTTCAGCAGGGCACGCTGCCCGAGAACTGGACCGACGTGCTGCCCACGTGGGAGCCCGGCAGCAAGGCCGTCGCCACGCGTGCGGCGTCGGGCGAGGTCCTCAACGCCGTCGGACCCGTTCTTCCGGAACTGTGGGGCGGCTCGGCCGACCTCGCAGGCAGCAACAACACCACGATCAAGGGTGCGAAGTCCTTCGGCCCCACGTCGATCTCCACCGACGACTGGGATGCCGAGCCGTACGGCCGCACGCTGCACTTCGGTATCCGCGAGCACGCCATGGGTGCGATCCTGTCGGGCATCGTCATGCACGGTCCGACCCGCGCGTACGGCGGAACGTTCATGCAATTCAGCGACTACATGCGGCCGTCGGTTCGCCTGGCGTCGCTGATGGACATCGATCCCATCTACGTGTGGACCCACGACTCCATCGGCCTCGGCGAGGACGGCCCGACGCACCAGCCGGTCGAGCACCTCGCGGCCCTGCGTGCGATTCCCAACCTGTCTGTCGTACGCCCCGGTGACGCCAACGAGACGGCCTACGCCTGGCAGTCGGTGCTCGCCAGGTCGAGCAGCAGCGGGCCCGTCGGCCTGGCGCTGACGCGTCAGGGCATCCCGATCCTGGAAGGCACCAGCTTCGAGGGCGTCTCGAAGGGTGGCTACATCCTCTCCGAGTCCTCCAAGGCCGCTCCCGACGTCGTCCTGATCGGCACCGGTTCCGAACTGCAGTACGCAGTGGAGGCCCAGAAGCTGCTCGAGGCGCAGGGCATCGCGGCACGCGTGGTGTCGATGCCGTGTGTCGAGTGGTTCGAGAGCCAGGACCAGAACTACCGCGACCAGGTCATTCCGCCCACCGTCAAGGCGCGGGTGTCCATCGAGGCCGGCATCGCGATGCCGTGGTGGAAGATCGTCGGCGGTTTCGGCGAGATCATCTCGCTCGAGCACTACGGCGAATCTGCCGATGCGGCAACACTTTTCCGCGAGTTCGGCTTCACGGCCGACGCCGTCGTCGCGGCCGCGCAGCGCTCCATCACCAACGTGAAGGGATAACTCATGACCCAGAACAAAAACCTTGCCGAGCTGTCCGCCGCCGGAATTTCGGTCTGGCTGGACGACCTGTCCCGCGACCGCATTCGGTCGGGCAACCTCAAGGACCTGATCGACACCAAGAGCGTCGTCGGCGTGACGACCAACCCGTCGATCTTCCAGGCCGCATTGAGCAAGGGCGATGCTTACGACGAGCAGGTCACCAAGCTTGCCGGCGAAGGTGCCGATGTCGAGACCACGATTCGCACCGTCACCACCGACGACGTCCGTGAGGCGTGCGACATCCTCGTACCGCAGTACGAGGCCAGCGCGGGCGTCGACGGACGCGTGTCGATCGAGGTCGACCCCCGCATGGCGCACGACGCGGACAAGACGTACGAGCAGGCCGTCGAACTCTGGAAGATCGTCGACCGTCCGAATCTCCTCATCAAGATTCCGGCAACCGAAGAAGGCATCCCCGCCATTGCCAAGGTGATCGGTGAGGGCATCAGCGTCAACGTGACCCTGATCTTCTCCGTCGAGCGCTACGAGCTGGTCATGAACGCGTACCTCGAGGGTCTCGAGGCCGCCCGCGCCGCCGGTCACGACCTCGACAAGATCCATTCCGTGGCGTCGTTCTTCGTGTCCCGCGTGGACAGCGAGATCGACTCGCGGCTGGACGCCATCGGCACCCCCGATGCCGAGGCCCTCAAGGGCAAGGCCGCGCTGGCCAATGCACGCCTTGCGTACGTGGCCTACCAGCAGGTGTTCGAGGTGGCTCCCCGGTTCCGCGAACTCGCGGGCAACGGTGCGCGTCCGCAGCGGCCGCTGTGGGCCTCGACGGGCGTCAAGTCCGACGCCTACCCGGACACCATGTACGTCACCGAGCTCGTCTCTCCGAACACCGTGAACACGATGCCGGAGAAGACCATGGACGCGGTCGCAGACCACGGCGAGATCGTCGGCGACACCGTCTCGGGTAAGGGACCGGAGTCGCAGGAGATCTTCGACCGCATCTCCGCCCTGGGAATCGACCTCACCGACGTCTTCCTGACGTTGGAGAACGAGGGCGTCCAGAAGTTCGAGGCTGCGTGGAACGAGCTGCTCGAAGCTACCGAGGAGCAGCTCCGCCAAGCAGGTCAGAAGAGCTGACCTGTGCCCACCGCAGACACAGAAAACCTGAATTCCGCGGACTGGCGTAATCCACTTCGCGACGCGCGAGACAAGCGGCTCCCCCGCATCGCCGGGCCGTGCAGCATGGTCATCTTCGGGGTGACCGGTGACCTCGCGCGTAAGAAGCTCATGCCTGCGGTGTACGACCTGGCGAACCGGGGGCTCCTACCCCCCGGTTTCGCCCTGGTCGGCTTCGCTCGCCGTGAGTGGCAGAACCAGGATTTCGAGAAGATCGTGCACGACTCGGTACGCGATCATGCTCGAACCCCGTTCAGCGAAGAGGTGTGGAACACCCTTGCCGAGGGCTTCCGGTTCGTTCAGGGTTCGTTCGACGACGATGCCGCGTTCGACGAGTTGTCGCGGACTCTCGCCGAGCTCGACACCACCCGCGGCACCGGCGGAAACCATGCCTTCTACCTCTCGATCCCACCCGGCGCGTTCCCTGTTGTACTGCAACAACTTTCACGCTCCGGACTGGCCCAGGCGCAGGACGGCAACTGGCGACGCGTCGTCATCGAGAAGCCGTTCGGTCACGATTTGCAGAGCGCCAAGGAGCTCAACGCGATCGTGAACCGAGTGTTCCCCGAGGACACCGTCTTTCGGATCGATCACTACCTGGGCAAGGAGACGGTGCAGAACATTCTCGCGCTGCGCTTCGCCAACCAGTTGTTCGATCCGATCTGGAACGCGCACTATGTGGACCACGTGCAGATCACGATGGCCGAGGACATCGGATTGGGTGGCCGCGCAGGCTATTACGACGGAATCGGGGCAGCCCGCGACGTCATTCAGAACCATCTCCTCCAGTTGCTCGCCATCACTGCGATGGAGGAGCCGGTGAGTTTCAACCCCACCGAGCTGCAGTCCGAGAAGATCAAGGTGCTCTCGGCGACCAAGCTCGCCGAGCCGCTCGATCGCACGTCCGCCCGCGGGCAGTACTCCGCCGGGTGGCAGGGCAGCCAGAAAGTGAAGGGGCTCAAGGAGGAAGAGGGGTTCGACTCCGAGTCGAACACCGAAACCTACGCCGCCATCACCCTCGAGGTCGACACTCGGCGCTGGGGTGGAGTTCCGTTCTATCTGCGTACGGGAAAGGCGTTGGGCCGCAGAGTCACCGAGATCGCAATGGTGTTCAAGCGTGCCCCCCATCTGCCGTTCGACGCCACCATGACCGAGGAACTGGGGCAGAACGCACTGGTCATTCGAGTCCAGCCGGACGAGGGCGTCACGATGCGCTTCGGTTCCAAAGTTCCCGGGTCCAGCATGCAGGTGCGCGACGTCAGCATGGACTTCAGCTACGGCCAGGCGTTCACCGAGTCATCTCCCGAGGCGTACGAGCGACTGATACTCGACGTACTCCTGGGTGAGCCCTCACTGTTCCCGGTCAACGCCGAAGTGGAACTGTCGTGGAAGATTCTCGACCCGATTCTCGAGTACTGGGCCTCGGGCGGCACCGCCGAACCGTACGAGGCCGGCACCTGGGGTCCGTCCTCGGGTGACGAGATGATGCACCGCACCGGACGCGAATGGAGAAGGCCGTGATTGTCGACATTCCCGCCACCACGACGGCCGAGGTCGGCAAGAAGCTCGTCGAGGTTCGTGAAGCAGGTGGCGCGGTCACCATCGGCCGCGTGCTGACCTTGATCGTCGCGAGCCGTGATGCGAGCAAGGCCGAACGGGCGATCGATGCCGCGAACGAGGCGAGCCGGGAACATCCGTGTCGCGTCATCGTCCTCATCCACGGTGATCGGTCCGCCGAGTCGAGTCTCGACGCCCAGATCCGCGTCGGCGGAGACGCCGGCGCGTCCGAGGTCGTCGTACTACGACTGAACGGCGAGCTCGCCGATCACGAACACAGCGTCGTCATTCCCTTCCTGCTGCCCGATACGCCGATCGTCGCGTGGTGGCCGGACGAGGCACCGACGGTACCGGCGAAGGATCCACTGGGCCGGTTGGCGATCAGGCGGATCACCGATGCCACCAATTCGTCGGATACCACCGCAGCGATCAAGGGACGGCTGAGCAGCTACACCGAGGGTGATACGGATCTGTCGTGGAGCCGAATCACCTACTGGCGCGGCCTGCTGGCGACTGCCCTCGATCAGGCACCGTTCGAGGCCGTCACCTCGGCCACCGTGTCGGGACTGGCAGAGGAGCCGGCACTCGACATTCTGGCCGGCTGGTTGGCGGCGAAGCTCGACGTGCCGGTCTACCGGCGAGCCGGCGAGCTCAAGGTCGAGCTGACCAGGGAGAACAGCAGTATTTCGCTGACCCGTCCGCAGACCGGAAAAACCGCCACACTGCGGCGTACCGGTCAGCCCGACGCTCAGGTTGCTCTGGCACGTCGCAACACCCGCGAGTGCCTGGCCGAGGAACTGCGGCGGCTCGACACGGACGAAATCTACGAACTCGCCCTCCACGGTCTGTCGAAAGTGAGCTATGAGTAATCAGTCGGTCCTCCGATACCTCGACGCACAAGGGCTGGTCGATGCCGCCCGCACTCGCTTCGTCGACGTTGTCGTCGCGGCGCAGGCCGAGCGCGGTGTCGCGTCGGTGGTGTTGACCGGAGGCGGGACGGGAATCGCCCTCCTCGAGGCACTGCGCGCGGATTCCGGTGCCATCGACTGGTCACGGGTGGACATCTACTTCGGTGACGAGCGTTTTCTCCCCTCGGGAGATCCCGAGCGCAACGAGGTCCAGGCATCGGACGCGCTGCTGAAGCACGTGGACGTGCACCCGGATCGACTGTTCACGATGGCGACGTCGGACGGTGCCTACGGCTCCGACCCGGAAACGGCTGCGGCGGCGTACGCACAGACGCTGCACTCACGGGCCGCCGACGGTCAATGCCCCGACTTCGACATCCACCTGTTGGGCATGGGCGGCGAGGGCCACATCAACTCGCTCTTCCCGCACACCGACGCGGTGCGCGAGCAGCATCGATTCGTCGTGGCCGTCGAGGACTCCCCCAAGCCGCCACCGGTACGCATCACACTCACCCTGCCCGCCGTCCGGAGGGCGAAGCACGTGTGGTTGCTGGTGTCCGGTGCAGGGAAGGCCGAGGCCGTTGCCGCCGCCGTCGGTGGAGCAGCGTCCGACGACTGGCCGTCGGCCGGTGCCATCGGCGCGGAATCGACGGTCTGGTTCGTCGACGAGGCCGCGGCCTCACAGCTGGACCGGTGATCGGCTCGAGCCACAGCTGACAGCAGACGTACAGCGGCGTCGATTCAGGAGATTCACTCCCCTGAATCGACGCCGTGGTCGTTCGAACCTACGCCGTTCGAACCTACGCCGTTCGAACCGCTGGCGTCCCCGCCACCGGTGGACTCGCCGACGCCACCGACCCCGTCTCGGAAGTGTGCATACGGCGACCGAGCGACCACCCGATACGCCGTCCCGTCCCGCCACGCGTCGAGAGTGTTTCTGCACGTCCTCATACCCGGTTGGACGCAGACTGTCGGCCACCGGTTCCGCGGCAGCGCAGCGAGACGTACGGTGCTAGCCGCTGTTGCGTAGTGCCGTGGCCAGGCCGTTCATCGTCAGCAGGATTCCTCGTTTGACCCGTTCGTCGTCGTCGCCGTTGCGGTATCGACGCAACATCTCGACCTGCATCTGGTTGAGAGGTTCCAGGTACGGGAACCGGTTGTGTACCGATCGCTCCAGCGCCGGGTTGTCCTCCAGCAATCGACTGTGACCGGTGATCTTCAGATACATCCGCACGGTGGTGGCGTGTTCGGCCTCGATCATGCCGAAGATGCGTGCGCGGAGGTCTGCGTCGGGAACGAGTTCCGCATACCGAGCGGCGATACCCAGATCGGACTTGGCCATGACCTGCGCCAGGTTGGACAGCACAGTGCGGAAGAACGGCCACTTCCGATACAGATCCGCAAGCACCTCCAGCTTGGAGTCGTCGTCACCGACCCACTCTTCGAAGGCCGATCCGGTGCCGTACCAACCGGGCAGCATGACGCGGCACTGACTCCACGACATCACCCACGGGATAGCACGCAGGTCGTACACAGAATTCGTCGGCTTGCGCGACGCCGGACGCGACCCGATGTTCAGCTCGCCGACCTCGGCAACGGGCGTGGACGTGCGGAAGTACTCGACGAACCCGGGCTCTTCGTGCACCAGCCGGCCGTACGCCGCCCGAGCCTTGGCGGCGAGATCGTCCAGAACGTCGTAGGCGGCCTCGGCGCCGTCACCCAATCCTTCGAGGTCGAGCAGCGTCGATTCGAGTGTGCCCGCGACCAACGATTCGAGGTTGCGCCGCGCCATCGACGGTTCGGCGTACTTCGCTGCAATGATCTCGCCCTGCTCGGTGAGACGAAGCGATCCCTGCACCACGCCGGGCGGTTGCGCCAGAATCGCGTCGTAACTGGGGCCGCCGCCGCGCCCGACGGTGCCACCGCGACCGTGGAAGAGCCGCAACCGAATTCCTGTCTTACGGGACGCTTCGAGCAGGTCGAGTTCGGCTCGGTAGAGCGCCCAGTTGGCCGCGAGATAGCCACCGTCCTTGTTCGAGTCCGAGTACCCGAGCATGACCTCCTGGTTCATGCCTCGACCGGCGACGAGAGCGCGATAGATCGGAACGTCGAGAGTGGCGAGCAGCGTCGCGGCACCCTGCTGCAGGTCCTCGATCGTCTCGAAGAGCGGCACGACACCCACCGTCGACGTGGGTGCCGAACCGTCGACGCCGGGATCGAAGATCCCCGCTTCCTTGAGCAGCAGGGCCGCCTCGAGCATGTCACTGACGGACTGACACATGCTGATGATGTAGTTCTGAACGGTGTCCGGGCCCAGGTGGTCGATGGCCTCCTTGGCCGCCCTGACGATGCCCAGTTCCTTCGCAGCGAGGTCGCTGAGTTGCGCGGTGGGCCCGATCAGGGGACGCCGAGTGGCGAGTTCGTGCGAGAGCACCGAGACGCGCTCGTCCTCACCGAGCGACCGATAGTCCTGATGAACCCCGGCCCAGGCCAACAGCTCCGCGACCACTTCCTCGTGGGTCTCGGAGTTCTGCCGCATGTCCAACGCCTGGAGATGAAATCCGAACGTCTCGACCGATTGCCGGAGTCGAAGCAGTCGATCGTCGGCGATCAGACCGTCTCCGTCGGCCCGGAGCGCGCGGTCGAGAGTGTCGAGATCGTCGAGGACTTCCTGCGGGCTCGCATACTGGTTGGCACCGAGATCGATTCCGGACACCGGAACCGCGTCGAGCACCGCCCGTGCCGTTGCTGTCAGGCGGGCACGGATACCGACAACGGCAACACGGTACGGTTCGTCGGCCCGGCGGTCGTCCGGTTCCGCGGACGCCTCGGCCAGAGCTTCCAGTTCCTGGGTGACCGCGACGAGCCGCGCGGACATCGACAACTCTTTCTCCAGCGCAACCAGTTCGTCGAGGTAATGCTCGAACGCCACGTAACCGGCCTGATGAGTGGCCGTGTGCACCACCTCGCCGGTGACGTTCGGGTTACCGTCGCGGTCTCCTCCGATCCACGACCCCGGCCGAAGTATCGGCCGCGGCAGCAGGTCGTCCTCCGGCCATCGCGCTCGCAGCGCCGCGCGGACATCGGCATTGAGGGCGGGCATGACGTCGAACAGCGAGGACTCGAAGTAGCGGAGACCCACCTCGATCTCGTCTTGGATGCGCAATCGCGACAGCCGAATCAGGGCGGTTTCCCACAGAGTCAGCACCTGCCGGCGAATCTGCACGTCGATCGCGGCCAATTCCTTGGCGGTTCCGGCGGCTTTGCCCTCCGGGGCAGCCGACGCGACCTCGCGCCGACGCATCAGTGCGGTGATCTTCGATTGGACGTCGAACACCGTTCGACGACGTGTTTCGGTGGGGTGCGCGGTGATGACCGGTGCCACCAACGCGTCGGTCAGTGCGGCGGCCACCTGCTCCCGCGACGGAGCGGCGGCGTCGATCTTCGACCACGTTGCGTCCAGGCTGCTGTCCTGCGGCGGGTCTCCGTTGTCCAGATGAATGGCACGTCGACGCTCGCGGTGGAGATCCTCGGCCAGGTTCGCGAGCAACGAGAAGTGGCTGAACGCGCGGATCAACGGAACAGCTTGCGCCACTTCGACATCAGTGTACCGGCCGACAGAGTCGTCGCGTTCGATCTCCGAGCGGCGCACTGCGAAGGATTCCACTCGCGCGGACTCGATGAGCTCGAAGACCTCGTCGCCCTCGTGTTCGCGAATGATCTCACCGAGGATGCCGCCGAGATAGCGGATGTCCTCCCGCAGCGGCTCGGTCAACTCTCGCCCGCGAGCTGTCGGTGTGACGAATGCCGGGGAACCGACTGACTCGTAAGAGGATTCGCTCATCCCCCCAGTATCGTCGCTCGGCCGTCAACTCGCACTCGGAGCCGGGACGGATCAGGTGTACTTGATCTCGAGACCGATCCCGAGGATCGCGATGAGCCAGATGAGGCCGGTGAAGACAGTGAGGCGGTCGAGGTTCTTCTCGACGACCGTGGAGCCGGACAGGCTGGACTGCACGCCACCACCGAACAAGCTGGACAGACCGCCACCCTTGCCGCGATGCAGCAGGATCAGCAAGATCAGCGCCAGGCTGGTGATGACCAGCAGAATATCCAGAAACAGATCCATGTCCACCTCAAACTCGATTCGATGCCCTCAGCAGCCTACCTGGCCCCGCGAACGACTTCGGACACCCCGCCGAAGCGAGGTGTCCGAAACCAGTTCTGTGCAGCGGTGACGATGGCCGATCAGGGCAACGGTCCGCCTGCGGCAATCGCCGACAATGTGGCGAACTCGTCCGCCTTGAGCGAAGCGCCACCGACCAGCGCGCCGTCGACGTCGGGCTGACCGACGATCTCGCCGACGTTCTTGGCGTTGACCGAACCGCCGTACAGCACGCGGACGCCCGCGGCGACCTCGGCCGACGCCAATTCCTTCAATTCTTCCCGAATGGCACCGCACACTTCCTGAGCGTCCGACGCCGAGGCCACGCGTCCCGTGCCGATGGCCCATACCGGCTCGTAGGCGATGACGACCTTGGCGATGTCATCGGCCGAGAGGCCGTCGAGCGAACCGCGGAGCTGAGCCACGTTGTAGGCCACGTGCTCACCGGCCTCACGAATGTTCAGACCCTCGCCGATGCACACGATCGGTGTGAGCCCGTTCTTCAAGGCAGCCTTCGTCTTCGCCAGAACGACGGCATCGTCCTCGCTGTGCAACGTGCGTCGCTCGGAGTGGCCGACCACGACGAAGGTGCATCCCAGCTTGGCCAGCATCGACCCGCTGATCTCGCCCGTGAATGCGCCGCTGTCCTCGGCGGAGACGTCCTGCGCACCGTAGGTGAGCAGGAGCTTGTCGCCTTCGATCAGCGTCTGGACGCTGCGGATGTCGGTGAACGGCGGAATGACCGTGACGTCCACCTTGTCGAAGTACTTCTCGGGCAGCGAGAAGGCGATCTTCTGCACCAGCGAGATGGCCTCGAGGTGGTTGAGGTTCATCTTCCAGTTGCCCGCGATGAGCGGCTTACGTGCCATGCGTTACGCCTCCAGGACGGATAGACCGGGCAGCTGCTTGCCCTCGAGGTATTCGAGGGATGCACCGCCACCGGTGGAGATGTGCGAGAAGCCGTCGTCGGGCAGCCCGAGGGTGCGTACCGCAGCCGCGGAATCACCACCACCGACCACGCTGAACGCGCCCTTCTCGGTGGCTCCGATGATCGCCTCTGCGATGCCCTTGGTACCGGCCGAGAACTTGTCGAACTCGAAGACGCCTGCAGGTCCGTTCCAGAAGATCGTCTTCGCATTGGACAGCACGACGGCGAAACGACTGACCGAATCCGGTCCGATGTCCAGACCCATCCAGCCGTCCGGAATTTCGGATGCCTTGACGGTCTTGGACTCGGCGTCCGCCGCGAACTTGTCTCCGACGACGATGTCGACCGGAAGATGGATCACGTCGCCGAAGCGCTCGAGCAGGTCCTTGCAGACCCCGATCTGATCCTCCTGCAACAGCGAGTTACCGACCGAATAACCCTGGGCGGCAAGGAAAGTGAACGCCATGCCGCCGCCGATGACGAGGGTGTCGACCTTGGGAGCCAACGCCTCGATGACGCCGAGCTTGTCCGAGACCTTGGAGCCGCCGAGCACCACCGCGTACGGACGAGCCGCATCCTCGGTCAGCTTGGCCAACACCTCGACCTCGGCCGCGACGAGTGTGCCCGCGTAATGCGGAAGCAGCTGCGCCACGTCGTAGACCGACGCCTGCTTGCGGTGCACGACGCCGAATCCGTCGGAGACGAATGCCGCATCGTCGCCGGCCAGAGCAACGAGCTCACGAGCCAGAGCGGCTCGCTCGGACTCGTCCTTGCTGGTCTCACGCGGATCGAAGCGGATGTTCTCGAGCAGCAGTACGTCGCCGTCGGTCAGGCCCTCGGCGCGTGCCTCGGCGTCCTGACCCACAACGTCTCCCGCGAGCTGGACGTGCCGGCCGAGCAGTTCGCCGAGCTTGGCAGCGACCGGAGCCAGACTGTACTTCGCATCGGGCTTGCCGTCGGGGCGACCGAGGTGAGCGGTGACGATGACCTTCGCACCGGCTTCGACCAGTGCACGAAGGGTCGGAATCGACGCCTGGATGCGGCCGGGGTCGGTGATCGTGCCGTCCTCGAGCGGGACGTTGAAGTCCGATCGCACGAGGACGCCACGTCCTTCGACACCGGCATCGAGCAGATCCTGCAGTGTCTTGACAGCCATCGGTGTCAGAGGGACTTGCCGACGAGACCGATGAGGTCGGCGAGGCGGTTGGAGTAGCCCCACTCGTTGTCGTACCAGGAGACGATCTTCACCTGGTCGTCGATGACCTTGGTCAGCGGCGCGTCGAAGATCGACGAGTGCGGATCGGTGACGATGTCCGAGGACACGATGGGATCGGTGTTGTACTTCAGGATGCCCTTCAGCGGGCCCTCCGCGGCAGCCTTCATCGCGGCGTTGATGTCCTCGGCGCTGGCCTTTTTCTTCAGCAGAGCGGTCAGGTCGGTGACCGAGCCGGTGGGGATCGGCACCCGAAGTGCGTAGCCGTCGAGCTTGCCGAGCAGCTGCGGGAGAACCAGGCCGATGGCCTTGGCTGCACCGGTACCGGTGGGGACGACGTTCAGCGCTGCGGCACGTGCACGACGCAGATCGCTGTGCGGGCCGTCCTGCAGGTTCTGATCCTGCGTGTACGCGTGAATGGTCGTCATGAGACCCGAGACGATGCCGAACTCGTCGTCGAGAACCTTGGCGATGGGGCCGAGGCAGTTGGTGGTGCACGACGCGTTGGAGATGATGTTCTGGCTGCCGTCGTACTTGTCGTCGTTGACACCCATGACGATGGTGATGTCCTCGCCCTTGGCGGGCGCGGAGATGATGACCTTCTTGGCACCGGCGTCGATGTGACCCTGAGCCTTCGCAGCGTCGGTGAAGATGCCGGTGGACTCGACGACGACGTCGACACCCAGGTCACCCCACGGAAGTGCGGACGGTCCCTCACGCAGCGACAGAGCCTTGATCTTCTGGCCGCCGACGACGATGGTGTCTTCGCCTTCGAGCGAGACGTCGTGCGGCAAGCGGCCCAGGATCGAGTCGTACTTGAGCAGGTGTGCGAGCGATGCGTTGTCGGTCAGGTCGTTGACAGCAACGATTTCGATGTCGGTGGTACCGAGCGCCTTCTGCGCGTCGACAGCCCTGAAGAAGTTACGCCCGATGCGGCCGAAGCCGTTGACGCCTACCCGGATCGTCACTGTTCGCTCCTAAAAGTTGTGAAAACAGATGTCTGGTCGTGCCTGCATGCGGGGTGCCACACGCGGTTCCTACCCTAGTGTGCGCTCCGGCGGAGCGCGCGCATCACTCGATCGAGGCGCTCTACGCCTCGTCGAGCAGCTCCGCGGTGACCGCCGACTCGGTGTCGGGTATCCCGGTCTCCTTCGCCTTCCGATCGGCCATGGAGAGCAGGCGCCGGATCCGACCGGCCACCGCATCCTTGGTCATCGGAGGATCGGCCAACTGACCGAGTTCCTCCAGTGAGGCCTGGCGGTGCTGAACCCGAAGCGAACCTGCCGCAGCGAGATGATCGGGTACGTCGTCGCCGAGAATGTGCAGAGCCCGCTCGACGCGAGCGGCGGCCGCAACCGCGGCCCGAGCGGACCGGCGCAGGTTGGCGTCGTCGAAGTTGGCCAGACGGTTGGCGGTGGCCCGCACCTCGCGGCGCATCCGGCGCTCCTCCCACACCAACCGGGTGTCCTGAGCGCCCATGCGCGTGAGCAACGCTCCGATTGCTTCGCCGTCTCGTACGACGACTCGATCGGTGCCGCGCACCTCACGTGCCTTGGCTGCCACGCCGAGGCGCCGAGCGGCACCGACGAGGGCGAGCGCTGCTTCGGGCCCGGGGCAGCTGATCTCGAGCGCGGACGACCGGCCCGGCTCGGTGAGCGAGCCGTGGGCGAGAAACGCGCCGCGCCACGCGGCCTCGGAGTCGCCGACCGTGCCGCCCACGACCTGAGCGGGCAGGCCACGCACGGGACGTCCACGGAGGTCGAGCAGCCCGGTCTGGCGGGCCAGAGCCTCACCGTCCTTGGCCACGCGCACCACGTACCGAGACGTCTTGCGCAGGCCTCCGGCACTGAGCATGTGGACATCCGAGGAGTAGCCGTACAGCTCGAAGATCTCGCGTCGCAGCCGCCGTGCGATGGAGCCGAGATCCACCTCGGCCTCCACCACCACTCGACCCGCGACGATGTGCAACCCGCCGGCGAAACGCAGCAGGGCGGACACCTCGGCCTTGCGGCAGCTCACCTGACTGACGGTGAGCCTGCTCAGCTCGTCCTTGACCTCCGCTGTCATGGCCACGAAGTGATCCCCTCTCTGCGCGCCGCTGTCGGTGCCGAGCCGTCGGTGGACGACACGATGGCTCCGAGAGCAGCAGCCAGCTTTCCGTAATGATGTGCGTGAGTGCCGGTTTCGGCAACGTCGACGTAGACGACCCCAGCGCCGAGCCGGGCAGCGGCGCGCGCCACGTGCTCGCGGTTGCTGCCCTCCGGGACCGAGGCGGAATCGACCAACACGTGGTCGATTCCCAAATCAGGTGCGTGTTGGGAGAGTACGTGGACATGGCGCTCGGCGGAGAATCCGGTGGTCTCCCCCAGCTCCGGTGCCAGGTTGAGTACGAGCACCTTGGGCGCGCTCGTGTGCGCCAGTGCGGCGAGCTGATCCGGCACCAGAACGTGGGGAATGACACTCGAGAACCACGATCCGGGACCGAGCACGACCAGGTCCGCCGCCGCGATGGCGGCCAGCGCCTCCGGCGTCGCAGGCGGATCCGGTGGCAACAGCCGCACGCGCCGGACCTTGCCGGGCGTCGTGGCGACGGCGACCTGACCGCGAATGACGCGACTCACGCGTGGGTCGTCCTCGAGGCCGGATACATCGGCTTCGATGTCGAGCGCAATCGGTGACATCGGCAGCACTCGTCCGTCGATACCGAGCATGTGCACCATCTCGTCGAGGGCAGCTATCGGGTCGCCGAGTACTTCGGTGAGCCCGGCGAGAACCAGATTTCCCACCGAGTGGCCGGCCAAGGCGCCGGTGCCCCCGAATCGGTGCTGAATGACGTCGGTCCACAGCTGGGTTCTGGCATCCGAGCGGGCCAGGGCAGCCAGCGCCATCCGCAGATCTCCGGGCGGGATGACGCCGAGTTCTGCCCGCAGACGACCCGAGGACCCGCCGTCGTCGGCGACCGTCACGACCGCAGTGACATCGCTGCTGAGCAGCCGAGCTGCCGACAGCGTCGCGTACAAACCATGGCCGCCGCCCAGAGCGACGATCTTGGGACCCGATCCCGATACCGGACGGTGCGGAGTATCGCTCATTCGCGGCCCAGATCACGGTGCAGGACGCGGACCGATACGTCCCCCTGTTCGGCGAGAATACCGGCCAGGGCCTCCGTCATCGCGACGCTTCGGTGTTTTCCTCCGGTGCAGCCCACGGCCACCGTCATGTATCGCTTGCCTTCCCGCACGTATCCCTCGATGGTCAGATTCAACAGGTGCGTGTACGTCTGCAGGTAGTCGTGCGCCCCGTTCTGTCCGAGGACGTAGTCGCGCACATCCGCATCCTGACCGGTGTGTTCGCGCAGTTCGGGCACCCAGTGCGGATTGGGCAGAAAACGCACGTCGCAGACCAGGTCGGCATCCATCGGTAAGCCGTACTTGAAGCCGAAAGATTGGACCGTCACGCCGACGCCGACAGTGTCGGAGGCCCCGAAGACCGTTTCGATCTTGCGCCGAAGCTGGTGCACCGACAACGAGGTCGTGTCGACAGTCAGGTCGGCGGCCGCCTTGACCTGGGCGAGCCGTAGACGCTCGGCGGTGATCCCCTCGGTCAGAGTTCCGTCCTGGCCGTCGTTCTGCAACGGGTGACTGCGCCGATTCGATTCGAACCGCTGGACCAGCACGGCGTCGGACGCATCCAGGAACAGCACGCGATTGCGCACACCCTTGGAGTCGAGTTCCTTGAC
Source organism: Rhodococcus sp. 06-1460-1B (assembly GCF_002258475.1). Classification (NCBI taxonomy): domain Bacteria; kingdom Bacillati; phylum Actinomycetota; class Actinomycetes; order Mycobacteriales; family Nocardiaceae; genus Rhodococcus; species Rhodococcus sp. 06-1460-1B. The sequence continues at coordinate 294,911 of NZ_NOYS01000030.1, forward strand.
CACCCAGCCCAGATCGCCGGTGAACAGGCGGCTGCGCACGTCCATCACCAAGGCGAGACGCTCGATACGGGGCTGCGACTCCAGCCCGAGATCGACCATCTTGGAAATGAGCTCGGGCGGCAGGTTGTCGGCCACGTACCAACCCAGATCTTCGAGAATCTTGGCGGCCGTGCGCAACCCGGCGCCGGACACGCCCGTGACCAACGCCACTTCGATGCCGTCGTGCGGCGAATCTGCCCGCTCTTCGGGGTTTCCGGGGTGCGGCTCGGACGGTGGGTGTGCCTGTGTCTGGTGTTCGCTCACTACGAAGCCTGTCCCGCCGATTCCACACGCGGTTCGATCGCATGGTCGGCCGTGTTCTCGCCCGGTGTCGTTGCCGTTGCGCTGCCATCATCGCCTACATCGGCCCCGCTCGGGTCGGAACCCAACGCGGCCAGCACCGACTTGGCGGTGGTCGCGCCGATTCCAGGGACCTCGACGATCTCTTCGACCGTTGCCTTCTTGAGATTGGCCACCGATCCGAAATGCGCCACCAGCGCGGTTCTCCTCGACTCGCCGAGACCGCGCACCGAGTCGAGAGCCGACGCAGTCATACGGCGCGATCGCTTGCTTCGATGGAAGGTGATGGCAAATCGGTGCGCCTCGTCGCGCACTCGCTGCAGGAGATACAGAGATTCACTCGTGCGCGGCAGGATCACCGGATCCTCCTCCCCCGGTACCCACACTTCTTCCAGTCGTTTGGCGAGCCCGACGACGGCGACGTCGGTGACACCGAGTTCGTCCAGCACTGCTGCGGCCGCTGCGACCTGTGGCGCACCGCCGTCGACGACGAACAGGTTGGGCGGATAAGCGAACCTGCGTGGCCTCCCGGTTTGGGGATCGAGCGCGGCTTCGGGAGCCAGATCGCCGCCGCTGCCGACAGCGTTGGCTCCGTCTGCAGAATGACGAAGGAAACGACGCCGGGTCACCTCGGCGATGCTGGCGACGTCGTCGGAATGCCCGTCGCCTGCCGCTTCCTTGATCGCGTAGTGGCGGTAGTCGCTCTTGCGCGGCAATCCGTCCTCGAACACGACCAGTGACGCGACCACATCGGTGCCCTGCACGTGCGAGATATCGATGCATTCGATTCTCAGCGGTGCCGAATCCAGATCGAGCGCCTCCTGAATGCCTTGCAGCGCAGCAGATCTCGATGTGAAATCACCCGCACGCTTCAGCTTGTGCTGCTGCAGAGCCTCTTTGGCGTTGCGTTCGACGGTCTCGGCCAGTGCCTTCTTGTCGCCGCGCTGCGGAACCCGCAACGTGACATTGGATCCACGCAACTCGCTGAGCCACACCTGCACTTCGTCGGCGTTGTCCGGTAACACCGGCACCAGTACCTCACGCGGAACCGCGTTGGACCCGCCGTCATCGCCGCCCGGGGTCTGCGCGGACAACGCAGCCTGTTCGCCGTAGAACTGGGTGAGGAACTGTTCGACCAGGGCGGGGAGGTCGGCCTCGTCCTGCCGTTCGATCACCTCACCCGCCTTCTCGACCACCCACCCGCGCTGTCCCCGTACGCGGCCACCGCGGACGTGGAAGACCTGAACGGCGGCTTCGAGGGCGTCGGTGGCGAATGCGACCAGATCTGCGTCGGTACCGTCACCGAGCACCACGGCCTGCTTCTCCAACGCCCGACGCAGCGCGCCCACGTCGTCACGTAACCGTGCCGCGGTCTCGAAGTCGAGATCCTCCGAGGCCGCCTGCATCTTCTTCTCGAGCTGCCGCACGAGTTTGTCGGTCTTGCCGGCCAGGAAGTCGCAGAAGTCCTCGACGGTACTGCGGTGTTCTTCGGCACTGACGCGTCCCACGCACGGCGCCGAGCACTTGTCGATGTACCCGAGCAGGCAGGGGCGACCGATCTGGTTGTGCCGCTTGAAGACTCCGGTCGAGCACGTTCGTGCCGGGAACACGCGCAGCAGCAGGTCGAGCGTCTCGCGAATGGCCCACGCATGAGCGTAGGGACCGAAGTAGCGCACGCCCTTACGGCGGGGTCCGCGATACACGAACAGGCGTGGGAATTCCTCGTTCATCGTCACCGCGAGCATCGGGTAGCTCTTGTCGTCGCGGTAGCGGACATTGAACCGTGGATCGAATTCCTTGATCCAGTTGTACTCGAGCTGCAGTGCCTCGACTTCGGTGGTGACCACCGTCCACTCCACGGACGCCGCGGTGGTGACCATCTGCCGGGTCCTCGGATGCAGCGAGGCCACGTCGGCGAAGTAGGAATTGAGGCGACTGCGCAGGCTCTTGGCCTTGCCTACGTAGACGACGCGACCGTGCGGATCGCGGAATTTGTACACGCCCGGTTCCACCGGGATGGTTCCGGTGGCCGGACGATAGGTAGCGGGGTCGGACACGCCTTCCACGTTAGCGGTCGGGTCCGACGTTCTCCGCATCTCCAGCTCAGCAGCGGTGCACGAGAGCGTGCGGCAGAGAGTCAGTCCTGATCGACGCGAGCGGGCGCGTACTCGCGCTCGAGCGCACGGAACTTTCGGACGGCCGCGACGGCGTGCTCACGATCGTTGGACTGGATGGCCATCACATTGATGAACTCGTCGTCGGGGATGTCGACCCTGGCCCACATCGCCCCGTCGGGAAATGACAGACCGCGCACGAGATCCCACTCGATCATCCGCTCCGAGAACACGTTTCGGACCGCCACACCTGCCGGACCGACGCGAATGCGCGGGCGGGTGAGCAGCAGGGCCAGGCCCGCCAGCAGCACGCCTATTCCCGCCATCGCCAGCTGATCGGCGGTCCTGAAGTAGACCCCGGTCGGCGACACCCGAAGCAGCACCGCGACAGTCGAGTGAGCGACGACGAGCAACACCGCGGCAGCGATCGCGTACCGGGCCGACTTACGGGACTTCACTTCCATGTCCCATTCGGACGGGGATTCGTCGCGCGTCATTGGAAGTCCTGATTGGTCCACGGCTGCCGGAGGTGCTTGAGGGTCAGGGCCGTGTCGATGGCGGCCGCGGTGGCCTGCCCACCCTTGTCCTCGAACGAGTCGGGCAGACCGGCGCGATCGAGCGCCTGCTGCTCGTCGTTGGTGGTGAGCACCCCGTTGGTGACCGGAGTGCCCTCGTCGAGCGATACCCGTGTCAGGCCTGCTGTGACGGCATCGCAGACGTACTCGAAGTGCGGTGTGCCGCCGCGGATGACCACGCCGAGAGCGACGACGGCATCGTGGGTGCGAGCCAGGGCCTGGGCGACGACGGGTAGTTCGATGGCTCCGGCGACGCGAATGACCGTGACGTCGCGTACCCCAGCGGACTCGGCTTTGCGGAGCGCACCGGCGAGCAGCGCCTCGGAGATCGTCCGATGCCATTGACCGGCCACGACAGCCAACTTCAGATCACTCGCGCCTGCGAGCTGCAGGGTGGGTTCGCCGTCGCCGCTCATGGGTTGACCCCGTTCTCGCGGACAGGAGTGGAGCCTGCGGAATGACCGTTGTCACCAGGAGTGGAGCCTGCGGGGTGTGCGGGGTCATTTTGCTCGAAGTCGTCCAGGCCGACCAGGTCGTGGCCCATGCGGTCGCGTTTGGTGCGCAGGTAGGTCAGGTTCTCGGCGTTGGCGCGCAACGGCATCGGCACCCGTTCGGTGACGTGGAGGCCGTAGCCGTCGAGCCCGACTCGTTTGGCCGGATTGTTGGTGAGCAGGCGCATGGACGAGACCCCGAGGTCGACGAGGATCTGGGCGCCGATTCCGTAGTCGCGGGAGTCTGCGGGCAGACCGAGCTGCAGGTTGGCGTCGACGGTGTCCGAGCCTGCGTCCTGGAGTTGGTAGGCCTGGAGTTTGTGCAGCAGGCCGATTCCGCGTCCTTCGTGTCCTCGCATGTACAGCACGATTCCCCGGTCCTCGGCCGCCACCATTTCGAGGGCGGCGTCGAGCTGTGGGCCGCAGTCGCAGCGCAGCGATCCGAAGACGTCGCCGGTGAGGCATTCGGAGTGCACCCGGACCAGCACGTCGCTGCCGTCGGCGTCGGGGCCGGAGATGTCGCCGCGCACCAGCGCGACGTGTTCGACCTCGTCGTAGATGCTCTGGTAACCGACGGCCCGGAAGGTGCCGTGGCTGGTGGGGATTCGCGCGTCGGCGACGCGGACGACGTGCTTCTCGTGCTTACGACGCCACGCGATCAGGTCGGCGATCGAAATCAGTGCGAGGTCGTGTTCGTCGGCGAACACCCGCAGCTCGTCGGTCTGCGCCATCGCTCCCTCGTCCTTCTGGCTGACGATCTCGCAGATGACTCCGGCGGGGCGGAGGTCGGCCATGCGGGCGAGGTCCACGGCCGCCTCGGTGTGCCCGGGGCGACGCAGTACGCCGCCTTCCTTGGCGCGCAACGGGACGACATGGCCGGGGCGGGTGAAGTCGTTCGCACCGGTGTCGGGGTCCGCGAGCAGGCGCATCGTGGCTGCTCGGTCGGAGGCGGAGATACCCGTTCCGATACCTTCTCGCGCGTCGACGGTGACGGTGTACGCCGTTCCGTGTTTGTCCTGGTTGGTGGCGAACATCGGCGGCAGGCCGAGTCGGTCGCAATCCTCACCGGACAACGGGACACAGAGGTAGCCCGAGGTATAGCGGACCATGAAGGCAACCAGTTCCGGGGTGGCCTTCTCGGCGGCGAAGATGAGGTCGCCTTCGTTCTCGCGGTCCTCGTCGTCGACGACCACCACTGCTTTGCCCGCAGCGATGTCCGCAACTGCGCGCTCGATACTGTCGAACCTGGTCACGAAAGTGCGCTCCATAGGTCTCGGGCCTGGCTCAGCGCCCTGGAAATGTCTCCGATGCACCGTTACCTGCGTGCACTTCAACAGTACTTACTGTGCGTCGATCGCCTGCAGCCGCTCCACGTACTTGGCGATGACGTCGACTTCGAGGTTGACCGGTGAACCCACCTCGGCCGTGCCGAGTGTGGTCAGGTCGAGGGTGGTGGGGATCAGCGAGATCTCGAACCAGTGCCCGCCGTCGTCGACTCCGAGCCCGGACACGGTGAGCGAGACACCGTCGACCGTGATGGATCCTTTCTCGACGACGTAGCGCGCTACCGACGTGGGCATCGTGATGCGCACGACGGTCCAGTTCTCGGACGGGCTGCGTCCGGCTACCGTGCCGGTTCCGTCGACGTGTCCTTGGACGAGGTGCCCGCCGAGCCTGCTACCGAGTGCCGCTGCGCGTTCGAGGTTGACGCGACTGCCGACATCCAGAGCGCCGAGGCTCGATCGGTTCAACGTCTCCTGCATGACGTCGGCGGTGAATCCGCCGTCGGGAAGTACGTCGACGACGGTCAGACACACTCCGTTCACCGCGATGGAATCCCCGTGGCCGGCATCGGAGGTCACCACCGGGCCCCGGACGGTGAAGCGAGCGGCGTCGGGCAGTTCGTCCTTGGCCACGATCTCGCCCAGCTCTTCGACGATTCCGGTGAACATCTACTTCGCTCCTTCGGGCACGACACTCAGAAGAACGTCGTTGCCGATCATGGTGACTGTCTCCGTGCGGAACCGAATTGCGTCGGCAATTGTTCCGGTCCCCGCATTCTCCACCGCAGCCGGGCCGGCCCCCAACACCGCAGGTGCGATGTAGGCGACAACGCGGTCCACGAGACCGGCGGCGAGGAACGCGCCGGCCAGAGTCGGACCACCTTCTATCTGGATGTCGGTGTACTCGCTCAGCGCGTCGATCACCGCAGCCGGGTCGTGTGTGTCCAGAAACACCGTCGGTGCCTCCGGACCCCGGATCGCGGCGGTCGCCGGTACGGGCCTCGATCCGACGACGACTCGAACCGGCTGATGCGATGCCAGGGTGCCGTCGGGGCGACGAGCAGTCAGCCGTGGATCGTCGGCCAGTACGGTCCCGGTTCCGACGACGATGGCGTCGAGCCTGGTCCGTTCGGCGTGCACGTGCGCCCGTGCCTGCGGACCCGTGATCCACTGGCTCGTTCCGTCGGCAGCCGCGCTGCGTCCGTCGAGCGTCGCGGCGTACTTCCAGGTGACGTGCGGCCGGCCGGTGCGTTGTTTGTGCAGCCAGGCCCGCAGTGGCCCCTGCTGTACCTCGCGCGTCCCCACGCCCTGTTCGACGCGAATCCCGGCGTTCCGCAGTGCGTGTGCCCCGCCGGACGCGAGTGGGTTCGGATCCGCTACCGCGAAGACGACCGACGCGACCCCGGCTGCGACGAGGGCCTGCGAGCACGGTCCGGTGCGGCCCGTGTGGTTGCACGGCTCGAGTGTCACCACCGCGGTGCCGCCGCGCGCACGGTCGCCGGCTTCGGTGAGTGCGACGATCTCGGCGTGCGGGCCGCCGGGTGGACGGGTGGAGCCGGTGCCCACGACGACGCCGCGGGCGTCGAGGATCACGGCACCGACCGCGGGGTTGGGGCTGCTGATGCCCCGAGCGGCCTCGGACGCGTCGACGGCCAGAGCCATGGCCTCGACGACCGACACGGCCGAACCCGGGGCGTCGGTCACGACAGGTGGTGCGACGCGCGGGCGGCCCGGCCGCGGAGATCACGCACTGCGGCGGCGGGATCGGCGGTGTTGTACACGGCCGAACCGGCCACGAAGCAATCGATGCCGGCCTCGGCGGCCTGCTCGATGGTGTCGGAGTTGATGCCGCCGTCGATCTCGACCACCAAGCGTAGATCTCCGGAATCGACAAGTGCCCGAACAGCTTTGGCTTTGGACAGTACTTCGGGCATGAACGACTGGCCGCCGAAACCGGGCTCCACACTCATCACCAGCAGAGTGTCGAAGTCGCGCAGAATCTCGAGGTAGGGCTCGATCGGGGTACCCGGCTTCACCGACAGGCCGGCTTTCGCACCGGCGGCCCTGATGTCGCGCGCCACGGCGCTGGGGTCATCCGTTGCTTCGGCGTGGAACGTGACGTTGTATGCCCCGGCCTCGGCGTACGGCGGGGCCCAGCGCGCCGGATCCTCGATCATCAAGTGGCAATCGAGGGGAATGCTCGTTGCTTTGAGCAGACTCTCGACCACCGGTAGCCCGAGGGTGAGGTTGGGGACGAAGTGTGCGTCCATGACGTCGACGTGGAGCCAATCGGCCCCCGCGACGGCATCGGCTTCGGCGGCGAGGCGCGCGAAATCGGCGGACAGAATCGAGGGAGCGATCATCGGGGAAACCACGACTGGTGAGCCTAGTCGAGCCGGTATCGTGCCGACATGGCCACCATGGACTCCGCGAGCGCCGTCCTTGCCGAATTGCCCGAAGTCACCGAAAGCGTTCGGTACGGGAATCCCGCCTGGGGCATAGGCAAGCACGTGTTCGCGTGGGTACGACCGTTCAGCAAGGCCGACCTGAAACGATTCGGCGACGAGACCCCGCCCACCGGACTGATCCTGGCCGTCAGGACTGCCGACCTGCACGAGAAGGAAGCCATCCTCGCCGCACATCCGCGCTCGTGCTTCACGATCCCGCACTTCGACGGGTTCTCTGCCGTTCTGATCGACATCGACAACGCCGAGTACGACGAACTGCGCGAACTCCTCGTCGACGGGTGGCTGGTGTACGCACCCGCAGACGTGGCCGAGGCGTTCCTGGCCGGAGGGTGATCAGACCGGCTTGCGCAGCGCCGCCATGAACATCGCGTCGGTACCGTGCCGATGCGGCCACAATTGCACCGACGGGCCGTCACCCAGTTGCGGTACTCCCGGCACGAGCGCGCGGGTGTCGAGCTGTTCGACGCCGTATCGGCGTACGGCGTCTGCAACGACGGCCGCTGTTTCGGACAGATGCGGCGAGCACGTCGAGTAGAGCACCACCCCGCCGGGCCGGACCAGATCGATCGCTGCCGCCAGGAGTTCCTTCTGCAGGGTGACCAATGCCGCCACGTCGGACGGTTGGCGACGCCACCGCGCTTCGGGGCGACGACGCAGCGCTCCGAGACCGGTGCACGGCGCGTCGACGAGCACGCGGTCGTAACCCGCGTCGAGTCCGGACTCGCGGCCGTCGACGATGTGCACCGTCACCGGTAGGTCCTTGGTGGTCTTGGACACGAGGTCGGCGCGGTGCGGGGTCGGTTCGACGGCGTCGACCCGTGCGCCGTCGATCTCCGCCACGGCACCGAGCAGGGCGGCCTTGCCGCCCGGACCGGCGCACAGGTCCAACCATCGGCCACCGTCGTCGCCGAGCAACGGTGCCAACGTCAGCGCGCGGCCGACGAGCTGACTGCCCTCGTCCTGGACTCCGGCCAGTCCGTCCCGGACAGCATCGAGCTTGCCGGGGTCGCCGCCGTCGAGGTGCACCGCGTACGGCGAATAGGGACCTTCCTCTCCCCCGGTGATCAGCGCCAATTCTTCGGCGGAAATCTCTCCCGGTCGCGCGACGAGGTGGACCGAGGGACGCGCGTCGTCCGCCTCGAGGACCGCGGCGAGTTCGCCGGCATCGGCTCCGAGCGCATCGGCGAAGGCCTGCGCAATCCACTTGGGATGGGCGTATTCGAATGCCAGGTGACCGACCGGATCCGCCGTCGTCGCCGGTGCCAGCTCGTCGACCCACTGCGCTGCGGTTCGCTCGGACACTCGTCGCAGCACGGCGTTGACGAAACCTGCCTTGCCGGAACCGAATTCGGAGCGGGCGAGATCTACCGACGTGGCGACGGCTGCGTGCGGGGCAACCCGGGTGCGCAGCAGCTGATAAGCCCCGAGCCGAAGGATGTCGAGCAGTGGTCCGTCGATCTCTGCGGCAGGCCGCCCGGCCGCGTGTGCGATCACGGCGTCGAGCACACCCCGAGCGCGTGATGCGCCGTAGGCGAGTTCGGTGGCCAGCGCGGCATCGCGAGAATCCAACTTGCGCTCGCGGAGCAACCCGGGCAGCACCAGGTTCGCGTATGCATCGCGCTCCCGCACCGCTTTGAGCACGTCTCTGGCCGCACGCCGTGCCGGATCGATCGCGTCGACCGCACGGGGTCCGGTGCCCTGCGGCGGCCGGTTCCCTTTGGGCCCACGTGCCCCCGGTGACTTCTTGACGTACTTGCGGGGCTGACTCGACTCGCGCTTACGAGGCCTGTCGGGCTCTGTCATCGTGCCACCGCCGTATCGTCCAGCCGAGCGCCGCGCGCCCAGTCGAGTGCCCTCATGACCTTCTTGCCCTGAGGTTGAATATCACCGAGAACGACTGCGCCGGTTCCGGTTCCGATATGTACACCGGTCTTGCGTACGTCGATCGTTCCCGGCTCCAACGTGTCCGGCGACAGCTGAACAGGAGCGATCTTGACGCGGAGATCCCCGATGGTCGTCCACGCGCCCGGGGCCGGTGTGACGGATCTGATGTGTCGGTCGACGAATTCCGCGGATCTCGTCCAGTCGATGCGCGCGGCATCGACTGTCACTTTGCTCGCGTAGGACACACCGTCCTCGGATTGCGGTAGCGCTGCCGCCGTTCCGTCCTCGATCGCGTCCAACGTCGCGGCGAGCAAGTGGGCTCCGCTCGACGCCAGACGCCCGAGCAGATCACCCGTGGTGTCGGAATCCCGAATCCGTTCGGTGGTGACACCGAGTACCGGACCGGTGTCCATCCCGACGTCGAGAAGGAACGTCGATGCTCCTGTGACGTCGTCGCCCGCGGCGATCGCGGCCTGTACCGGTGCCGCGCCACGCCACGCGGGCAACAGTGAGAAGTGCAGATTGATCCAGCCGTACCGAGGTATGTCGAGTACCTGTTGCGGCAACAGCGCGCCGTACGCAACGACCGGGCACACGTCGGGGGCGAGGTCGGTCAGCGCCGCCACGAACTCCGGGTCCGACGGCCTCGCGGGAGTGAGCACCGGGATGCCGTGCTCGTCCGCCAACACTCCGACGGGCGAGCGCACGGTCTTGCGTCCACGGCCGGCTGCGGCATCGGGCCGGGTGACCACGGCGATCACCTCGTGCCGTTCGGACTCCAACAGTCGCGCGAGTGACGGGACCGCGGGTTCCGGTGTTCCGGCGAAGACGACGCGCACTGAAGGCAACTCCCTGGGATGGACGAAACGATGTCGGTTGTCCATCCTAGGGAGTCACGGCAGCGTGCGACGATTCCGCACCGACGATCACGTCGCGTCGGTGCTGTCGGAACTGCCGGAAGCGTCCTCCGCGAGGATGCGATACAGCGATCGGCGTGCCTCGATGAGCACCTCGGCTGCCTGGTCGACCTGACGCACGGTTCCGACTCCGGCCACCTGACCGGCCGCTCCCATCAATTGTCCGATCAGTGCCCGAAGATCACGCGCATCGATGCCGACGGAATCGGCTACGTCGTCCCAAGGACTGCCGAGATCTGCTCGATGGTCGTCGACATGACGCCTGCCCTCGGCCGTCAGTGCTGCCGTCTTCCTGCCGGCCACCTTGTCGATCAGCACCAAGCCCTCGTCTTCGAGCTGCGACAGAGCCGGGTAGATCGATCCCGGGCTCGGCTTCCAGGTTCCGTTGCTCTTCTCGGCGATCTGCTGGATGAGTTCGTAACCGTGCATCGGCCGGTCCTCGAGCAGCAGGAGGATCGCTGCGCGGACATCGCCACGTCGGCCCCGACCGCCTCGGCCCCGACCACGACCGAAGTCGGCATTCGGCCCGAAACCGCCGGCCCCGAAGCCACCGGCCCCGACACCACCGGGCCACATACCGTCACGCCCCCGCCCGACAGGACCTCCCCGACGTCTGCCGTGTTCTCCGTGACCTCTCCTTCCCCGACCTCTCTCGTGTCGTTCTCCGCCTTCTGGTTCTCCGTCTTCTGCCGGGCCGTGCTCGTCGTCCTGCGCAACCCACATCTGGAACGGCGCGCCACGTCGGCGCGGGTCTCCGTGCCGATTGCCTGCGAGTCCCATCCGGGGACCTCCGCGGCGTCCGAATTCGTGTGCAAAGCCATCGAATGCGTAGTTCATCTCGTTCTCCTTCGTATCGATTGAACAAGTCGACGATATATCGGCAATAGAACTTTGACAAGGCCCTGAGGTTGCCTCTCTATCTGGACGTAGGGAACGCGACAGGACAGAGAAAGCCCATCACCCGATCCGAATGGGATCGATCTGAATCCGTACGCCCGCGCCGAGCTTCTTGGCGCTTCGGGACGCCTGCGCAGTCGACAGCGCTCGCGCCAGCGCTGCTCCGGTGCTTCGCGGAACCCGGATCAGCAGCCGCTGCACGTCTCCGGACAACCCGTCCTCGCTGCTCCCTGCCGGTGCGCGTTGACCGTCCGGGAGATCGACGGGACCCAGTACCTCCACCGTCTCGGGTAGATCTGCACTGTCGACCAACGCTGTGATCGCGTCGGTGGTCCCGTCGATCGCCGCCACGTGAACGGCCGGTGGAAACCGCACCTCGACTCGTTCGTCCAGCTGACTGCGCGCGTGCCACAGCGGATCCCAGCGCACCAGGGCCTGGACGGTGGGAATTTCGGACTCGGCCACCACGACCACACGTCCCCCAGCCGCCCCGGGCCGAACCATCGCCGCAGCCGTCATCCAGCGGCGCAGTGTCTCTTCTGCCGCACGCAGATCCGCCCGGCCCAGCAGCGCCCAACCGTCGAGCAGCAGCGCGGCGCCGTATCCGCCGTCCACGGTCGGCTCGGCACCGACGGTCGACACCACGAGCGAACCACCGGGGCGCACGGTATCGAGGACGGTGGCCCCACCGGAGTTGTGTATCGGCACGCCAGGGAAGGCGCGGCCGAGCTCCTCGGCCGTGCGTCCCGCTCCGATCACCACGGCGCGCAGGTTGCGAGACCCGCAGACCGTGCAGCGGTGTGCGGCATCGGCGATTCCGCACCAGGAACACGTCGGGCTGCCCGCGCCGTCGCTGCCCGGAGCCGAGGGCAGGGCGAGCGGACCGTTGCAGCGTCGACACCGAGCCGGATGGCGGCACTTCGCACACGCCAGCGACGGAACATAACCGGCGCGTGGAACCTGAACCAGCACAGGGGTATCCGCTTTCAGCGCCGCACGTGCGGCCTCGAAAGCGATCGCCGGTAGCCGCGCGACCCGGGCTGCCGGATCCCGAGCGAGCGCGTGGTCCGAGTCGGCCAGCGCGACCACGTGAGGTTGCCGTTCACGCACCAGCTCACGTGGGGCGACCAGGTCGTGGGCCCAGCCGGAATCGACGAGAGCCTCGGCCTCGGCCGTCCGGGAATGTCCGCCGACGACGACCGCGGCTCCCGACACGTGCGCGCGGAGCAACGCCACCTCACGTGCATGCGGATACGGTGAGCGTGGTTCGGCGAAACTGTCGTCGCCGTCGTCCCAGATCGCGATCAGGCCGAGGTTCGACACGGGCGCGAACACCGCACTGCGTGTGCCCACCACGACAACGGGGCCCGACCTCAGACAGCGCAACCATTGCCGGTACCGCTTGGCCGGTCCCAAACCGGCCGACAGCGCCACCACACGGTCGGCCCCGACTGCCGCAGCGCACGCGCCCTCCAGACGATCGAGATCCCGTTGGTCGGGCACCACGACCACTGCGGACCGTCCGCTCCCCACTGTGACGGCAGCCAATTCGGCCAATCGAGCGGGCCACACCTCGCCGGGTAGGGCCTGCCACACCGCACGCGGAACACGGTGCTCGCCAAGGGCATCGAGGAAATTGGAGCCATGGGTATACGCCGCCCAGCCCGTGCGATCGACGACCGGCTCTGCTGCCTCGTCGACGACCGGAGGGGGCTCTGCCTCGACCCGCGCGTGGCGAGCCGGAACCGCCAGACGCAGCACATCCGCTCGCGTTCCTGCGTAGCGATCGGCCACCGCCGACACCAACTCGGCGATCTCGGGAGTCAGTACGCGCTCGGCGGACACGACCCGGTCGAGCCAGCCGAGACGACCGGGATGGTCGGTCTCGGCCAGCCTGGCGAGTACGAACCCGTCGACGAGCCGGCCGGCAAAACGAACGCGTACCCGCACACCGGGCTGGGCATCGTCGCTGGCGTCCTCGGGAACGAGGTAATCGAACTCGCGGTCGAGGTGCGGCAGCGGAAGCATCGGAAGAATGCGCGCGATCGGCAGATCGGCTGCCGCCGCCGGCGTCACACCAGCCACCGCACCTCCTTCTCGATCGTCACCCCACACTCGTCGTGGGAGCACCGAGCCGGTGCGAACAGGGTACGTGCGGCAGCATCGCTGCCGGAGTGGAGGGACCTACAGGCCTGCCGCGTCCCGGAGCTTGTCGGCGCGATCGGTGGATTCCCACGGAAGATCGATGTCGGTACGTCCGAAGTGACCGTACGCGGCCGTCTGCGCGTAGATCGGGCGCAGCAGGTCGAGGTCGCGGATGATCGCACCGGGACGGAGGTCGAAGACCTCGCTGATCGCCGCCTGAATACGCGCGGGATCGGTCTTCTCGGTGCCGAACGTCTCGACGAACAGACCGACCGGTGCTGCCTTGCCGATCGCATAGGCCACCTGCACCTCGATGCGGTCGGCCAGACCGGCTGCGACCGCATTCTTGGCGACCCACCTCATCGCGTATGCGGCGCTGCGGTCGACCTTCGACGGGTCCTTGCCCGAGAATGCTCCGCCGCCGTGCCGAGCCATGCCGCCGTACGTGTCGACGATGATCTTTCGGCCGGTCAGACCGGCGTCTCCCATCGGACCACCGAGCACGAACTTTCCGGTGGGATTGACCAGCAACCGGACGTTCGAGGTGTCGAGAGTCGGTACGTCCAGCTCTGCGAGTACCGAGCCCAGGACCTTCTCGCGGATGTCGGGAGTGAGCAGGTTGTCGAGGTCGATGTCTGCTGCATGCTGGGTCGAGATCACGACGGTATCGAGACGAACAGCGTCGTCCCCGTCGTACTCGATGGTGACCTGAGTCTTGCCGTCCGGACGCAGATACGGCAGCACACCGCTCTTGCGAACCTCGGTCAGTCTCCGAGACAGCCTGTGTGCCAACGCAATCGGCAGCGGCATGAACTCGGGTGTATCGGTGTTGGCGTAGCCGAACATCAATCCTTGGTCGCCGGCACCCTGACGGTCGATCTCGTCGTCGGACAATCCCTCGACGCGGGCCTCGTGCGAATGGTCGACGCCCTGCGCGATCTCGGGTGACTGCGCGCCGATGGCGACGTTCACACCACAGGAGTTTCCGTCGAATCCCTTGGCGGACGAGTCGTACCCGATTTCGAGCACCTTCTCGCGCACGATCTTCGGGATGTCCGCGTAGGCGGTGGTGTTCACCTCACCTGCGACGTGGACCTGGCCCGTGGTGACGAGCGTCTCCACCGCCACTCGGGCTCGCGGATCCTCGGTGAGAAGAGCGTCGAGGATGGAATCGCTGATGGCGTCACAGATCTTGTCTGGGTGACCTTCTGTAACGGACTCGCTGGTGAAAAGCCGACTACCGGACTTGCTCACGGACTTCCTCTCGACGCATGTTCTTGCCCGACCCGACGGCTGATGCCGGCCGAGCACTCCACGAAAATTGATGTTCCCTCGGTGTTATCGCCCCTGTGGGAGCCACGCAAACCTTTACGGCGCTGTCGCCCTGGTACCCAGAACGCTAGCTGCTACGACATCGATCGTGCACCCTCGACATCAGCGGGTATCCGAAGTGGGCCGCGTATCGCGGGAGCGAAGCATCTGGGCGACCGAATCCAACACCCTGCTGGCGAGCAGAGCTTTCGAGCCCTCCCCCAGCGCGGCCTCGGAGCCGTCGGACCCCAACAACCAGCCGTCGTTGTGGTCGACCTCGAATGCCTTGCCGTCACCCACCGCATTGACGACGAGCAGATCGCAGCCTTTGCGTTCGAGCTTGGCTCGCGCGTAGGTGAGCACGTCACCGTCGGCGTCGCCCGTCTCGGCGGCGAATCCGACGATCACCGTCGACGATCGGACGTCTCCGCTGTGCCGAGCCGACACGAGACCGGCGAGGATGTCGTCGTTGCGGACCAGAGGGATCGACGACGGTTCGTTCGAGCCCTTCTTGATCTTGCTGCTCGCGATGGACTCGGGTCTGAAGTCGGCGACCGCAGCCGCCATCACCACTGCGTCGACGTCGGTCGCATGCGAGCGCACCGCGTCCTGCATATCGGACGCGGTCTTCACGTGGACCACATCGACCGCCGCGGGCGCCTCGAGGTCGCTGGTGTACCCGGCGATCAAGGTCACGTGGGCACCGCGCTGGGCTGCGACGCGAGCCAACGCGTACCCCTGCTTGCCGGAACTCCGATTCCCCAGAAAACGAACGGGATCGAGGGGTTCCCGCGTACCACCGGCCGAGATCAGAATTCGCCGTCCCTCGAGATCGCGCGGCATCGCGTCCGCACGTTCGGTCAGCAGCATGGCGAGAGCGAAGATCTCCTCGGGCTCGGGCAGTCGGCCCGAACCGGTGTCGCGTCCGGTCAACCGGCCGGACGCAGGCTCGATCACCTGGGTACCGCGCGATCGGAGCGTGGTGACGTTCGCGACGGTGGCCGGGTGTTCCCACATCTCCGTGTGCATGGCCGGGGCCAACACGACGGGGCACCGAGCGGTCAGCAACGTCGCGGTGAGCAGATCGTCCGCCCGCCCGCCCGCGATTCGAGCCATCAGGTCCGCGGTGGCCGGCGCGACGACGACGAGATCCGCTTCCTGCCCCAGCCGGACGTGCGGCACTTCGGGCACATCGGCGAACACGCCGGTGTGCACCGGCTGGCCGGACAATGCCTCGAATGTTGCGCGGCCCACGAATTCGAGCGCCGACGCAGTCGGAATCACTCGAATCTGATGGCCGTTCTCGGTGAATTTTCGAATGAGCGCACAACTCTTGTAGGCGGCAATACCGCCGCCTACTCCGACGACCACATGCACGTCAGGTGTCCCCTGTCGGGTTCTTATTCGCCTTCGGTGTGCTCGAGGAGGTCTGCGTGAATCTCGCGAAGCGCGATGGACAGCGGCTTTTCCTGCAGACCGGGCTCGACCAGCGGTCCTACGTATTCGAGGATGCCGTCACCGAGCTGGTTGTAGTAGTCGTTGATCTGGCGTGCACGCTTGGCCGCGTAGATGACGAGGGCGTACTTCGACGAGGTGCGCGCGAGCAATTCGTCGATGGGTGGATTGGTGATGCCGAGCGGCGTGTCGTAGGCCGGCAGAGCGCTGCGTCCGTCGAAGTCGGAAACGGCCGCTGAAGTGCTGCTCACTGATGATCTCCTGAAATTGCATCGTTGGTGCTACGAACTAGCTGGTCGGGGCCTCGTGCGCCGTGAAAATGGTCAGCTGTTACCGACCGACGACCTACCGACCAACAAGGATACCAACTGTTCGCACGAATGGTCGACATCGGTATTGACAACGACCGTGTCGAACTCGTCCTGTGCCGCCAATTCCACCCTTGCCGTTTCCAACCGGCGCTCGGTGGCGGCGCTCTCCTCCGTCGCTCGGCCGACCAGTCGAGAGACCAGGTCTTCCCACGTCGGCGGTGCCATGAACACCAGCAGAGCTTCCGGCTTGGACACCCGAACGGCCCGTGCCCCGGCCAGGTCGAGCTCGAGCAGCACCGGACTGCCGGCCTCCAATGCGGCATCCACTGCGGCAGCAGGAGTTCCCGACCGCTGCAGGCCGCCGTGGATACTCGCCCACTCCAACAACTCGCCGTCGGCGATCATCCGGTCGAACTCCTCGGACGAGACGAAGTGGTAGTCCTGACCGTCCACCTCGCCAGGGCGCGGCGATCGCGTCGTGACCGACACGCTGAAGACCAGCTCCGGTAGCGCCGCGCGCACGAGCCGAACGACACTGGACTTGCCGACGCCGGAAGGGCCGGACAGCACCACCAACCGGCCCCGCTTCTTCTCCGGCACGGACGTCGCCGCAGTGTCACTCACCGTCGTCAGGCCTCGAAATCGAACTTCGTCAACAGCGCTTTGCGCTGCCGATCCCCGAGTCCGCGCAGTCGACGAGTGGGCGCGATCTCCAACTCCGTCATCAGCTCCGCGGCCTTGACCTTGCCCACCTTCGGCAACGCCTCGAGCAATGCGGATACCTTCATCTTGCCGAGAATCTCGTCCGTCTCGGCGTCCTTGAGAACCTGCTTGAGGTCGGTGCCGCCGCGCTTGAGGCGTTCCTTGAGCTCGGCGCGAGCCTTGCGGGCGATAGCTGCCTTTTCGAGGGCAGCAGCGCGCTGCTCGGGGGTCAACTGGGGAAGGGCCACTGTCGGTTCCTCCGTCTTCTCGTTTCGGGGCGAGCGACCGGTCCGATCAGGATCGGTACGCCGCTCATCGGTAGGTGCCTGCCGAGGACCATCCGTGCAGGGATTCCCGGTCGATTCGCATTGTCGTCGGCAGCGTTAGCGACCGTACCGACGACGGGCGCTCACCGCTAACCCACCCCCACACGCTCGCCGACGCGACCATGGACTATGCGAGACCCGCTTCGATCTCGTCACGCAACTGGGTCGCCGCCGCACGCAACGCCGTCACCGACGGACCCGCCGCCAGCACACTCCGAGAAGAGTTCGGCAACAGCAGCTCTCGGCAATCACGGAAGATCTCTGCCAGATCGTTCACCGTGGCACCCTGGGCACCCAGGCCGGGCGCGAGCACCGGCCCGCGATAGCCCGACAGATCGAGGCCGTGATCACGGGTGGCCCCGACCACCAGGCCCACCGTGTCTGCATCGACACGGTTGCGCGCAGCCGCCGCGTCGACGATCGACTGCGCAACGGACCCACCCGTCGACATCGACGCGTGTTGCAGCGCGGAGCCCTCCGGATTCGACGTCCGGGCAAGGACGAACACGCCGCGGTCGTGAGCGACAGCTCGGTCGATTGCCGCACCCAACGAGTCGAACCCCAGGTACGGCGACACCGTGACGGCATCGGACGACAACGGAGAACCCGGCTCCAGCCACGCCTGCGCGTACGCATCCATCGTCGTTCCGATATCGCCGCGCTTGGCATCGGCGATCACCAACGTGCCTGCGTCCCGCAACACCCCGACAGTGCGCTCGAGAACCGCATAGCCGGCCGAACCGTACGACTCGAAGAACGCCACCTGAGGCTTGACGACAGCCACCTCACCGACGAACGCCTCCACACACAGCTCGGCGAAGACCTCGAGACCGTCCGCCGAGCGCGGCAGGTCCCACGCCTCGAGCAGAGCCGGATGCGGATCGATGCCGACGCACAGCCGACCGCGCGCGGCGACCGCTGCCCGGAGCCGGTCCGACCAACTGTGGTGATGACTCACGGCAGAACCAGGCCTTCCTTCAGACCCGCATGCAGATCCTGCAGGGAACGAACACCGATTCCACCGGCGATGGCGGCCTCGATGCCCTGCACTGCGGCCGACGCACCCTGCACCGTGGTGATGCACGGAATGTTCTGCGCCACAGCGGCACTACGGATTTCGTAACCGTCGACGCGGGGACCGGAGTTACCGTACGGGGTATTGATGACCATCGCGATGTCGCCGGCCAGAATGCGGTCGACGATCGTCTGCTCACCCTCCGGGACATCCTCGCCCGACTGCTTGTACACCTGCTCGCACTTGATTCCGTTGCGCCGCAACACATCTGCGGTTCCTTCGGTGGCCAGGATGTCGAACCCGAGATCGGCGAGTCGTTTCACCGGGAAGATCAACGAGCGCTTGTCCTTGTTCGCCACGGATACGAACACCGCGCCACCGGCGGGCAACGATCCGTATGCGGCGGTCTGGCTCTTGGCGAAAGCGGTACCGAAATCGAAGTCGATTCCCATGACCTCGCCGGTGGACTTCATCTCGGGGCTGAGCAGTGTGTCGACGCCGGTTCCGTCTGCGCGGCGGAACCTGTTGAACGGCAACACCGCTTCCTTGACGGCGATAGGAGCTCCGGCCGGGACGGTGCCACCGTCTCCGGTCTCCGGCAGGATTCCCGCCGTCCGAAGTTCGGCGATGCTCTCCCCCAACATCACTCGGGCGCAGGCCTTCGCCAGCTGCACGGCCGTCGCCTTGGACACGAACGGCACCGTCCGGCTGGCCCGAGGGTTGGCCTCAAGGACGTACAGGATGTCGTCCTTGAGGGCGTACTGCACGTTCAGCAGGCCTTGAACACCGATTCCCTTCGCGAGGGCTTCGGTCGATCGACGCACGTTCTCCAGGTCGGTCTTGCCGAGCGTGATCGGCGGCAGCGCACATGCGGAGTCGCCGGAGTGGATGCCGGCCTCCTCGATGTGCTCCATGATGCCGCCGATGTACACCTCGGTGCCGTCGCACAGCGCGTCGACGTCGATCTCCACGGCATCTTCCAGGAACCGGTCGACCAGCACCGGTCGGTCGTCCGAGATCTCCGTCGCGTTGGAGATGTAGGTCGCCAGGGATGCCTCGTCGTAGACGATCTCCATACCGCGTCCGCCCAGCACGTACGACGGGCGCACCAGCACCGGGTAACCGATTCCTGCGGCGATCTCACGGGCCCCGTCGAACGTCGTCGCGGTGCCGTACTTGGCTGCCGGCAGTCCTGCCGCGTCCAGTACCTTGCCGAACTCTCCGCGGTCCTCGGCGAGGTCGATGGCCTCGGGCGAGGTTCCGACGATGGGTACGCCTGCGGCTTTCAGTCGCTTCGCCAGACCGAGCGGGGTCTGTCCGCCCAGCTGCACGATGACTCCACGAACCGTGCCCGACGCCGCCTCTGCTCGGTAGACCTCGAGCACGTCCTCGAACGTCAGCGGCTCGAAGTACAGGCGGTCGGCGGTGTCGTAGTCGGTGGAGACGGTCTCGGGGTTGCAGTTGACCATGACCGTCTCGTAGCCGGCCTCGGACAGCGTCAGCGCCGCATGCACACAGCTGTAGTCGAATTCGATGCCCTGACCGATCCGGTTGGGACCGGATCCGAGGATCAGGACCTTGGGCCGGTCCGGCTGCGGGGCAACCTCGGTCTCGGCTTCGGGGTCGAGCTCGTAGGTGCCGTAGTGGTACGGGGTCTTGGCCTCGAACTCCGCCGCACAGGTGTCGACAGTCTTGTAGACCGGGTGCACACCGAGCTCGTCGCGCAGCGCCCGCACACCGTCCTCACCGTCGAGTTCGGGGCGCAGAGCGGCGATCTGACGATCGGACAGACCGTGGTACTTGGCCTGACGCAGCAGCGCCTCGTCGAATTCGGCCGCCTCGCGAACCTGGACGCCGAGTTCGTGGATCTGCTGGAACTGGTCGAGAAACCACGGGTCGATCTTGGTCGCCTCGAACAGCTGCTCGAGGGTGGCACCGAGAGCGAAGGCCTTCTCGATCCCGTACATCCGACCGTCCTGCGGAACTGACAGGTCCTTCAGCAATGCGTCCAGACTTTTTGCCTCGACCTCGGGGCCGGTCCAGTAGCCCGCGCGCTTGGTTTCGAGCGAGCGCATCACCTTGCCGAAGGCCTCGGTGAAGTTGCGGCCGATGGACATCGCCTCGCCGACGGACTTCATCGTCGTGGTCAGCGTGCCGTCGGCACCGGGGAACTTCTCGAACGCGAATCGCGGTGCCTTGACCACCACGTAGTCCAGCGTCGGCTCGAAGCAGGCCGGCGTCTCCTTGGTGATGTCGTTGACGATCTCGTCGAGGGTGTACCCGATGGCCAGCTTGGCGGCCATCTTGGCGATCGGGTAGCCCGTGGCCTTGGACGCCAGAGCCGACGAGCGTGACACGCGCGGGTTCATCTCGATGACGACCAGTCGGCCGTCGGCCGGATCCATGGCGAACTGGATGTTGCAGCCACCGGTGTCGACGCCCACCTCGCGCAGGATGTCGATGGAGAGGTCGCGCATCTTCTGGTACTCGCGGTCGGTCAGCGTCATCGCGGGCGCAACGGTGACCGAGTCACCGGTGTGCACGCCGACCGGGTCGACGTTCTCGATGGAACAGACGATGACCACGTTGTCGCGGCCGTCACGCATGAGCTCGAGCTCGTATTCCTTCCAGCCGAGGATGGACTCCTCGATCAGCACGTTGGCCGTCGGGGAGGCCGCCAGGCCGCCGCCGGCGATCCGGGTCAGATCCTCGTCGTTGTAGGCCAATCCCGAACCGAGCCCACCCATCGTGAACGACGGCCGGACGACGACCGGGAAACCGAGCTCGGCGACGGTCTCGCGTACCTCGTCCATCGTGTAGCAGACGGCCGACTTGGCGGATTCTCCACCGACCTTGGCGACGATGTCCTTGAACTTCTGTCGATCCTCGCCGCGCTGGATCGCGTCGAAGTCGGCACCGATCAGTTCGACGCCGTACTTGGTGAGAATGCCCTGATCGTGCAGAGCGACAGCTGCATTGAGAGCCGTCTGTCCGCCCAGGGTCGCGAGCACGGCCTGGATGGGGTGGCCCTGCTCGGCCTCGCGAGCGAAGATCTTCTCGATGAACTCCGCGGTGATCGGCTCGACGTACGTCGCGTCGGCGAACTCCGGGTCGGTCATGATCGTGGCCGGGTTCGAGTTGACGAGGCTGACCCGCAGGCCTTCCTCACGAAGCACTCGACACGCCTGGGTACCGGAGTAGTCGAACTCGCAGGCCTGGCCGATGACGATCGGGCCGGATCCGATGACCAGGACGTGGTTCAGGTCTGTGCGGCGTGGCATTACTTCTTCTCCTGAAGGACGCTGGTGAAACGGTCGAAGAGGTAGGCGGCGTCGTGCGGGCCGGCCGCGGCCTCGGGGTGGTACTGCACCGAGAAGGCGCTGCCGCCGATCAGCTCGACGCCCTCGACGGTGCCGTCGTTGGCGCAGGTGTGGCTGATTCGTGCTCGACCGAAGTCGGTGTCGAATTCCTCGCCGGCTTCACCTTCGAGTGCGAACCCGTGATTCTGCGCGGTAATCGCGATGCGACCGGTGGTGTGCTCGATGACCGGGATGTTCATGCCGCGGTGGCCGAACTTCATCTTGTACGTGCCGCGACCCAGTGCCCGCCCGAAGATCTGGTTGCCGAAGCAGATGCCGAACAGCGGCAGCTCTCGTTCGAGTACCTGCCTTGTCAGCGCGACACTCGTGTCTGCCGTGGCCGGGTCTCCCGGGCCGTTGGACAGGAACACACCGTCCGGGTTCAGTTCGAGAACCTGCTCGATGCTGGTGTTCGACGGCACCACGTGCACGCGGATACCGCGCTCGGCGAACATTCGCGGAGTGTTGGTCTTGATGCCGAGATCGACTGCCACGACGGTGAATCGAGCGTCGCCGGTCGGTTCGATGGTGTACCCGGCACCGGTGGTCACCTCGCCGGCGAGATCCGCGCCGAGCATGGACTGCTGACCGGTCACCTGCTCGAGCATCTCTTCAGAGGTGCCGAGGGCGTCGCCCGAGAACACTCCCGCCCGCATCGAACCGCGCGTACGCAGGTGCCGAACCAGGGCACGCGTGTCGATTCCGGCGATGCCGACGACGTTCTGCGCCTCGAGCTGGTCTTGCAGCGTTCCGGTCGAGCGCCAGCTCGACGTCCGGCGCGCTGGATCTCGAACGACGTAACCGGCGACCCAGATCTTGTTGGGATCCTGGGCACTGGCCGCCTCGCCGTCCTCCTGGTTCCAGCCGGTGTTGCCGATCTGCGGAGCCGTGGCCACCACGATCTGGCGGTGGTAGCTCGGATCGGTCAGCGTCTCCTGGTATCCGGTCATACCGGTGCAGAAGACGGCTTCGCCGAGCGTGCGCCCCTGGGCCCCGAACGTGGTGCCGCGGAACGTCCGGCCGTCCTCCAGAACAAGAACTGCGCTGCTCACGCGGTTTCCTCCTTGGTTTCTCCGGTGAAACCCTCTGTCCACACCGGGTAGATCTGCTTGTCGTCGGCCCTGAAGCCGGTGTCTATCTCGGTCCCCGTCGGCAACTCCCATCGGATCACCAGGAGACCGTCCTTGGTCATGACCTTGCCTGCGAGTCCGCGCTCGGTACGGATCGCCCGGATCGATTCGTTCGGAATCCAGATGGGTGACTCGCCGTCCCGATCGAGGAGGATTCCCTTCTCGTGTCGTGACAGCTCGCCGGTGGCGCGGTGGCCGATGTCGCCCACGGCGATCCGGTCCTGCCAACTCGGCGCAATGGTGCTGCCGACGTAGAGCCCGGTGGCCGGCTGGATTCGGTTGGCACCCAGGTCGTCCGGCACGGCCGGGAACTCGCCGATGCGTCCTTCCTGACGCTTCTGACGCCCGCGCCAACCCCAGAAGATCAGCGCGATCATCAGCGCCCAGAACAGGATGAAGCCGATGACGATGAGAACTCTGTCCACGGCTCTACTCCCCTGCCCTGTTCGCCACGACTCCGTCGCGGACGGTGATACGTCCACGGAAGACGGTCGTGGTCACCTTGGACGAGAAGCTCATGTCCTCGAACGGTGTGTTGTGTGCGACGCTGGCGAGCTTCTTGCCCGACACCGTCCAGTCGGCCTTCGGATCGACCAGCGTCAGGTTGGCGATCTCGCCCACCTCGATCGGACGGCCCTGATCGGCCAGGCCGACGATCTCGGCCGGACGTTCGCTCATGACCCTCGCCACACCGCGCCAGTCCAGCAGACCCGGGTTCACCATCGTGTCGACGACGATCGACAGCGCGGTCTCCAGTCCGAGCATCCCGGGCCGGGCGATGGAGAACTCACAGCATTTGTCCTGCTCGGCATGCGGTGCGTGATCGGTTGCCACGCAATCGATCACACCGTCGGCCAGTCCCTTGCGCAACGCGTCCACGTCGGACTTCTCGCGCAACGGCGGGTTCACCTTGTTGACGGCGTCGTACGTCTCCAGACGCGAGTCGTCGAGGAGCAGGTGATGGGGCGTCACCTCGGCGGTGATCGAAATACCCTGCCCCCGAGCCCATTCCAGCAGCTCGACGGTGCCGGCAGTGGAAGCATGGCAGATGTGTACGCGCGCATTCGCATCCCGAGCGAGCAGGGCATCACGCGCAACGATCGATTCCTCGGCGGCACGGGGCCATCCGGTGAGACCGAGCCGGGCGGCGTTCGGACCCTCGTGAGCGACCGAACCGACGGTCAATCGTGGCTCTTCCGCATGCTGGGCGATCAACACTCCGAGCGAACTCGAGTACTCCAGTGCGCGACGCATGATCAGTGGGTCGTCGACGCAGTGGCCGTCGTCGGAGAACATCTTGACCCGACCGACCCCGGCTGCCATCGTGGCCATTTCGGCCAACTGCTTGCCTTTCAGCCCCACGGTGACGGCTCCGACGGGGTGGACATCGACGAGTCCGACTTCCTGTCCGCGGCGCCACACATGGTCGGTCACGACGACCGAATCCGCGACCGGCGAGGTGTTGGCCATGGCGAACACGGCGGTGTACCCGCCCAGAGCGGCTGCGGCGGAGCCGGATTCGATGGTCTCGGTGTCTTCCCGACCGGGCTCCCGCAGATGGGTGTGCATGTCGACGAAGCCGGGCAGCAGAACCTGGCCGCGCGCCTCGACCACGTCGGCACCGTCGGCGTCGACGTCGGGCCCGATCTCGACGATCTCCTCGCCCGTGATCAGGACGTTCGTTTCGGGGCCCTCGCCGTACAGCAGGACTCCACGCAGCAGTACAGACGGTGCTGGAGCGGTCATGATGCTCCCCCGTCCGAACCGACCAGCAATCGGAACAGGACTGCCATCCGCACGTGAACTCCATTCGTAACCTGTTGCAAAACTGCAGTTTTGGGCGAGTCGGCCACCGAGGACGCGATCTCCATACCGCGCAGCATCGGCCCCGGATGCAGCACCACGGCGTGCTCGGGCAGCAAGTCGAGTCGGCGCTGCGAAAGCCCGTACGTGATCGAGTACTCCCGCGCCGACGGAAAGAACCCGCCGTTCATCCGCTCGGCCTGCACCCGAAGCATCAACACCGCGTCCAACCCGGGTAGCTCGGCATCGATGTCGTGCGAGACCCGAACCGGCCAGCCCTCGACACCGACCGGCAGCAGAGTCGGCGGCGCTACCAGCACGACGTCGGCTCCGAGGGTGGACAGGAGAATCGCATTCGATCGCGCTACCCGGCTGTGCAGAACATCGCCGACGATCGCGATCCGGCGACCGGCGATATCGCCGAGGCGTTGCCGAACCGTCAGGGCGTCGAGTAACGCCTGTGTGGGGTGTTCGTGGGTACCGTCGCCCGCATTGATGACCGCAGGACCGCCACCGGCGGAACGACCATCGAGACCAGCGCCTTGGTCGGCGGTCCACCGAGCGATCTGGTGCGCGGCACCCGACGCCGGGTGGCGGACGATGAGTGCGTCGGCACCGGCCGCGCGCAGGGTCATCGCAGTGTCGCGGAGGGACTCCCCCTTGGATACCGACGAACTACTGGCACTGACGTTGATCACATCGGCGCTCATCCATTTGCCCGCGACCTCGAACGACACCCGAGTTCGGGTGGAGTTCTCGAAGAAGACGGTCATGATCGTCCGGCCGCGCAACGTCGGCAGCTTCTTGACCTCGCGACCGAGCAGTGCCTGCTCGAAACGCTCGGCCTCGTCGAGCAGTTCGGTGGCGGATTCCGCAGTGAGGTCGGCGACCGACAGCAGGTGTTTCATCGCGTCGATCCTCCCTCGGACAAGCTGACGCCATCCCGCCCGTCGTGCTCGGAGAGCAGCACCGAGACGTCCTCGGAGCGGGCCGTGGGCACGTTCTTGCCCACGTAATCCGCCCGGAGGGGAAGTTCGCGGTGGCCGCGATCGATCAGGACCGCGAGTTGGACGGCGCGAGGGCGTCCGAGATCGCGCAGCGCGTCGAGCGCCGAGCGGACGGTACGGCCGGAGAACAGCACGTCGTCGACCAGAACGACCAAAGCATCGTCGACTCCGCCGGTCGGCACCGAGGTGCGTTCGAGTGGACGGTGCGGTTTGTTGCGCAGATCGTCGCGGTACAGGGTGATGTCGAGCGAGCCGAGCGGGGGCCGCACGCCGGAGAACGCCTCGATACGTTCGGCGAGACGCTCGGCCAGGGTGGTACCGCGAGTGGGAATGCCCAGTAGCACGACACGCGGCGAGTCGGGAGCGTCGAGCGCGGTCTTCTCGATGATCTGGTGAGCCATGCGAGAGATGGTCCGACCTACATCGGCTGCGGACAGCAGCTCACGGACGGCAGAATCGGCGGATGAACTTTCGGGCGCAGGCAAACTACGACCTCCTTCTCCGCCTCTCTGGACGGATCGTTAAAGGATGTCTGGCACTAGAACTGCGTAAAGCCTAGCAACGCTCTGCGAACCGAACCCACCAGGCTCGCAGAGCGTTCGGTCACACTGCCGTGGACGGGTGTGTCACAGATCGGAGTCGACCGTCGCATCGTCCGGGCCTGCGGCCTGGGGACGCGACGACACAGCAGCCGCAGCGGCGCGAACCTGCGGTGCCACGAGCACGATCTGGCCGAGTACACCGTTGACGAAGCCCGGCGAATCGTCGGTGGACAGCTGCTTGGCCAGCTCGACGGCCTCGTCGACAGCAACGACCGGTGGGACGTCGGTGGCGTGGAAGAGCTCCCACACCGCGACCCGCAAGATCGCCCGATCGACTGCGGGCAGGCGACCGATCGTCCAATCCTTGAGATGATCGGCGATCACGCCGTCCAGTCGGTCCAGGTTCTCTGCCACCCCCTCGACCAGCGTGGAGGTGTACTCACTGACCGGTGCGATCGTGTCGTCGCCGCGCGCGAGTTCGATCCGTTCGCTGGTCAGATTCACCGGGTCGACGTTGCGCGCTTCTGCCTCGAACAGGAAATCCACGGCACGCTTGCGGGCCTTGTGGCGCGCACCCAGCTTCTTCGCGCCGGGGACGCCGTTCTGCGAACCGGAGGATGTCGACTTCTTCGATGACACGTTAGGAGTTCACACGCCCGAGGTAGTTGCCGTCACGGGAATCGACCTTGAGCTTGTCGCCGGTGTTGATGAACAACGGCACCGAGATCTCGGCTCCGGTCTCGAGCGTGGCCGGCTTGGTGCCACCGGTCGAGCGGTCTCCCTGCAGGCCGGGGTCGGTGTGCTTGACCTCGAGCTCGACGGTGACGGGAAGCTCGACGTACAGCGGGACGCCCTCGTGCATCGCGACCTGGACGCGAAGGTTCTCGAGCAGGAATCGCGCGCCGTCGCCGACGGTCGCCTCACCGATGGAGAGCTGGTCGTAGGTGTCGGCATCCATGAACACGTAGTCGCTACCGTCGTGGTAGAGGTACGTCATGTCGCGTCGGTCGACCGTTGCGGTCTCGACCTTCACACCGGCGTTGAACGTCTTGTCGACGACCTTGCCCGACAGCACGTTCTTGAGCTTGGTTCGCACGAACGCAGGCCCCTTACCGGGCTTGACGTGCTGAAATTCGATGATCGACCACAGCTGGTTCTCCAGGTTGAGAACCAGTCCGTTCTTGAAATCGCTGGTGGAAGCCACTTGCTTCGCGTCTCCTCAATCGTTTGTGCGCGTGACGCGCCGTCGGTCACGTGCGGGATTCGCTCCCGCCCGCGCGCTAGACGGACGTGAGTTCCTTGCTTGTCAGGGTGAGCAGTTCCGGACCCTCGTCGCGAACGACGAGTGTGTCCTCGATCCGAACGCCGCCGCGGCCGGAGAAGTAGACACCCGGTTCGACGGTGACCGCTGCACCGCTCAGCAGTGTACCGGTGCTCGACTTCGCGATTCCCGGCGCTTCGTGAATTTCGAGGCCGACTCCGTGACCGAGCCCGTGCAGGAAGTACTCGCCGTACCCTGCCTCCTCGATGACCGACCGCGATGCGGCGTCGACCGAAGCGGTCTCGATACCGGGTGCCAGCGCCTCTCGGCCTGCGGCCTGCGACCGCTGCACCAGTTCGTACAGTTCGCGCTGCCACTGCGCCGGCGCACCGATGACGAAGGTCCGCGTCATGTCCGAGTGGTACCCGGCCACCAGCGCACCGAAGTCCAGCTTCACGAAGTCTCCCTCGGCCAGGACGGCGTCAGTCGGGCGGTGATGCGGCACCGCGGAGTTCACTCCGGCGGCGACGATGGTCTCGAACGAGACGGCGTCGGCACCGTGATCGAGCATCAGCGATTCGAGCTCGCGAGCCACCTCACGCTCGGTCCGGCCCGCGCGAATCCCGCCGCCGCTCAGAAGCTCGGCGAGCGCGTCGTCGGCGGCGCGGCACGCGTCTCGAAGCACACCCACCTCGTACTCGTCCTTGACCATGCGCAGCGATTCCACGACTCCCGGCGCACGCACCAGTTCGAGGCCGCCGTCGAGCTGAGCCCACGCACGATGGGCGTCGACCGTGACCACATGACTCTCGAAGCCGACACGGGTGCCGCGACCGGAAATACCGGCACCGAGCAGGTGCAGCGCCGACGCGCGGTCGATCTCTGCGCGCAAATCGGGAACCTGCTCGGCGACCTGGGTGACGTAGCGGCCGTCGGTGCAGATCACTGTTCGCTCGTCACCTCCGGTCGACACGAGCAGCGCGGCATTCGAGCCGGTGAAGCCGGTCAGGTAGCGCACATTGAGCAGGTCGGTGATCAGAATCGAGTCGAGGCCGTCCTGGGTCAACAGCTCTCGCAAGGCACCGCGGCGGGCGCCGAAATCAGCAGACATGTTCCCGACATTACTGGTCGGCCGTCAACGGATCGGGAGCCTCGACTGCGCCGCCCCCACGGCGAACCTGTGGGCCCCGACACACAATCGGCCACGTGCGGATATGCTGTGCCGCATGACTGGGTGGGCAGTGCGTGGCATAGGTATGGCTTTGATCAACGTCGTCGCTCGACTGCTGCTGGGGGCAGCGGTGTCGATGTGGCCTCTGAGCGGTTCGGCGCTGCGATGGGTGGCGTATGCCCTCGTCGTGCTCGTCATCGCCGTCTGGGCCGGCATCGACGGGATCCGCGACCGACGCAGGAACCCCGACCCGGACAAGGGCGAGGACCTGACGATGGTCTGGCTGAAGGCTGCTGTGGTCGGCGGCCTGCTTGCCGGATTGATCAGTTGGATCATCGATTTCTTCGTCGACTTCAGCCTGGGCCAGAACGGACTGATCTTCGAGCTGACCTCGGGCGCAGCGTTCACGATCCTGACGGTGTTCGTCGTCGCGAGCATCGCGATGTTCGTCGGCAGGCAGATCGTCAACCGCGAGGCGAAGAAGAAGTTGGCCACCTCCGACGCCGAGCGAGCACACGAGCGCCAGCTGGTGAACGCGGGCTCGGCCGAGCGGGCGGACCAGGCGGGCACACGGTCGCAGGCCGAACCGCAATGGGCACCCGAGCACGGCGAGGCCGACACCGAGGTGTTCTCGGCTGTCGACGCCGACGGCAAGCCCCGGATGGACAAGCGCGGCAACCGTCACGGGAGCGCCGACGGCTCCTGATCCACGCGGCACACGTCCAACGGGCGGTGGTCGATGCACCGATGCATCGACCACCGCCCGTTGTGTGTTCAAAGCGTGTCGCAGGCGTACAACACCTGGATCTACAACATGATGGCGGAACCACCGGCCGCCGGAGCCTCGCGCCCCACAGCCGAGAAAGCCGCGACGAGCAGAGCCGGGTCCGGGCCCTCGAGTCGACCGGGCTTGGCCAATCCGTCGAGGACGACGAATCGAAGCAGGCCTGCGCGGTTCTTCTTGTCCGTCTGCATTCCCTTGAGCAGATCCGCGAATGCGTGCTCGTCGTAGGTCACCGGCAGACCGATCGATTCGAGAATCGCCCGATGGCGGTCCGCGGTCGCGTCGTCGAGGCGGCCCGCCAGACGACCGAGCTCGGCGGCGAACACGAGCCCGACCGACACCGCGGCTCCGTGCCGCCAGCGATACTGCTCGCGTCGCTCGATGGCGTGGGCGAGGGTGTGCCCGTAGTTCAGGATCTCCCGTAGATTCGATTCCCGCAGATCGGCGGCCACGACCCTGGCCTTGACTTCCACGGACCGTCTGATGAGCTCCGGCAGTACGTCGCCGGTCGGATCGAGCGCCGCAGCGGGGTCTGATTCGATGATGTCCAGAATCACCGGGTCGGCGATGAAGCCGGTCTTGATCACCTCGGCCAGGCCCGACACGATCTCGTTCTTCGGCACTGTCTCGAGTGTCGCGAGGTCGACCAGCACCGCGGCCGGTTCGTGGAACGAGCCGACCAGGTTCTTGCCGGCATCGGTGTTGATTCCGGTCTTTCCACCGACGGCGGCATCGACCATGGCCAGCAGAGTCGTCGGAACGTGGACGATTCGAACGCCGCGCATCCACGTCGCCGCAACGAAACCGGCGAGATCGGTGGCCGCGCCGCCGCCGAGCGAGACGATGGCGTCACTTCTGGTCAGGCCGATGCGTCCCAGCACCTCCCAGCAGAATCCGGCGACCGCGAGGTCCTTGCCGTCCTCGGCGTCCGGAATTTCGATGCGGTGTGCATCGATCCCCTTGTCCGCCAATGCTGCTCGCACTGCTTCGGCCGTCTCGGCCAGGGGTGGCTGATGGAAGATCGCGACCGTCGCGGTTCCGGCGAGCTCGTCGACGAGGTCCGTCAACAGGCCTCGGCCGATGATCACCGGGTACGGGTTGGCACTCTCGACCTGGACGCGTACGGGCTCTGTCATCGAATCACCTTCATCTACTGGGGGTTTCGTCGTTCACTTCGCGAACGGGCACCGGTGCGAGAGCAGTGAGCTTGGCCACCAACTGATTCACGACTCGGGCCGGACTACGACTGTCCGTCCGCACTCGCACGGTGGCAACCGAGCGATAGAGGGGGCGGCGGTGACGCATCAATTCCTGGTACTTGGCGCGCGGGTCCGGGCCCGCGAGCAGTGGCCGAGACGTGTTGGCTCCCGTTCGCCGAAGCCCCTCCGACACACTGATTTCCAGATAGACCACAGTGTGCGCAGCAAGCAGCTTCCGGGTTGCAGCCGACAACACGGCTCCGCCGCCGAGGGAAAGAATGCCGTCGTGCGAGGCCAGGGCATCGGCGACGATCCGCTCTTCGATCTCGCGAAATGCAGGCTCACCGTCGTGCGAGAAGATATCCGCAATGGTTCGCCCGGTTTTTCGTTCGATGGCCACGTCGGTATCGAACAGATCCAGATTCAACGCCTGGGCCAGTCGCCGTCCGATGGTCGATTTTCCTGCACCCGGCGGTCCGACGAGGACCGCGTACGGGCTCATCGCGGAGGTCGGGCGGCGGTGCCCTTCACGTAGTGGTCGACGTTGCTCGTCGTCTCCGCCAGCGAATCCCCACCGAACTTCTCCAACGCTGCCTGCGCGAGCACGAGGGCAACCATCGTCTCTGCCACGACCCCGGCGGCCGGAACAGCGCATACGTCCGAGCGCTGGTGGATGTCGACCGCTTCGTCGCCGGTCGACATGTCCACCGTCGACAGGGCGCGGGGAACCGTGGAGATGGGCTTCATCGCGGCACGCACCCGCAGAGCCTCACCGTTGGTCATTCCGCCTTCGATCCCGCCCGCACGGTTCGTCGAGCGGAGAACTCCGTCTGGCCCCGGCTTGATCTCGTCGTGTGCGACACTGCCGCGTCGGCGCGCGGTCTCGAAACCGTCGCCCACCTCGACACCCTTGATCGCCTGGATGCCCATCAGCGCAGCCGCCAGTCTGGCGTCGAGCTTGCGTTCACCCGAGACGAACGAGCCGAGGCCGACCGGCAGTCCGTGCACGACGACCTCGACGATGCCGCCGAGGGTGTCGCCGTCTTTCTTGGCGGCTTCGATCTCGGCGATCATGGACTCCTCGGCGGCCTTGTCGAAGGCCCGCACCGGAGACTCGTCGATGGCATCGATGTCCGCGCCCGCGGGCGGCGGGCCGACGTAGGGATCCGAGGCACCGATGGAGATCACGTGCGAGACGACGTCGATGCCGAACGCCTGCTTCAGGAACAGCCGCGCGACCGTTCCGATCGCCACCCGCGCCGCGGTCTCACGCGCACTGGCACGCTCGAGCACCGGACGTGCGTCGTCGAAACCGTACTTGAGCATCCCGGAGAAGTCGGCATGCCCGGGTCGTGGTCGAGTCAGTGGAGAGTTGCGGGCCAGATCGGCGAGGACGGCCTCGTCGACGGGGTCGGCCGACATCACCTGTTCCCACTTCGGCCATTCGGTATTACCGACCTCGATCGCCACCGGCCCGCCCATGGTCCGGCCGTGACGAACGCCGCCCGTGAGGGTCACCTTGTCCGCTTCGAACTTCATGCGAGCACCGCGGCCGTAACCGAGGCGGCGGCGAGCGAGTTGGCGAGCAATGTCGTCCGAGGTCACCTCGACTCCCGCGACCATTCCTTCGAGGATGGCGACGAGAGCGGGTCCGTGGGATTCTCCGGCAGTTATCCAGCGCAGCACTCGAACATCTTTTCACGTCGTGGCCGCCGCAACTGCCAGCAGGGTGGCCGCGCACATCGACGGCCCGTGCGCGATGCGCGCACCGGGGTATCCGCAGACCGCCGCGATCGACCCCACCACGGCTGTGGCCACCGGCGCCGCCAACGCCGCGACGGTCCACCCGGCTGTACCGCCCAGGCAAGCGATCGAACCCACCGACCAGGCGAGCTTGACGTCACCCGCGCCGAACGCCCTCGGCGCACCGAGATGAACCACGAGGTAGATGCCGAACAGCAGCCCGCCGCCCAGCAGAGCCTGAGCCGAACCCGTCGCCACCAGCACTGCCGGAACCACGACCGCACCGGGAACGGTCAACACGTTCGGCAGCTGGCGACACCGCAGGTCGACGGCGATCAGCGCTGCGAACCACCACGTCAGTACGCACCAGGTGATCAGCCCCCACGACGCGGCATCCGGGCTCTCCCCGAACCGCCACCACGCCCACCCGGATCCGAGGACACACAGCGCCGGTAGAAGACGCGGCTCCCATCGACGCAACACGACGCGCAGCACCACACCGGCGACCGCACCGACCGTGACGGCAACACCCAGACTCCACATGGCTCGAAGCGTCGCACCGAGACGAACCGAGTTGCGCGCACAGTCCAGGTCACGAAAAGACCTGTGGACAACCGCCGCCCTGTGTACAGCCGATGTCTTGTGCACAGCCGATGACCCGACGGGCGCAGATCGAGGTTGCTCGCCGGTCGACCACAGACGCGGCTACCGAACGACGCCGAGCGCCTCTCGCATGGCCGATCGTGGTGCCGGCATACCGGTGAATTGCTCTACCTGCCCGTAGGCCTGGTTGAGCAGCATCGACAGTCCGCTGATGACGGTTCCGCCGGCGTCGTCGACCGCAGCGGCGAGTGCGGTCGGCCAGGGGTCGTAGATCGCATCGAGTACGACGGGTGCCCGGCCGAGAGCGGCCGCGAAGGGGGCAACTCCGGCTGCGGGCACGGTGCTGACCAGCACGGCCGACGCCGCTGCGACGTCGGCGAGCCCGGGATCGCTCAACTGTGCGAAGTCGGCGCGGAGCCCGGCGGCCACCGCGCACTCGAGAGTGGCCGTCGCACGATCGGCCGATCGAGCAACCACCGTGACCGACGCGGCACCCAGTGTTGCCAGTGCCACGATCGCGGGTCTCGACGTACCTCCTGCACCCACCACCGTCACGGCGGCACCGGTCAGATCGTCGATTCCACCATCTCGCAGTGCGCCGACGACGCCGTCCACGTCCGTGCAGTCCGCCCGCCATCCCGACGTCGTCCGCAGCAGAGTGTTGGCCGACCCGGCCAGGACGGCGCGTTCGGTACGTTCCGACGCGTACCTCAGGGCGGCGACTTTGCCGGGCATCGTCACCGACACGCCGACCCAATCCGGCCCGAAACCGTCGACCAGTTCGGGAAGTTGCTCGGCCGTGCACTCGATTCGGTCGTAGGTCCACTCGTCGAGGCCGAGGGCGCGGTAGGCCGCCCGATGGAGCACCGGTGACTTCGAGTGCTCGATCGGGCTGCCGAGTACGGCGGCACGCATGTCAGCGGCCGCTGTCGAGGAATCCGGCTTCCACCTTGCCGATGTTGGCCAGGTGCTCGTCGTAGCTGCGGGTGAACAGCGTCTCCCCAGCCTGGTTGATGGTCACGAAGTACAGCCAGTCTCCGTCGGCCGGCATCTCGACGGCCTGTACCGCACCGATGCTCGGGGACGAGATCGGAGTGGCGGGCAGCCCTTCGCTGGCATAGGTGTTCCAGGGCGTCACCGTGGCGCGATCGGCGTCGGTGGTGGCCACCTCGGTGGTGTCGAGCGAGTAGTTCACCGTCGAGTCGAATTCGAGCTTCTGCGGCACCGCGAGACGGTTGAGGATCACCCGCGCCACTTTGCTGAAGTCCTGCGGCAGGGATTCACGCTCCACCAGCGAGGCCGCGACGAGTGTGTCGTACGGGGTCAGTCCGGAGTTGCTGCCCGCGGTGAGGATTCCGGTGTCCTCGTACCGGGTGGCGCTCTCGGACACCAATTGCTTCAGGATGTCCGCAGGAGCGGCGCTGGGATCGAAGTCCCACGTTCCGGCGGAGATCAGACCTTCGAGCTGCCGGTCTCGGTCCGGCACGCCCTCCACGCGGTCGGTTGCCCACTGCGGCACTCCCAGGGCCGCCGGATCGTCGACCGCTCCTGCTGCATTGAGATCGTCGTAGCTGATGCACGTCGGACTGCCGCTGCCGGTCCGATCCACGCAGCTGGCCTCGGAGATCAGGGTGTAGATCCCCTTCTTGACCGAACCGGTGTTCACGTCTCTCGCGTCGTGCAGTTGACGCCCCTCCGAGATGACCATGTTTCCCACCCGCGAGGCAGGATCCACCAGCTCCTCGACCGCGCGGGAAGCCGGAACACCGCTGGTGAGCAGGTAGAAGCCCGGCTGGACCGACGTGATCGCATTGTTCTGCAGCGCAGCTTCGAGGAACGCTCCGGAACTCGCCACCACGCCCTTGTCCGCAGCCTCGGTACCGATTTGCTGGGCGGTGTCGTTGGGATGGACCTGAATCACGACTCCGTCACCGGACGAACCGGCCGCGAAGTCCTCGTTCGGTGTCGTTCGATTCCCGAACTTGTTCACTGCGAAGTACCCCCCTCCTGCCACGGCGACGACCAACAGCAGCCCGAGAACCAGGGCGACGACTCGGCCACGACGCTTCCGGCTGGACGCAGCGCGTTCCCTGCGACCGGCGGCGCGGCTCCGACCCACGGCCTGCGGCATCGCTCCGGCATCCGGGTCGACTACCGGGCCGCCGCCGGCCTCGCGGTCCGCACGACGGGTGCCCTGCGTATGCGGTTCACTGCGTTGCGGCGGCCGGGACCGATTCATACTCCGGTGGAACTCACTGCCCTCGTCCACGCGATACCCGATCGGATCGGTGTGGGCCTCGTCCGGGGCCACCCGCCGTCGACCCCGATCATCGGACCCATGGTTGCTCACTCGTCGACCTCCGTCGATCCTGAATTCGTCGTTGCTCGGTGCGCCGCGGCCCGTCGTTCGTCGAGCCAACCCTGCAGTATCGCTACCGCGGCGGCCTGGTCGATGACCGATCGCTGATCCTTCGCGCGCACACCACTCTCCCGTAAGGCACGCGACGCGCTCACCGTAGTCAGTCTCTCGTCGGCCATGCGAATCGGCACATCGCCCAACCGCCTATGCAGAGAACGGCCGAATCTCTCCGCCGCGTCGACTGCACTTCCACGTTCACCGCGCAACGTCCGAGGCAGTCCGATGACGACCTCGACGGCCTCGTACTCGGCAATGATCTCCGCCACCCGGACGACGTCCGGCGCATCGGGTCCCTTGACCTTGGACCGCGGCACCGTTTCGACGGGCGTCGCGAGGACGCCGTCGGGGTCGGACGACGCGATGCCGATGCGAACGCTCCCGACGTCTACGCCGATGCGTCGGCCGCGGCCCGGATCGTCGACGCCGGGTCGATCGGGGCCTCGCCCCTGAGTCGGCACGATCGTCAGTGGGTGGTGAGTTCGGTCAATCGCGCCCGAGCGGCGTCGATCCCTGCGGCGATGCCCGCGACATCCGAGCCCGATCCCTGGGCGAGTTCGGGCTTGCCACCACCTCGGCCACCGATGCTCGGGCCGAACGACGCGACCAGCTCGCCGGCCGCGATTCCGGTCTCCTGGGCGGCCTTGTTCACCGAGACCACGAACGGGACCTTGCCACCGACCGTGCCGAACAGCACGACCACGGCCGGATCCGTCCCGAGTCGGCCGCGGATGTCGGTGGCCAGCGTGCGCAGGTCGTTGCCGCCGACGCCGTCGGGTGCCTGCGCGACGACTGCTCGCACGTCACCGAACCGTTCGGCCTTACCGACGTACTCTCCCGCCGAGGCCAGTACGGCCGCGGCCTTGACCGACTCCAGTTCCTTCTCGGCGACCCGAAGACGCTCCACCAGGTTCTCGATGCGCGCCGGCACCTCCTCGGACGGGACCTTCAACGACGACGCGACGCCGGCCAACAGCGCGCGTTCCTTCGCCAGGTAGCGGTACGAGTCGAGGCCGACGAAGGCTTCGACGCGGCGTACTCCCGAGCCGACCGAGGATTCGCCGAGGATGGTGACCGGACCGATCTGCGACGAGTGTTGGACGTGAGTGCCACCGCACAGTTCCATCGAGAACGGCCCGCCGATCTCGACCACGCGGACCTCGTCGCCGTAGTTCTCGCCGAACAGCGCCATTGCCCCCATCTTCTTGGCGCTGTCGAGGTCGGTGACGAGGGTGTTGACCTCGTAGTCCGAGCCGACCGCATCGTTGGCGACATTCTCGATGTCGTCGCGCTGCGCCTCGGACAACGAGCCCTGCCAGGAGAAGTCGAATCGCAGGTACCCCGGCTTGTTCAGCGAACCTGCCTGCGTCGCATTGGGTCCGAGCACCTGGCGCAGTGCAGCGTGGACCATGTGCGTGCCCGAGTGCCCTTGGGTGGCGCCCTTGCGCCAGGCGTGGTCGACGTCGACGTGCACCGTGTCGCCCTCGGTGATCTGGCCGGTATCGACCACGG
Source organism: Rhodococcus sp. 06-1460-1B (assembly GCF_002258475.1). Lineage (NCBI taxonomy): Bacteria > Bacillati > Actinomycetota > Actinomycetes > Mycobacteriales > Nocardiaceae > Rhodococcus > Rhodococcus sp. 06-1460-1B. Next base: position 331,674 of record NZ_NOYS01000030.1, read on the forward strand.
ACTTGTGGGTCCATACCTTCTTGGCGATCTTCTGCACATCGTTGACCTTGACGGTCAGGCCGGGTGCGGTGATGGTGCCGATGTCGGCGATCTGACCTCCGGATTCCGCGTACAGCGGGCTGCGGTCGAGGATGATCTCCACGCTCTCGCCGGCGACCGCGGTCGGAACCCGAACGCCGTTGGAGATCAACGCGAGAACCGTTGCCTCGGAACCGAGTTCGTCGAACCCGGTGAACTCGGTCGGCGAACCGTCGACGAAATCCTTGTAGACGGTGAGGTCGGCGTGTGCATGCTTGCGCGCGCGGGCGTCCTCTTTGGCGCGAGTGCGTTGCTCGGCCATCAACGAGCGGAATCCGTCTTCGTCCACGGACAGTCCGGCCTCGGCGGCCATTTCGAGCGTCAGGTCGATCGGGAACCCGTAGGTGTCGTGCAGCGCGAAGGCTTCGGCACCGCCGATCTTTTTCGCGCCCGACGCCTTGACGGCCTCCGCGGCACCCTCGAACAGCCGCGAGCCCGACGTCAGGGTCTTGAGGAAGGCGGTCTCCTCCCCCACTGCGACGGTGAGGATGCGATCGAAGTCCGTGACCAGGTTGGGGTACGACTCGGCCATGGTGTCGCGGACGACGGTGATGAACTGCGCCATCGTCTCGTCGGGTGCGCCGAGGAGTCGCGCGGATCGGACGATGCGACGCAGCAGGCGCCGAAGCACGTAGCCGCGGCCGTCGTTGCCGGGATTGACTCCATCGGAGATCAGCAATGCAGCGGTGCGCGCGTGGTCGGCGATGACGCGGAAGCGGACGTCGTCGTCGTGGTTACTGCCGTAGGTCCGACCCGACAGCTCCTCTGCCTTGGCGATGACCGGCCGCACGAGATCGGTCTCGTACACGTTGTCGACGCCTTGGAGCAGGAATGCGACGCGCTCGACGCCCATGCCGGTGTCGATGTTCTTCTTCGGCAGTGGGCCGAGGATCTCGAAGTCGTCCTTGCTGATGCCTTGGCCGCGTTCGTTCTGCATGAACACGAGGTTCCAGATTTCGATGTACCGGTCCTCGTCGGCTTCGGGGCCGCCTTCGGCACCGAACTCGGGGCCTCGGTCGTAGTAGATCTCCGAGCAGGGCCCACAGGGTCCGGGGATTCCCATGGACCAGTAGTTGTCGGCCATTCCACGACGTTGGATGCGTTCGTCGGGCAGACCGGCGATCTCCTTCCACAGCTCGATCGCCTCGTCGTCGTCGAGGTAGGCCGTGGCCCAGATCCGCTCGGGATCGAACCCGTACCCGCCGTCTTCGACGCTGTCGGTCAGCAGGGTCCAGGCATGCTTGATCGCGTCGCGCTTGAAGTAATCGCCGAACGAGAAGTTTCCGGCCATCTGGAAGAACGTGTTGTGCCGAGTGGTGATACCGACGTTCTCGATGTCGAGGGTGCGCACGCACTTCTGGACGCTCGTCGCCGTCTTGTACGGCGGTGTCTGCTGCCCGAGGAAGAACGGCACGAAGGGAACCATGCCGGCGTTGACGAACAGCAGGTTCGGATCGTCGAGGATCAACGACGCACTGGGTACTTCGGTGTGTCCCGCCTTCACGAAATGGTCGAGGAAACGCCTGCGGATCTCATGGGTCTGCACTGATACAGGTTAGCGTCCGAGACCCTGTGTCGATCCGAGGGCCTATCGGCCTCGGATGATGCGCCGCAGTTTCCCCACCCTGGTCGCGATTTCGCGCTCGGCACCGTGTTCGGTGGGTTCGTAGTAGTTCACGCCGACCAGTTCGTCGGGCGGATACTGCTGCCCCAGCACGCCACCCGGACTGCTGTGCGGGTATTTGTATCCGACGGCGTTACCCAACCCCTGGGCACCCTTGTAGTGGCCGTCGCGTAGATGCGGCGGCACCGATCCGGACTTGCCTGCGGCGACGTCGGCCATGGCCGCTCCGAGTGCGCCGATCACGGCACCGGACTTGGGCGCTGTCGCCAGGTGAATGGTTGCCTGCGCCAGCGCCAGTCGCGCCTCCGGCATCCCGATCATCTGCACGGCACTCGCCGCGGCGGTGGCCGTCTGCAGTGCGGTGGGATCGGCCATCCCGATGTCCTCGCTCGCATGGACGACGAGCCGCCGCGCGATGAAACGGGCGTCCTCCCCCGCGGTGATCATGCGTGCGAGGTAATGAAGTGCGGCATCGACGTCGGATCCCCTGATCGACTTGATGAACGCGCTGATGACGTCGTAGTGTTGGTCGCCGTCACGGTCGTAGCGCACCGCGGCCTTGTCGACACTGGCCTCGACCGTCGCGAGGTCCAGCGTTCCGTCGGTTGCGGCACCCGCTGCCGCCTCGAGGGCCGTCAACGCTCGGCGGGCGTCACCGGCCGCGAGCCGCACCAGGTGATCCATTGCGTCCTCGGCGATGGTCACCGCACCGTCCAGGCCTCGGGGATCGTTGGCCGCACGGGTCAGCAACAGTTCGATGTCCTCGGATCCCAGCGGCTGCAATTGCAGCACCAGGGATCTCGACAGCAGTGGTGACACCACCGAAAAGGACGGATTCTCCGTCGTGGCGGCCACGAGCAACACGATTCGGTTCTCGACGGCGGCGAGCAGTGCGTCCTGCTGCGTCTTGGAGAAACGGTGGACCTCGTCGATGAACAACACGGTCTGCTCACCGGACAACAGCCGGCGGCGCGCGAGTTCGATGACGTTGCGCACTTCCTTGACCCCGGCCGACAGGGCGGACAACGCCTCGAACTTGCGACCGGTCGCCCCCGAGATCAACGACGCCAGCGTGGTTTTTCCTGTTCCGGGCGGGCCGTACAGCATCACCGAGGACGCTCCGGATCCCTCGACGAGACGACGCAACGGTGCGCCGGGTGCCAGCAGATGAGACTGTCCGACGACCTCGTCGAGCGTCGTCGGTCGCATGCGTACCGCGAGCGGTGCGTCGGGTCGCGTGTACGTGGAAGTAGGACGGGGCTCGTCGATCATCGGATCCGGTGCCGCGGGCGGATCGAACAATCCGTCGCCGTCCGACTCGTCGTCCGAGATGTCACTTCCGAAACCGCCGCTCACCGGTCGAACGCTACCGATTCGACGGTACGAAAGGCGAACGCGTTCGCGCTCAGCGGTCCCGCTTCGCCCGCAGAGCGGACACGACCGACTCGGCGTAGTCGGCGATATCGGGCTCTCCCGAACGCACTGCGCTGTCCTGGAGCACCGACCAACGCGAAATCAGCGCCTGCGACCGCGGTACCGACAGCTGATGTGCGCGCGCCGCGGCAATTCGAGTGTGATCGTCGGGTAGGAACCAGTACGTGGTCAGCCACACCCAGATCAACCTCGCGTCGAGCAGCTTGGTCGCCAGCACGTGGTCGTCCGCCAGTGCAGGCCAGATGCCGACGACCTCCGAACGCCACGCGTCGATCATGGCCTGCTCGCGATCGTGCGAGAGCTCGAAACTGCACAGACACCCCGGGAACGACGCCAACGCGTACGTGATGTCGAGAGTGGCGTCTCGAAAACCGCCCCACTCGTAGTCGAGGAATCGAACGCCTTCGTCGTTGACGATGATGTTGTCGGGACACAGATCCGACGGGCTGAAGGCACGGAACGCCCCGTGAGCGAACAGCCGTCCGCTGCGCGAGACCCGTTCGAGAAGGACGTCCGGTGGTGCCCCTACTCCGAGCAATCCGGTCAACATGCCGGGTACCGCGGCGAGGGCGTCGGGTATCTGCGCGGAAATTCCGTCAGCCGAGTCGGGCTGGCCGACCCGCCGAAGCAATGCTGCGAAATCGTCCTCACGGCCCACGGTTGCCGCATGCATGCGCCCGAGCGCCTGAGCCATGGCCATCAACGAGTTGGTGACCATCGATGCATCGGAACTGCGCAGCAGCGTGGGGATCGCACTGGCGTCACCGAGGTCGCTCAGAATCAACAGCCGAGCATCGAGATCGTAGGCGTGCAGCTCCGGCCCCGGCCTGCTGTCGGTGGCCAGCGCATTCGCGAACTGGTACGAGGCGGCCTCGCGCAGAAATGCACTCGACCCGGCGACATCGGTGAGCTCGGAATGCAGCTCCGATTCTCCGGGAAGATCGCGCACCTGCTTGACGACAAGGGTTCGCGGAAGCTGAAAAGGATTCTCGGACACCTTCACTCGCAACACGATGGCTTGGCCACTACCCCCGAGGTCGACGGGATCGATCAGCGTCACCGGTGCCCCGGTGCGCTTGGTCAGTAGTCGCTGGGCTGCTGCCACTACCTCGGATACAGGGTCTGCAAGTGTTGCGGTCATCGTTGTCCAAGCTACCTGTTCGCTACGTCGTACTGTGCCGTGTCGCCGGCTACGAAAGAGACACGATTGTCCGTTTTGCGGCTTTCGAGATCCTGTTCGTAGACCCGACCAGCTGGCCGGTTACCCCGAAGCCACCAAAGTATGCAGCGCGAATTACATCGGTGCAACGTCGACCGACACCGCGATCGTGCTCTTCTCGGCCTCGGTGTAGATGACCCCGCGCAACGGCGGAACGTCGGCATAGTCGCGGCCCCAGGCGACCGTCGCGTACCGCTCGTCGACCAGCTGATCATTGGTCGGATCGAAGGCCAGCCAGCGGTCGTCGGGCATCCACACCGCGGCCCACGCATGGGTCGCATCGACACCGATCATGCGTTCCTTGCCCGGTGGCGGTTCCGTGGCGAGATAGCCCGACACGTACCGTGCCGCCAACCCCTGCGACCGCAGACAGGCGATGGCCAACCGAGCGAAGTCCTGACAGACCCCCGAACGTGCGGCGAGGACGTCGACCACGGTGGTCGATACCGTCGTGGACCCGGACAGATACCGAAAGTCGGTGAAGATCCGGTGCATCAGATCGACGATGACGTCCGCGAGCGGACGCCCCGGCGTGAAACTGGGCGCGGCGTACGCTCTCACCTCGTCCGTGATCTCCGGCGTCGGCAGATCGAGGGCGAACTCCACCGCCGATGAACGTGCCGAGTCCGCTGCATCGGTCCTGGTGGGGTCGAACATGGCCATCCGGGCCGATTCCCACGGGGCAGTCGCAGGCCACGACGTGGTCTCGTCCACCGGCCGCGGGTACACCTCGACGAGCGAATCCGCCGTGACGACCAGCTTCTCGTGATCGTTGGTCACGTGGAAGTACACGTCTTCGTTGCCGTAGACATCGACGCCGAACGATTGATCGGTGGGTGGCGGCTCCACCGTGACCGACTTCTCGACGCAGTGCTGCCCATCCATGTCCCGCGGCGCGAGAAATCCTCGCCCGTAGGACGACGTGACGCGATCGGAGTAGGTGTACTGGGTGATGTGCTTGATTCGGTACCGACGACTCGTCATCGTGCCCCGCTTCCGATCCGCGCACCGACGCTGCCCCACAGCGGCTGGGTACCGCCCGGCAGCGACATGTGCGTCGCGAGAACAACTCGGGACAGTTCTTCGAGCGAATCGTGAATACCGTCCACGAGCTCGATAAGTTCCACCCGCCGCCCGGTGGCGTCGACCGACTCCAGATCACCCGGGTCGACGCGCCGCAACCGAACCCGCATCTGCTCGACGAGTTGTTCGGGCCGCGAGCTACCGGACGCATCCGGTAGCGCCCCGAGATCGTCACGAAGGCGGTCGAGTTGGTACACCAGTGCGCGAGGGTTGCCGGCGTCGAACAGCAGCAGCTGCGCAACTGCAGCCGGCCGTGCACGACCACTGTTGCGTCGGCGATAGATCACCGAGGACTCTGCCGCAGACAGCACCGAATCGATGACCGCCTGTTCGGTGGACGGCGTCAGGGCGTGACTCAGAGTCGCTGACAGCAACGCTGTCAGTTGCAATCCCCGCTCGATTCGCTTGCCCGCGTCCATCAGGTACCAACCGGCGTCCCGAACCATCGACTCCGACGCCAGTCCGGACAGCGCGAGCAGACCACGCAGCACGCTCGATTGCGATGCAGCCAACTGGGCACCGTTGTTGACGGCCGACTCGCCCAACTCCTTGAGCGCGGTGTCGATGCGAGCGAGCACTGCCCAAGTGTCGTTCGAGAGTTGATCGCGCACCGCACGAGCTGCCTGTTGCATCCGGTCGACCGACTGCGCCAGTGAACCGAGGCGCTCCACCGAGAGCATCAGCGAGCGCATTTCGGCCATCGCATCGGCGCGGATCGTCTCGTCGAAGAATCCCGGTCCCGTGCGCGATACCTTCGTGACCGCTTCCAGCAGAATCGGCAGGCTGTCGCTGCCGTCGAGCCACGGCATCGAGCGATAGTCCTGATCCCGCTCCCGGGCGGCGATGAGCAGACGCGTCATGTCCTCCGCGCGTTCGCTGTACCGCCCGAACCAGAAGAGATCACCCAGCACACGCGGGGAACTGACCACCTCGACGTTGGACGCGGCGTACTGCGGCAACTCCTCCACTGTGGCAGGCGGGGTGTGCGGAGCCGAATCGGCCGGAGTGACCCTCTCCACCGACTTGACCCACACGTCCTTGGACGCGACGGTGATCAGTGGTTCGGTGACCGGCGCCGTGATCATGACCTGACCCAGACCGCCTCGCATCGGGGTGTAGCCGACCCGCTGCGCGACGGTGAACAAGCGCATTCCGACCTGGGCCGGAGCAACCGCCAACTGCTCCCCCGACCCGCTGCCCCACGACGAACCCACCGGAGCCAGCGAGAACTCCGGCACTTCCTGACCGGTCCATTTCCACGGAGCTGCCTCGACCTCGTCCCACAGCGCCCGGGCCGCCTGCTCGGTGAGATCGTGACCCACGACCGCGCGTCGGGACACGGTGGATCTCAATACCAGCGATCGGAAGCGAGTTCGCATGTGCGAGAGTGCGATCGGATCACCGCCCCAATAGGTGGGGACCGAATCGAGAGTCAGATCCTCATCCAGCAGAGCCCGGCTCAGAGCCGGCAGCAACGGTGTCAGTGCGGGATTCTCGAGGACTCCGCTACCGAGAGTGTTGACCACGCTCACCGCACCGCGCCGCAGGACCTCGACCAGACCGACCACACCCAGATGCGAATCCGGACGCAGATCGAGCGGGTCGACGAACTCGGCGTCGACGCGTCGTAACACCACGTCCACCCGTCGCAGTGTGCCGAGCGAACGCATCCACAAACAGCCGTCCCGCACCACCAGATCGGCGTTCTCGACGAGCGGGAAGCCCAGAACCGTTGCCAGATAAGCCTGATCGAACGCCGTCTCGGAATGCGACCCCGGCGTCAACACCACCACGACAGGATCCTCGGCGGACGCGGGTGCAGCGTCACGCAGCGCCAAGCGCATCGCCCGAGCGAACGTCGACAGCGGCCTCGGATTGCTCGCCTGGAACAGCTCCGGCATCGCCCGCGACATCACTCGCCGATCGGCCAGCGCATACCCCACCCCGGACGGTGCCTGAGTGCGATCCGCAACGACCGAGAACCGGCCGTCGGACCCGCGCGCGATGTCGGCTGCGTGCATGAACAACTGATGCGGACCCGGGACGGTGATGGCGTGCGCCGGTCGAAGATAGCCGGGGTTGCCGAAGATCAGCTCGGGCGGAATCAGACCGCGCCGGACTGTCTCCTGCGCACCGTAGATGTCGGTCAGGATGGCGTCGAGCAGTTGCGAACGTTGAACCAGCCCCGCTTCGAGCCGATCCCATTCGTCCGCTGCAACGACGTACGGGACGCTGTCCAATCCCCACCGCACGGAACTGGGCCCGGGCTCGTTGCCGCCCGTCGGAATCGGGTTGTACGTGATTCCGTGATCGTCGACCAGCCGGCTGACCCGGGACTGCAACGTCTGCATGGCACCCGGGCCGGCGTCGCGCATACCGTCGACCAACTCCGCCCAGTGCGGACGCACCTTGTCGTCGGCAGCGAGCATCTCGTCGAACAGATCTCTGCGACCCGTCACGGCCTCACGTCGACCGTGGTATTCGAGCCACGGTGACACCAGGTCGGGAGACACGGGGTCGGGCGCACCGGCCGCCGTCTCGTTGCGGCCCGCCTCACTGTGAGCGGTATCCACGGGCACCATCGAGCCGTTGTTCCTTCCGTCGGTCGATCACACTCCGTCGCCGGATGAGGCGTGGTCGTTGCCGAATCCACCCGTTCCGCGTCGGACCGCAATCGCTACCGGTCGACTCGTTCTTCTCTTGCCCGCCTCAGGACGTGTGAACCCCGGTCCGGCGCAGGTCCAGCATGCCGGGCGCAGTCACGTCGATCGCTTGGCGAGCGTGCATCTCGAGCAATCTTGCTATGTCCACCTTGCCCGACGTGAACCCGCCCTCCTCGAACCGGCCGTTGCGTCGCGCTTCCGCCTCCACCGAGTTGACCGGTGGACCGTCGTAGGACCGGCCGCCGGGGTGCACCACGTGATACGAACACCCACCGACTGCGCGCCCGGTCTGCATCTCCACCAGATCGAATCGCAAGGGACTCTGCACCTCGATCGTGGGATGCAGCGCGCTCGGCGGCTGCCAGGCGCGATAGCGCACTCCGGCGACCTGAACATCCTGTCGCTCGGTACGCAACATCGGTACCGGCACCCCGTTGCACGTCAACAGGTAGCGGCCCACATCGGCACCGGCAACGCGAACCTGGATGCGCTCGACCGAGGAATCCACGTAACGCGCCGTGCCGGAGGACGTCGACTCCTCCCCGAGCGTGTTCCACGGCTCGATCGCACCGCGCAGTTCGATCTCGGCATCGCCGACGACGGTGGTACCGATGCGCGGAAAACGAAACTCGGTGAACGGGTCCAGCCAGCTGGTATCGAATTCGATGCCGTGCTCGCGGAGGTCCTCGGCGACCCGGCCGATATCACCGATCACGAAGTGCGGCAACATGTATCGACCGTGCAGGTTGGCACCGTGTCGAATCAGTGGTGCTTCGAGCGGGGTATCCCAGAATCGCGAGACCATCGAGCGCACGAGCAAGGACTGCACCATCGCCATCTGATGATGAGGCGGCATCTCGAATCCGCGAAGTTCGAGCAGACCGAGCCTGCCGCGGGTGGAGTCGGGGCTGTACAGCTTGTCGATGCAGAACTCGGCACGGTGCGTGTTCCCGGTGATGTCGGTGAGCAGGTGCCGCAGCGCCCGATCGACGACCCACGGCGATGCCGAACGGTCGGCACCGGTCAGACGCTTGATCTCGCTGAACGCAACCTCGAGCTCGTAGAGCGACTCCTCACGACCTTCGTCGGCTCGGGGGGCCTGCGAGGTGGTACCGATGAATCGACCCGAGAACAGGTACGACAGCGACGGGTGACGTTGCCAGTGTGTCAACAGAGACACCAGCAGGTCCGGTCGGCGCAGCACCGGCGAATCGGACGGTGTGACGCCACCCAGAGTGATGTGGTTGCCACCGCCGGTGCCGCGAGTGGTGCCGTCGTTGTCGAAACCCTCGGTACTCAACCGTGATTTACGCGCCTCGAGATACAAGCGCTCCATCAGCTCGTTCTGCTCCGCCCACGACGACGTCGGCTGAACGTTCACCTCGATGACCCCGGGATCCGGAGTGACCGTGAGGGTTTGGATACGGGGATCCGAAGGCGGGCCGTAACCCTCGAGGACGACCGGTGTCTCGATCGCGGATGCGGCGCGCTCCACCCGAGAGACCAGATCGACGAAGTCGTCCAATCGATCCATCGGCGGCATGAACACGTGCAGTACGCCGTCGCGTACCTCGGCGACCAGTGCGGTCACCGCAGTTCCACCCACTCCGGACGTCTCCCGCACCGCCTGCGCGTAGCGCGACTCGGCCGGGTCGACGGCCCGGGGTGGTTGCTGCGTCAGCTGCGGGGTCGGCAGATCGGGTTTCGGTGCGGTGGGATCGGCCGGGTTCTCGACCGGACCCCCGTCCCACGAGATCGCTCGTAGCGGCAGACGGAGCCCGGCGGGAGAATCCCCCTCCAACAACACGATTCGCCCACGTCGCAGCTTCCAGTCTGCGCTCTGCCAGCCAGTGCCGTCCTCGGTCCGCGAGATCGGCAGCACGAATGCCGCCGGTTCGTCGGTACTGGCGTCGAGCCGTTCGAGGAGAAGCCTTCTCGCAGCTGCGGAATCTGTCCCCGGTTCGAGATCGTCGGCGTCGGCCGGAGGATCCCCGTAGGGCTGACGCACCAGATCCAACAGCTTGACGAGCGGGTCCTCGTAGGCCGGACGCGCTTGCGAGGCGGGCAGACCCAATCCGTCGACCAGTCGGTCGATCAGCTTCTGCGATACGGAATTGTCGACTGGATCAGGACGCAGATCGTGCGCCGACCACGGATCGGCTATGAGGTCCGAGTCGTGCCACAGTGCCTGGCCGTCGGTGCGCCAGAACAAACCCACCTGCCATCGTGGGAGAGGCTCACCGGGATACCATTTGCCCTGGCTGCGCTGGACCATGCCGTCGGGCGCGTAGATGGTTCGAAGTCGTTCTGCGAGAACGCTGGCCAGCTTGCGCTTGTGCGGACCGTCTGCGGTGGTGTTCCACTCGGGCGCTTCCTGATTCTCGATGGCGACGAACGTCGGCTCACCACCGACGGTCAATCGAATGTCCTGATCGAGCATGCGCCGGTCGATCTTCTCGGCCGTGGCCTCGATCGCGTCCCACTGCTCGGCCGTGTATGGCAACGTTGTACGCGGATCCTCGTGAACACGCACCACAGTGTTCGAGAAGTCCAGTTCGGCTGTGCATTTGCTCGTCGCGCCGGAAATTGCGGCCGCGGTCGACGGATGCGGCGTGGCCGACAGTGGAATGTGCCCCTCGCCGGCGAACAGGCCCGAGGTAGGGTCCATTCCGACCCAACCGGCACCGGGGAGATACACCTCGGTCCAGGCGTGCAGGTCGGTGAAGTCCTCGACCGGCCCGGACGGACCGTCCAGCGATTTCACGTCCGAGGACAATTGGACGAGGTAACCCGAGACGAAACGCGCGGCCAGGCCCATCTGACGAAGGACCGACACCAGCAACCACGCGGAGTCACGGCACGATCCCACGGCGGACGTCAACGTCAGGTCCGGGGTCTGCACTCCGGGCTCCATCCGCACTGAGTAGCCGACGTCCGCCATCACGGCCTGATTGGCCATGACGAGAAAGTCGATGGTGCGCAACGATTCTCCGCGCTCGACGACGGCGGCCTGCAGCTTCTCCACCCACGCGGACACGACCGGTCCGGGCCCGGAACCGGCCTTGTCCTCGTCCACCGGGCGAAGATAGGGCTCGAGATCGGGCAGATCGTGTTCCTCGTATGCGAAGCCGAAGTGCTCCGCCCATTCCTCGACGAAAAAATCCAACGGATTGATCGACGCCATGTCCGCAACGAGTCCGACCGTGATGGACAGATGGTCGGTTCGCTCGGGGAACACCACGCGGGCGAGAAAGTTGCCGAAGACGTCCTGCTGCCAGTTGACGAAATGCTCGGCCGGCTCGATCTTCAGCGAATACGCCTCGATGGGAGTGCGCGAATGCGGTGCCGGTCGCAGCCTGATCTCGTGCGGAAAGATCTTGACCGTGCGGTCGAATCGGTAACTGGTGCGATGTTCGAGTGCAACCTTGATGCCCACGGCGAGCCCCTCGTGATAGTCCCGGTATGGGTAGAAACAACAACCCTAGTGGGCCCCGGCCCGGTGCGCTCGGCAAGAATTCGAACCATCGACGATGCCCGACGGTATTCGGGCCCGCACGACCGTCCACGTGTCGAACGCCTTGACACAACTCAGCGGTCTACGGTTCGCTCAGCTTCGAAAATGCGGACGAATCGTCGACGTACCACGCCAGACATGAAGGGTGAATCGTGAGTGAAAACCCGCCCGACGGACCGCAATACGGTCGCGGACCCAACCCGGACAAGCCGGACCCGAACACGCCGCAGACACCGGGAAGCGGGTACCCACCGCCCGGCAACTACCCGCCTCAGGGCAGCTACCCTCCCCCGCCCGGCAACTACCCGCCCCAAGGCAACTACCCGCCTCAGGGCGGCTATCCTCCCCCTCCCGGAAACTACCCACCGCCGCCCGGAAACTACCCACCTCAGGGTGCGCCCGGTGGCTATCCACCCCCGCCCGGCAATTACCCACCGCCGCCCGGGAACTACGGGAACTACGGAAATCAGAACTACGGACAGACACCTCTCGGACCCAACCCCGGTCGACTCGACGTCGGTGCTGCACTGAGCTACGGCTTCGACAAGTTCAAGGCCAACACCGGACCGTGGCTCGGTATCACGGCCATCGTGTGGGCGGTCAGCGTCGCCGTGTTCATCGTCACGTTCGCGTCGACCCTGACGGCCGCGGTCGCTGCTGCCGACCGAGGTGAAAGTACTGCCGTCGCGGCGACGTCGGGCGCATTCCTGGTGGTGACCACGATCGCGACATTCGTGTCCTACTTCGTGAATGCGGCATACGTACGGGGAGCGTTGGACGAAACGGGTGGGCCACAGAAGCCGACGTTCGGCAGGTTCTTCCAACTCACGAACGTTCCGCAGATTGCGGTACTGGCTTTGATCTGGACGGTGGCCAGCGTCGTGCTGAGCTTCGTTCCGTTCCTTGGCACCGTCCTGCTGATCGTGATCGGTTTCCTCGCGAACTTCGCACTGACTTTCCTGATCGATCGAAACCAGTCGGCGATCGAGTCGATCAAGTCGTCTATCGACCTGACGGTCAAGAACTTCGGCCCGGTCCTGCTGCTGTTGCTGGCCCTCGCCGCCATCAACTTCATCGGCATTGTGCTGTGCGGCCTCGGTCTGCTCGTCACCCTTCCGGTCTCGGTGATCGCCACCAACTACGCCTACCGCGTACTCACCGGCGGGCCCCTGACTCCCGCGCGCTGATCTCGCACCACGACAGACGCGAATGTCCCCGTAACGCACTGCGTTACGGGGACATTCGTTCTTGCGGACCTCGGGTGGAGGCTAGGCCTCTGTCGGCGCTTCTTCCTTCTTCTCCGGCTTGAAGTCGACGCCCGATTCCTTGCGCTGCTGCGCGGTGATCGGTGCGGGCGCGTCGGTCAACGGGTCGATGCCGCCACCGGACTTGGGGAATGCGATGACCTCACGGATGGAATCGACTCCGGCGAGCAGCGCGGTGATGCGATCCCAACCGAACGCGATTCCGCCGTGCGGCGGCGCGCCGTAGCTGAAGGCATCGAGAAGGAAGCCGAACTTCTCCTGGGCTTCTTCCTTGCCGATCCCCATGATCGCGAACACTCGTTCCTGAATGTCCTTGCGGTGGATACGAATACTGCCGCCGCCGATCTCGTTTCCGTTGCAGACGATGTCGTAGGCGTAGGCCAGAGCAGATCCCGGATCGGTGTCGAATGTGTCCATCGACTCCGGCTTCGGCGACGTGAACGCATGGTGCACGGCCGTCCACGCCCCGGACCCGACGGCGACGTCGCCACTGGCGGTGGCGTCGGACGTGGGCTCGAACAGCGGCGCGTCGACGACCCACACGAACGCCCACGCCTTGGGGTCGATCAGATCCAGCTTGCGTGCGATCTCGCCGCGCACGGCACCGAGCAGTCCGCGGGAGGCCTTGACCGGACCGGCGGAGAAGAAGATCGCGTCGCCGTTCTTCGCGCCGACGTGCGCAGCGAGGCCGTCCCGTTCGGCGTCGGTCAGGTTCTTCGCGACCGGGCCGCCGAGGGTGCCGTCCTCACCGACCAGGACGTAGGCCAGGCCCTTGTGGCCACGCTGCTTGGCGAATTCCTGCCAACGGTCGAGTTGCTTACGGGGCTGCGACGCACCGCCGGGCATGACGACCGCACCGACGTACGGAGCCTGAAAGACGCGGAACGTGGTGTCGGAGAAGAAGTCCGTGCACTCGACCAGTTCGATGTCGAATCGAAGATCGGGCTTGTCGGAGCCGTACCGGCGCATGGCCTCGGCATAGGTGATCCGCGGGATGGGTGCCGTGAAGTGGTGCCCGACGAGCTTCCACAGCGACGCCAGAATTTCCTCGGCCAACAGGATGACGTCGTCCTGGGTGACGAAGCTCATCTCGACGTCGAGCTGGGTGAACTCGGGCTGACGATCGGCACGGAAGTCTTCGTCTCGATAGCAGCGAGCGATCTGGTAGTACCGCTCGATACCGCCGACCATCAGCAGCTGCTTGAACAGCTGTGGGCTCTGCGGCAGTGCGTAGAAGCTACCCGGCTGCAGACGAGCGGGAACGAGGAAGTCCCGTGCGCCTTCGGGGGTGGAACGCGTCAGCGTCGGGGTCTCGACCTCGACGAACTCGTGGTGCGCCAGAACCGATCGGGCGGCGGCGTTGACGTGCGAACGCAGTCGAATGGCATGGCCGGGGCCCTCACGACGCAAGTCGAGGTAGCGGTATTTGAGGCGTGCTTCCTCACCGGGCTGATCGTCGAGCTGGAACGGCAACGGTGCGGCCTCGGACAACACCTCGATCTCGGATGCCTCGACCTCGATGGCACCGGTGGGGATCTCGTAGTTCGCGTTGCCTTCGGGACGACCCTCGACCTTGCCGGTCACCTTCACCACGTACTCGGCGCGCAGTCGGTGGGCCTGCTCGAGTGCTGCTCCCTCGCGGAAGACGACCTGAGACACACCGGAGGCGTCACGCAGATCGATGAAGATGACGCCACCGTGGTCGCGTCGACGGGCCACCCATCCCGTCAACGTCACAGTTCGGTCGACGTGCTCGGGGCGTAATGAGCCGGCGAGATGGGTGCGCAGCACGGGTGTCCTTTCGAGAAAAATCCGCTGATCGTGTTCTTCGCTCACCGATCCTACGGAGCACATCACCATAGAAGGAAACGAGATGCCGTCCCGGCATGCGAAGCTAAGGCCGACAGTGGCGGCATCGGTTCGCACCGCAGATGCGGGCTCGGCGGAGGGGAACTCCAACATGACGTTCAGAGAAGGCTCGCAAACGACACCGGGCCGAGTCTCCGTCGGCGGTGGCGGCGGAGGCGGCGGACGCGGCAAGTTGGCGATCGGCGGTGGTGCCGGTGGACTGGTCATCATCGTCCTCGCGCTGCTTTTCGGCGGCGACCCGGGAGCAATCCTGAACCAGATCAGCGGTGGCGACAGCTCTGCGGGTCAGAACGGCTCCGGGACGTCGGGAACTCTCGACTGTGACGTCGCAGACGCGAACAGCAACGTCGATTGCCGTATCGACTTCACCGTAGGAAGTCTGGACACCGTCTGGGAATCTCAGCTCCAAGCCCAGACCGGCGTCGCCTACGTTCAGCCCGGCGTGAATCTGTTCTCGGGAGCAACGAACACCGGCTGCGGTAACGCCACCAGTGCCGTCGGGCCGTTCTACTGCCCGGCCGATTCCACCGCGTATTTCGACACGAGCTTCTTTCAGGTCCTCGTCGATCAATTCGGCTCCAGCGGTGGGCCACTCGCGCAGGAGTACGTCGTGGCGCACGAGATCGGCCACCACATCCAGAATCAGCTGGGCGACATAGGCCGCGCGCAGGCCGATCCGCAGGGACCCGAGTCCGGCGGCGTCAAGGTGGAGTTGCAAGCCGACTGCTACGCCGGAATCTGGGCGCATTACGCAGCCGAGACCGTCGATCCGGACACCGGCGTCCCGTTCCTCGAACCGCTGACCGCCACCGATATCGACGATGCCCTGTCGGCAGCGTCGTCGGTGGGCGACGACCGGATTCAGCAGGCGTCGACCGGTCGCGTCAACCCCGAAGGCTGGACGCACGGCTCGTCCGCCCAACGCCAGGCATGGTTCTCCACCGGCTACGAGACCGGACAAGTGGCGGCCTGCGACACGTTCTCGGCTCGCGACCTCGACAATCCCTGAACCAGTACTACTCAGAACAGCGTGAGTGCCGGCCCCGAGGTCACCAACCCGCGGGGTTCGGCAGGCTCGTTCGCGGGCAACGCGCGGGTCTGGTCGGCGGCGAAACCGTAGGTGTCGAGCAGCGGATCGATTCTCGCCTTCAGCCACTGCTTGTACTCCGGAGTGACGTACGCCCCGTGTCCGTAGAGCTGGCGGTATCTGCGTACCAACGCCGGGTGCTCCTTCACCAGCCAGCTCATGTACCAGTCCTTGGTGCTCGATCGAAGATGCATCGGCAGCGCCGTGACGGTCGTCGCCCCGGCCTCAGCCAGCGCAGCGATCAGCCCGTCGAGTTGTCTGGCTCCGTCGGTGAGAAACGGAATGACCGGCGCCACCAGCACACCGCAGTCGAGTCCCGCATCCCGCACGGCGCGGATGAGGTCCAATCGTGCTCGCGGACTGGGTGTTCCGGGTTCGAGCTGCTTCTGCAGATCTGCATCGTGGATCGCCAAACTGATGCTCACGTGTACGTCGACCTTCTGGGCGGCCAGGGTCAGCAGCGGCAGATCCCGGCGCAACAGCGTTCCCTTGGTCAGGATCGAGAACGGCGTACCCGACTCGGTCAACGCACGAATGATGCCGGGCATCAACCGATATCGCCCCTCGGCGCGCTGATAGGGATCGGTGTTGGTCCCGAGCGCGACCGGCTCCCGCTTCCAGGATCGACGTGCGAGCTCTTTGCGGAGGACTGCCGCAACGTTCGTCTTGACGACGATCTGCGAGTCGAAATCGTTACCGGAATCGAGGTCCAGGTATTCGTGCGTCGGCCTGGCGAAGCAGTACCGGCACGCATGTGAGCATCCGCGCATCGGATTGACGGTCCACGAGAACGGCACCTGCGATTCGCCCGGAACCTCGTTCAGGGCACTCTTGCACAGCACCTCGTGAAATGTGATGCCCTCGAACTCCGGGGTCTGCACGCTGCGGACGAGCCCGGACCGTTCGAGCCCCGGTAGCGCGCCCTCGTCCGCGGCATCGAGAGTCTGACCGGCCCATCGCATGCACACAGTCGAACATTTGTTCTATGTCGTGTCAAGGTCGGCATCGCTCCCCCGCATCCCCCGGTCGGGTCCGGCAGCCGACAAGCGATAGCGTAGGGCCCGAAGTCGATCCTAGGAGTGCACCGCACGTGACCGCCCCGAACACACCGACCCTGGAACCCATTCTGCGCCTGGGCCTCACCCTGGGACCGGCCATCGAGATCGGTTCGGTGCCCGAAGGCGACCGAATAGTCACCACCGTCCTCGGCGGGGCCGCACCCGGCCCCGACATCGAGGGCACTCTTGCTGCTCGATCGACCGTCGTCAGCGTCACCCGGCCCGACGGGTGCACCGAGTTCAGCAGCGATCTCGTCCTCGAATTGGCAACCGGCGGTTACCTTTCGCTCGACTACCGAGGAGTCCAGTTCGGACCGGCCGAGGTCATCGACGCACTGAACGATCCCGACCGTGAGGTCGACCCGTCGACCTACTACTTCCGAGGCACGTTGCAAGTGTCGACCGCTGTTCCGAAGTTCACGTACCTGAACCGGGCCCTCGTCGTCACCTCCGGCTCACGATCGGCCGAGGCCGTGGTGCTCGACGCATTCCTGGTGACCTGAGAGCCGTCCGCTCATCCGAGCAGCTGTGCGACCTCACGGTCGGTCAACGTCGCATGCGGAGTGCGCCCCTTGCTGCGAACCAGTTCGATCGCTCGGTAGAGGGGCCGTTCATCCAGCCCGGCGTCGCGAGCCTCGGCCCGCAGCTGATCCACCAGCACCGACGCGATGGCGGCCGCGGGAACGAGTTCGGTGGTCCACAGCGAATCGGCGAGCGTGCGCAACGCAAGAATCGGCAGTTCGCGGCCGCCGCCTCTGGTGTAGAGCGCCAACGGCAGAACGATACGAGTACGACCGTCGTAGAGCCGCAGCGAGATCTGGTCGATTCCGGCCGTGCGGATGGTCATTTCCGCCGTCACCACCTCCGGCATGTTCAGCCGTCGGGTACGCAGTCCCCGAGCGCACAGCCGGGGCCCGTCGAGCCACACCCGGCGGCGCAATCCCAGCCAACCCGACAGCGCTGCCGGACCACCGACGATCACTCCGACGAGGACTGCCACCCACACGGGGGCGAAGAGCGCCAGAACGACGCCCAGCACGACCCCGAGCAGCAGCGAACCGACCACGATCTTGCGCAACCGCGGCGCGAGGAACTCCGCCGAGACCAGATCGAGGGCTACCGGACCCGCCGAGGGCCGAGGGTCATCGGCCAAGGTGCACTCCGAGGACGTCGACCACGTCGGCCAACGCGACCGTCTCCTGCTCGCCGTTCGAAAGGTCTTTCATCACGATGGATTCGGCCGACAGCTCTTGATCGCCCAGCACGAGTGCGTATCGGGCTCCCGAACGATCGGCCGCTTTCATCGCTCCCTTCATGCCGCGATTTCCGTACGCCATGTCCACCGCGATGCCACGTTCACGCAACTGCGCCGCGATGTCGACGATCGCGAGTTTGGCCGCGGCACCCATCGGGATGCCGAACACCTGACACCGCGACGTCGTGCCTGCGGTCTTGCCCTCGGCGGCCAACGCGAGGACGGTGCGGTCGACACCGAGCCCGAATCCGATACCCGACAGCGCCTGCCCGCCCAACTGCTCCATCAGGCCGTCGTAGCGGCCGCCGCCGCCGATGCCCGATTGGGCCCCGAGGCCGTCGTGCACGAACTCGAACGTCGTCTTCGTGTAGTAGTCGAGTCCACGAACCATGCGCGGGTTGACCAGGTACGGAACATTCATCACATCGAGGTAGGCCAGCACCTCGTCGAAGTGCTGCTTCGCAGAATCGGAGAGATGGTCGAGCATCAACGGCGCGTCGGCAGTCATCTCGCGAACCTCCGGCCGCTTGTCATCGAGAACCCGCAGCGGGTTGATCTCGGCGCGTCGACGCGTGTCCTCGTCCAACGGAAGCGCAAAGAGGAACTGCTGCAGCAACTCTCGATACTGCGGGCGGCAGGTGTCGTCACCGAGCGAGGTGATCTCGAGCCTGAAGCCGGTGAGACCGAGGGCGCGGAACCCGGCGTCGGCAACGGCGATGACCTCGGCGTCGAGAGCCGGGTCGTCGACGCCGATCGCCTCGACACCGACCTGCTGGAGTTGTCGGTAGCGGCCGGCCTGCGGGCGCTCGTACCGGAAGAACGGTCCGGCGTAGGCCAACTTGACCGGCAGCGCCCCGCGGTCCAAGCCGTGCTCGATCACAGCGCGCATGACCCCGGCGGTGCCCTCGGGACGCAATGTCACCGATCGGTCGCCGCGATCGGAGAAGGTGTACATCTCCTTGCTGACCACGTCGGTCGATTCGCCGACTCCCCGGGCGAACAACCCGGTGTCCTCGAAGATCGGGAGTTCGATATGGCCGTACCCGGCGGCGCGGGCGGCACCGAGGAGGCCCTCCCGGACAGCGACGAATTCGGCCGAATTCGGGGGGAAGTAATCGGGAATGCCCTTGGGCGCGGAAAAGGTGGTCGGCTTGCTCACGGTCACAGCTTTCCTTGCTCGAGGTCGCCGAGTCCAACGAGGAACGGATTGGACCCGCGTTCCTGACCGATGGAACTCTGTCCGCCGTGTCCGGGGAGCACGACGGTCTCGTCGCGCAGCGGCAGCAACCGCGACGCGATGGACCGTAGAAGTTGATCGTGGTCGCCGCCGGGCAGATCTGTCCGGCCGATCGACCCGGCGAACAAGGTGTCGCCGGTCAGCGCCAACGGAACCGTCCCGTCGGGACCGTTGGCCTCGGTGAGGAACACCACCGAGCCCTGCGTGTGCCCTGGAGTGTGCACGACCGTGAAGTCGATTCCCGCGAGGCTCAGACGTTGCTCGTGCGCCAACTCGATGACCTCGTCCGGCTCGTGGAACTCGAGGTCGCCGAGCACGGCAGCGAGCGTCGGACCGGTCCCTTTGATCGGGTCCGCCAACATGTATCGATCCTCGGGCGCGATGTATGCGGGGATTCCGTACTTCGAGCAGACCGGCTCCACGGACCACGTGTGGTCCAGATGACCGTGGGTCAGCAGCACCGCCGTCGGGGTCAGCGAGGATCGCGTCAGGAAGTCGACCAACGGATCGGCGGCATCCTGGCCTGGATCGACCACGACGCAGTCGGAGGCGTCGTCCTGAGCGAGGATGTAGCAGTTCGTCTGAAACATTCCTGCGGGGAATCCGGTGACGAGCAAGACAATCGCTCCTAAGAGGCAGAGGCCGAAGTACCGAGCCAGCTTAGTGGGGAGGTTCTCGTCGGGTCCCCCCAGCATGCTCTCAGGCAATGATGGCAAACTCGCGTTGGCCGATTGTCGGCCGGCTACCACACGACCCACCCGCTCAGCGAGCAGGCGTGGTCGAACCAGGACAAGCGGGAGGACACGAATTGCCCAGCAACGAGCAACGGCGCGAGGCTGCCAAGCGAAAGCTCGAACGCCAACTCGTACGACGCGCAGAGCGAGCACGACGTCGGAAGCAGTTGACGATCGCCGGCTCCATCCTCGGTGTGGTTGCGGTCGTGGCCGTTGTCTCGGTCGTCTTCGTGGTGACCCGCGGTGACGACGACGCGAGCACGGCGCAGGACTCGACCACGTCTGCACCGGCCGATTCGATCATCGCTGCGGGCCGTACGGAACCGCTGCCCGAGACGGTGAACTGTTCCTACCCTGCCGCCGCGCAGCCGGCCGCCAAGCCCAACACCCCTCCCCGCACCGAGAACGTCCCCACCAGCGACGAGCCCTTGAGCTACAGCATGGCCACGACCGCCGGCAACATCGGCCTGACACTGAACAACCCCGAATCCCCGTGCACGGTGAACAGTTTCGTGTCCCTGGCCAATCAGGGCTACTTCGACGGCACCACCTGCCACCGCCTGACGACGGGTGCCGGCCTGCAGGTGCTGCAGTGCGGCGATCCCACCGGCTCCGGTAGTGGCGGGCCGGGCTACCAGTTCGCCGACGAGTTCCCCACCGACACGTACGCCGAGGGCGATCCTGCCGCGCAGACTCCTGTCCTGTATCCCCGCGGAACCCTGGCGATGGCCAACGCCGGCCCGGGAACCAACGGCAGCCAGTTCTTCCTCGTCTACGGCGATTCGCAACTCCCGCCCGCCTACACCGCCTTCGGCACGATCGACGAGACCGGTCTCGCCACCTTGGATGCCATCGCGGCCAAGGGTGCGCAGGGCGGTGCCTCCGACGGCGCACCGGCCGAGCCGGTGGACATCACCTCGATGCAGAGCGACCTGTGACACGCGTACCCGGTCTGGTGATCGCAGCCTCCGCTGCGGTACTTCTTCTCGCCGGCTGCTCCGGATCGACGGAGACCGCTGCCACGCCCGCTGCGACCGGTTCGACGACCGCTGCCTCGACGTCGGCCACGACGACCACCCCGCGGCCGCCGCTGAATCTGTCGCGGTTCGGTGCGCTGCCGCCCGTTCCGCAGCCGACCACCGATACGGTCTCGTGTGCGTACCCGGCGGAGTCTCCGGCCGCCAAGGAGGTTGCTCCGCCTCCGACCGAGAACATCGACGTCTTCGGAACGGTCGACGTGACGCTGTCGACGACCCAGGGCGACATCGGAATGACGCTCGACCGTACCGAGGCCCCGTGCGCCGTCAACAGTGTGGTCAGCCTGGCTCAGCAGGGTTACTTCGACGGCGCACCGTGTCATCGGTTGACCACCTCCCCCGGCCTCGAAGTGTTGCAATGCGGCGACCCGTCGGGATCGGGTCGTGGCGGCCCCGGCTACAGCTTCGCCAACGAATACCCCACAACGGCGTTCGCCGACGATCCCGCGCAGGCCCAGAACCCGGTCGTCTACCCCCGTGGCACCCTGGCCATGGCCAACGCAGGCCCTGACACCAACGGCAGCCAGTTCTTCCTGGTGTACGCCGACTCTGTGCTGCCGCCGCAGTACACGGTGTTCGGCACCATCTCCGAAGCCGGCCTGCAGACCCTCGACGCCATTGCGGCCGGTGGAGTCAGCGGCGGTGCAGAGGACGGAGCACCAGCGAATCCGGTGGTCATCACCTCGGCAACCTGAGGTACCGCACGACGACGACAGGGTGAGCAGAAATGTCTGCTCACCCTGTCGTCGTATCGGGTCGGAATTCGGTCAGGCCGCCGAGGTGAGCCGGTACACGTCGTACACGCCCTCCACGTTGCGCACGACGTTGAGCACGTGCCCCAGATGCTTGGGGTCACCCATCTCGAACGTGAACTTGCTGATAGCCACCCGATCGCCCGACGTCGCGACGGATGCCGAGAGGATGTTGACCTTCTCGTCGGCCAGAGCCTTCGTGACGTCCGAGAGCAACCGATGCCGGTCCAGGGCCTCGATCTGAATGGCCACGAGGAACACCGAGGAGGCCGACGGTGCCCATTGCACCTCGATGAAGCGCTCGGACTGCTCCTCGAGCGACCGCGCATTGGTGCAGTCGGTGCGGTGGACGCTGACCGACCCGCCGCGGGTGACGAACCCGAGTATTTCGTCCCCGGGTACAGGGGTGCAGCACTTGGCGAGTTTTGCCACGACACCCTCGGCACCGGTGACCAGTACCCCGGCGTCTCCGACCTGACGCGGTCTCGTCGGAATGGTCGACGGCGTAGAGCGCTCCGCGAGTTCTTCCTCGACGTCACCGACACCACCGAGATGAGCGACCAGCCTCTGCACGACGTGGCGAGCAGAAACGTGGTTCTCACCGACCGCGGTGTACAACGCTGACACGTCCACGTACCGCAGTTCGTGGGAGATGGCCGACATGGACTCGGCATTCATCAAGCGCTGCAACGGAAGTCCGCCGCGACGGACCTCTTTCGCGATGGCGTCCTTACCGGCTTCGAGGGCCTCTTCGCGACGTTCCTTGGCGAACCACTGCCGGATCTTGGTCTTCGCACGCGGTGACGCGACGAAGCCCTGCCAATCTCGACTCGGCCCGGCCGTGACGGCCTTGGACGTGAAGACCTCGACCACCTCGCCGTTGTCGAGGGTTCGTTCGAGTGCCACCAGGCGACCGTTGACCCGGGCTCCGATACAGCGGTGACCCACTTCGGTGTGCACCGCATAGGCGAAGTCGACCGGACACGATCCGGCGGGAAGCGTGACTACATCGCCCTTCGGGGTGAAGACGAAGATTTCCTTGACCGCCAGGTCGTAGCGCAGCGATTCGAGGAACTCGCCCGGGTCGGCCGCTTCACGCTGCCAGTCGAGCAACTGGCGCATCCACGCCATGTCGTCGACCTCGGCGTTGTCCTGCGAGTGCTTGCCCTTGGTCTCCTTGTATCGCCAGTGAGCAGCGATACCGAACTCCGCGGTGCGGTGCATGTCCCTGGTGCGAATCTGCACTTCGAGTGGCTTGCCCTCGGGCCCGATCACCGTGGTGTGCAGCGACTGGTAGACGCCGTACCGTGGCTGCGCGATGTAGTCCTTGAAGCGGCCCGCCATCGGCTGCCACAGCGAGTGCACGACGCCGACCGCGGCATAGCAGTCGCGAATCTCGTCGCACAGAATCCGCACTCCGACGAGGTCGTGAATGTCGTCGAAGTCGCGGCCCTTGACGATCATCTTCTGGTAGATCGACCAGTAGTGCTTGGGACGTCCCTCGACGACGGCGCTGATTCTCGAAGCCGCCAGTGTGGCGTTGATCTCGGCCCGTACCTTCTCGAGGTACGTGTCGCGGGACGGTGCCCGATCGGCGACCAGCCGAACGATCTCGTCGTACTTCTTGGGATGGAGAATGGCGAAGGCCAGGTCTTCGAGCTCCCATTTGACGGTGGCCATACCCAGCCGATGAGCAAGCGGCGCAATGACTTCCAGTGTTTCCTTGGCTTTGCGGGCCTGCTTCTCCGGGGGCAGGAATCGCATCGTGCGCATGTTGTGCAGTCGATCGGCGACCTTGATGACCAACACCCGCGGGTCCCGCGCCATCGCGATGATCATCTTGCGGATGGTCTCGCCCTCGGCGGCCGTCCCCAGTACGACCTTGTCCAGCTTGGTGACCCCGTCGACCAGATGGGACACCTCGTCACCGAACTCCTCGGTCAACTTGGCCAACGAGTAGCCGGTGTCCTCCACCGTGTCGTGCAGCAGGGCCGCAACCAGCGTGGTGGTGTCCATGCCCAGTTCGGCGAGAATGTTCGCCACGGCAAGTGGATGGGTGATGTACGGATCGCCGGACTTGCGCATCTGTGTGGAATGCAGCTCGTCCGCGACGTCGTAGGCCCGCTGCAGCAGCGTCAGATCGGCCTTGGGATACAGCTCGCGATGCAGACTGACCAGAGGTTCGAGGACGGGCTTGACCGCCGCGCTGCGTCCGGCCGTGATGCGACGAGCGAGCCGCGCCCGAACTCGACGGGAGGCCGAGGTGGGCACGGGTGCCGAATTGCGTGCACCCGACGGTGCCTGGTCGTCGGCCTGCGCCGAATCACTCGACACCGGCTCGCGCACGCCCGGTCTGTCCACCACCGGATCGTTGACCACTGCGGTATCGACGACCGCGCTCGTATCGCCGGACGCAACCGAATCCGCACCGGTTCCCGGCCGATCGGCAACTGCGGGCCGCTCGGGCAAGGGCTGATCGATATAACGGGTCACTCTCATCACCTCCTGCCACACATTCGCGCCGACGCCAGGACAGATCCGGTCGACGCTGTATCAGTCGACTTTAGTCCTCAGACTCGAACCAGGCAGGCGAGCGGGTAGTCACTGCACTTGCTGCGGCCGTCGAGCGCCTCGATTTCCAGCACCACGGTCGCCCCGACCACCACCGCGCCCTGCTCGGCCAGCAACCGAGCTGTCGCATCGACGGTACCGCCGGTGGCGAGGACATCGTCGACCACGAGCACCCGTCGACCGGCCAGCTCGATGGAGGTCGGAATCTGCAGTTCCGCGGTTCCGTACTCGAGATCGTAGGTTCGCGAGTGCACGGGCGGCGGCAGTTTGCCCGCCTTGCGTACAGCGAGCACCCCGCAACCGAGCTCGAGTCCCACGCCCGCTCCCAGCAGAAACCCTCGGGCATCGATGCCGGCCACCAGATCGACGTTCTCGAAACCCTCCGCCAGTGCCGTGACGACACTGCGCAACGCGGGCCCCTCCGCGAACACCGGGGTCAGGTCGCCGAACCGCACCCCGTCCACGGGAAAATCGTCCACCCACCGCGTCAGCCGATGCACGGCCGACACGGCATCACCGCGCACCCCGCCGTCCTGAGTCACTGTCGCATCGCTCATTTCAGAAGTACCCACCGATCCATGTTCCAGCCGGCACCGGCCGCCGTGGGGTTGGCCACGACGTCCTGCATACCGTCGCTGACGACGGTGGTGCGCGGCTCGCTGTACAGCGGAAGCGACGGAATGTCGTTCCACAGAATGTTCTCGCCCTCGGTCGCCAACGCCAGCACGCGCTCGGGATCGTCGGTCACCGCCAGCTGGTCGACGATCGAGTCGATCCGCCCGTTGCTGTACCCGCCCACGTTGAGGCCGATGCCGGTTCGCAACGAGTACCGTGCGACGACGGACGACGCCGAGCCGGTCGGCCCTGGCAGCGACCCCGCGCCGCCGAGAACGGCGTCCACTGTTCCGGCACGAAGCGCGGACGGCGTGAACTCCGGTGAGCTCGCGTCCTCGACGGTGATCCCCGCCGCCGCACAATCGGTCGCCATTCGGCTGACCAGCTGAGCGCGGCGCGCGTCCGGTGCCAGGTAGCCGACGCGTACGGTCAGCGCACTGTTACCCGACGCGGCCAGTTCCTTGCCCGCGCGGTCCAGGTCCGACCGCTGGTACCGGTCCCCGACCGTCGCAGCCACCGAGGGGTACACCAGAGTGTCCGGCTGCATCAGCCGAGAATCGACGACGCCGGAGCCGGGCCCGGCCGGCGGTGCCTCGAAGCCAGGGTGCCCGAGTGTGTCGAACAGGTCCGTTCGCGGGATGCATGCGGCCACGGCCCGGCGAGCACTCGCATCCGCCAGCGCGCCCTGGGTCGCGAACGTCAGCTGCTCGACGCCTCGCGACGGTTCCGTGACGGTCTCGAACCCCTCTGTCGAACCCAGATCGATCGCGCCCGCACCCTGGTCGATCACGTCCAGAGATCCATCGGCAATCTTCGCCGGGACGTCGGTGCCCTTGGGCCAGATCACGACTCTTTGCGTCTCCGGCGGAATGCCCCACCAGGCGTCGTTCGCGACCAGAACCAACCCGTCCTCGGCGGTGTACGAGTCGACGCGGTACGGACCGGCCGACGGCAACAGAGACGTGTCGACAGAACCGGGCGTCAACGTCCACCCGGTGTTCCAGAAGTCGGCGATCCGAGAGACGACACCGTCATCGCCGGCCACTATGGGATCGACGACGTTCGGTACCCCGGCCGCGCGCGCAGCCACGTGTGCGGGCAAAAGATCGGTGGCACCGAACAGAGCTCGCCAGTTCTGGTAGCTGCGGCCCGGGGCGAAGACGACGGTGGCGTCCTTGGACCCGGGGACGCAGTCGATGCTCGCGATGTCGGAGTATCCCGCCGTCGACGCCGCGTCGAACAGGGGACGGTCGGTGGCGAACCGGCCGCTGTTGGCGGCCCACGCCAGCACCAGGTCATCGCACGCCATCGGTGCGCCGTCGGAGTATTTCGCCGCAGGCGCGATCGTGTACTGCAGCGTAAGAACGTCCCCAGGCACCACGGCGACGGTACCGATGTCGTTGTCCGACAGCGCATCACCGTCCGGTCCCAGGTAGCTGAACCCGACCTGGACTCGTGTGAACGCCTGACGCGCTCCCGACGCGGCCCCGTCGACGGTCCTGGCGTTGTAGTTGTTCACCACGTTGTCGAACGAGTACCCGATGGAAGGCACCTTGTCCTCCGAGGCCGAACATGCGGTGAGCGACGCTGCGGCCAGACCCGCTGCCAGCAGTGCCGCGCTCCACCTACGTTCCACGTGCACTCTCCATCTCTACGATCTCGCTATCGGCGCTTCTTGTTCCGCTTCCCAGTAGGGCGATTGCCGGGCTGCGGTGCCGACGCCTTGCTGACATCCACGCCGACGGCCACCGGTTCGGGTGCGAGACCGGCGGCGCGCGCCGCCGCGTCGGCACGCTTGGAGTGGACCTTGCGAGTGTGGACCGCGACCGGGCCCCACTTCTCCTTCAGGGTCACCAACAGCGGCGTGGCGAAGAAGATGGACGAGTAGGCACCGACGATCATGCCGACGAGCTGCACGAGAGCGAGGTCCTTGAGCGTTCCCACGCCCAGCAGCCAGACCGCGACGATCATCAACGCGATGACCGGCAGAACACCGATCACGGTCGTGTTGATCGATCGCATCAGAGTCTGATTCACGGCGAGGTTGGCCTGCTCCGCGTACGTCTTGCGGTGCAGGTTCAAGATGCCTCGGGTGTTCTCCTCCACCTTGTCGAACACCACGACGGAGTCGTACAGCGAGAAGCCCAGAATGGTCAGCAGACCGATCACCGTGGCCGGGGTCACCTCGAAGCCGACGAGTGAATAGACGCCTGCGGTGACGACGAGGTCGAAGCCCAATGCGGCCAGGGCCGCCAGCGCCATATCTCGTTCGTATCGGATGGCGATGTAGATGCTGACGATCACCAGGAACACCGCGAGGGCTATCAGAGCCTTCTGGGTGATCTGACTCCCCCATGTCTCACTCACGTCGGACACGCTGATGGCATTGGGCGTTGCGGTGCCCGAGTTGTCCTGTGGCTGGAAGGACTGGAACAGAGCCTGTCGAAGAGTGTCGACTTCGGCTGGATCGAGCGCCTCGGAACGGATCTGCACCGTGGCCGCGGCACCCGAGCCGACCGTCTGGACCGACACCGGGGGCATGCCCAGCGAGTCGTTGTAGACGGTTTCGACCTGCTCGGTGGAGATGTTGTCCGCGGCGGGCAATGCGATGCGGGTGCCGCCCTCGAAGTCGATACCGAGCGTGAACCCACGCACGAGGAAGCTGAGCAGGCAGATCAGCACGATGACGCCGGTCAGCACGTAGTAGAACCTGCGGCGTCCGACGATCTCGAATGCACCGGTGCCGGTGTAGAGACGAGAGAACCAACTGTGCCTGGGCTGCGTGGACTGGTCGACGCTCGAATCGTCGAGAGGCGATGGGGTCGAGGTGGCCGTATCGGACATGTCATGCCTCCTTCGACGGCGACGCGGCGCCGGTCTTGACGGCGACTGCCTTGTTGGCGGCGCGCTTTCGTTCGAGCGCGATCTGCTGAACCGCGCCGAGACCGTTGACGGACGGCTTGGACCAGAATTTCGACTTCGACGCCAGATTCACCAGCGGCCACGTCACCAGCACCACGACGATGACGTCGAGGATGGTCGTCAGTCCCAGGGTGAACGCGAAGCCGCGCACCTGACCGACTGCCAGTACGTACAGAACGGCAGCGGCGATGAAGCTGACCGCGTTGCCGGACAGGATTGTCTTGCGTGCGCGGGCCCAACCGCGGGGCACTGCGGACCGGAAGCTGCGGCCCTCCCGAATCTCGTCCTTGATGCGCTCGAAGAACACCACGAAAGAGTCCGCGGTCATGCCGATACCGATGATCAGGCCGGCGATGCCGGCGAGGTCGAGGGTGAAGCTGATCCACCTGCCGAGCAGGATCAGGATGCCGTAGACGACGAGCCCGGCCAGCGCCAACGACAGAGCCGTGAGCAGGCCGAGGGCTCGGTAGTACAGCAGGCAGTAGACCAGCACGAGGGCCAAGCCGATGGCACCGGCGATCAGGCCTGCTTCGAGTGACGCCAATCCCAGTGTGGCCGAGACCGTTTCGGCCTCGGAGGACACGAACGACAGCGGCAGCGAACCGTACTTGAGCGTGTTGGCCAGTTCGGAAGCGCTCTGCGCGTTGAAGTTGCCGGTGATCGACGTGGCACTACCGGCGGGAGTGGCACCCTGAATGACCGGCGCGCTGATCACCTTCGAGTCCAGTACGAATGCGGCCTGCTTCTGCAGGTTCGCAGCCGTGAACTGCGCCCAGGTGTTCGACCCCTCGGAATCGAACGTCAGGCTTACCTGGAACTGAGCCTGCTGGTTGTCGAATCCCGACGTCGCGTCGGCGATCTGCTGACCGTCGATGATCGTGGGACCGAGAAGGTAGACAGCTGTTCCGTCGGTGGAGCAGGCCACGAGCGGGAGTGCAGGATCGTCGTTGCCGGCGAGCGGGTCCGCGGCGTTGCAATCGAGCGACTGCATGGCGAGCTGCTGTATCTGCTGATCCTCGCTCTGACGAAGCGCCTTCGCGTCGGCGATCTCCTGGGCTGCCCGATCGGCGTCGGACAGCGACGCGTTTTCGGCGGGATCACTCGAGGTCGGGGCGTCCGTCGCGGGTGCGTCCGAGGCCGGAGCACCGGTTGTCGGAGCGGGGGTCGGGTCTACCGTCGTCGGATCCTGCGCCGGAAACACCCGACTCTGCGGAGCAGCTGGAGCAGCAGGATCGACGGCTGTCGCCGGATCTGCCGGCGCAGCCGGGTCCGTCGGAGTCTGCGGAGAACCCGGCGTCGCCTGGCCTGCGGATGGTGCAACCGACCCCACCACCGGACGAATGAACAGTCGAGCGGTCTGCCCCAGAGTTCTCGCCTGAGAGCTGTCGTCACCGGGCACCGTGATGACGAGATTGTCGCCGTCGATGACCACCTCGGAACCGGACACGCCGAGACCGTTGACGCGGGTCTCGATGATCTGCTGCGCCTGCTTGAGGCTGTCCTGCGACGGCGCATTTCCGTCGGGCGTGCGTGCAGTCAGCGTCACTCGCGTGCCGCCCTGCAGGTCGATTCCCAACTTCGGCGAGGGGTCTTTGTCTCCGGTGAAGAAGACCAGGGCATACACCGCCGCCATCAGCACCGCGAAGACGGCGAGATAGCGGGCGGGATGCACCGATCCGCTGGAAGGTGCCACGGTGTGTGATTCTCCTCTGGGCGGTGGAAAAGTGTCTGTTCCTGTTGGCTCGTGCCTCGTTGTGTCAGCGGCGGGCGGTGCGATTGTGCACCACGACGCTCACCGCAGACGAAACCGCTGCCGGATTGTGTCTCCGACAGCGGTTCGGATCTTCGTTACGTCACTCTTTTTCGAGGCGCTTCGTCGTCTGCTCGACGGTTTCGTCGGCGGGGTTCCCGACGTCCTTGTGCAGCGACGGAGCTGCCGGCTCGGTGGGGCCGACCGCGGCGGTGCCGGCACCGGGCACCGAATCGAAGGCGTTCTCGTCCGATTCGCCGTCGTCGAACTCGGTGTCGTCGGGCAGAACCTCACGCACGACGGCGCGGGACCACGTGGTGATGACGCCGTCGGCGATCTCGAGGTCGATCGTGTCGTCCTCGACGAGGACCACTCGTGCATACAGGCCTGCAGTGGTGACGACCTCGTCGCCGACCTTCAGCGAGTCCTGCATTTCCGTGGTCTTGGCCAGCACCTTCTTCTGTCGGCGCGCGTTGAGAAACAGCGGTACCAGAAGGGCCACGATCAGCAGCGGAAACAGCAAATCCATCGGAAGGTCAGTCCTCGAAGTTCGGTTCGATAATCGTCATTGTCTCGTGCGAGAACATCGCTGGTGCGGGCCTCGCAGCTACCCAGTGTGCCATCACCTGTGGCCCGCTCGGTCCGTTCGTCTCGTGTTGCGGCCGTTTCACTCGAATAATCCCTGCTGGACCTCGGCCGATCGCACCGAAATTCCCCCGACTGCGAGGTCCGGCGGCGGGGTGAGACCGAGGTGGTGCCAGGCGGCGGCGGTGGCGACGCGACCGCGCGGCGTGCGGGCGATCATCCCGGCCCGTACCAGGAACGGCTCACACACTTCCTCGACCGTCGAGGGCTCCTCGCCGACGGCGACAGCGAGAGTGGACACTCCCACCGGTCCCCCGCCGAAACTTCGGATCAGCGCGCTGAGGACGGCACGGTCGAGGCGATCCAGTCCGAGCTTGTCCACGTCGTAGACCACGAGCGCGGCCTTGGCGGTGTCCTGGGTGACGGTGCCGTCCCCGCGCACGTCCGCGTAGTCGCGAACTCGGCGCAGCAGCCGGTTCGCGATTCGGGGTGTGCCACGCGAGCGTCCTGCGATCTCGGCGCAGCCGTCGCGGTCGATGGGGACACCCAGAATCCCAGCGGATCGCATCAGGATTCGTTCGAGTTCACTGGGCTCGTAGAAATCCATGTGCGCCACGAACCCGAAGCGGTCGCGCAGCGGTCCGGTGAGGGCGCCGGACCGGGTCGTTGCACCGACCAGAGTGAATGGGGCGACTTCCAACGGAATCGACGTCGCTCCCGGCCCCTTGCCGACGATCACGTCGACACGGAAGTCCTCCATGGCCAGATACAACATTTCCTCGGCCGGCCGGGCGATCCGATGAATCTCGTCGATGAACAGAACGTCCCCTTCGACGAGGTTGCTGAGCATCGCGGCCAGATCGCCCGCACGCTCGAGGGCGGGCCCGGAGGTCAACCGCAGTGACGTGCCGAGCTCTGCGGCGATGATCATCGCCATGCTGGTCTTTCCCAGCCCGGGCGGACCCGACATCAGGATGTGATCGGGGGTGCCGCCGCGCATCTTCGCCCCCGAGAGCACCAGCTGCAGTTGCTCACGCACCCGAGGCTGACCGATGAAATCGGTGAGGTTCTTCGGACGCAGACTGGTCTCGATGTCGAGGTCGTCGGACATGGCCTCCGCACCGACCTGAGATTCCCCGAACTCGTCGTCCTCGGTCACGCCGACCTACCTGGACTTACCGAGGTACGCCAACGCGGCCCGCAGTGCGGTGGACGTCGTGGCCTCGGGCTGCTGTGCGAGTACCGCGTCGGTGGCCTCCTCGGCCTGCTTCGCCGGGAATCCGAGACCGATCAGGGCTTCGACGATCTGATCGCGCATCGAGTTGCCGACCCCGGAACCGGGCACCACGGAACTGCCGGCGCGGCCGACAACGGCGTCGACCTTGTCGCGCAGCTCGACCACCATCCTCTCGGCCCCGCGCTTGCCGATACCGGGAACTCTGGTGAGGGCCCCGATGTCGCTGTCCGCCAAAGCTGTTCGCAGGGAGTCGGGTTCGTGTACCGCAAGTGTGGCCATCGCAATTCGTGGCCCGACTCCGGAAACCGTGAGCAGCAGCTCGAACAGCTCACGTGATTCCTTGTCGGGAAACCCGTACAGCGTTTGCGAGTCCTCGCGCACGATCATGGTGGTGAGCAGAGTCGACTCGCTCCCCCGATGCAGCGTCGCCAACGTCGCCGGTGTGGCATTGACGCGATATCCGACACCGGCCGCCTCGAGTACTGCGTGATCGAGAGCGATGTCGATCACCGACCCGCGAATGGATGCGATCACCGTGCGCCCGCCTCCTTCTTGGCCAGTTTCTCGATTTTGCGCGCCACCGCGGCGCGAGCTTTGCGTTCCTCGGCCAGACGCGCGTCGTACTTGCGCTTCTGCTCGGCGGCCATCGCCTCGGCTTTGGCCATCCGGGCGATCATCGGCGCGCGCCAGCAGTGACAGATACCCAGAGCCAACGCATCAGCGGCATCAGCGGGAGTCGGCGCGGTCTGCAGCCCGAGAATGCGCATGACCATGGCGGTGACCTGCGCCTTGTCGGCCGAACCGTTGCCGGTGACGGCTGCCTTCACCTCACTGGGAGTGTGGAAGCAGACGTCGATACCGCGCCGGGCCGCAGCCAGTGCGATGACGCCGCCTGCCTGCGCGGTGCCCATGGCCGTCCGTACGTTGTGCTGAGCGAAGACTCGCTCGATCGCCACCACCGACGGTTTGTGGGTATCGAGCCAATATTCAGCCGCCTCGGATATCCGCAGCAGACGCTGCGCGAGATCCATGTCGGCGGGAGTCCGGACCACATCCACGTCGAGAGCGACGACTGTGCGACCGACGCCTCCCTCGATCAAACTGAGCCCACACCTGGTGAGACCGGGGTCGACACCCATCACCCGCACGTCACCACACCTTCCGCTTACGAACTGTTGTTCGATAGCGTAGCGGAGCGCACCGACGGATCAGGGCTACGACACCCGGTCGATCACCGTGAGCAAGCGGACCGGGTCAGTCCTCGTCGTCCAGTTCGGCCATGACCTCGTCCGACAGGTCGACGTTGGACCAGACGTTCTGCACGTCGTCGCTGTCTTCGAGGGCGTCGATCAGCTTGAAGACCTTGCGCGCTCCGTCTGCGTCCACCGGGACGTTGACCGAAGCCTGGAAGCTCGCCTCCGCGGAGTCGTAGTCGATGCCCGCGTCCTGCAGTGCGGTACGCACTGCGATCAGATCGGTCGGCTCACTGACGATCTCGAACGTGTCGCCGTTGTCGTTCACTTCCTCGGCACCGGCCTCGAGAACCGCCATCAACACGTCGTCCTCGCTCTGACCGTTCTTCTCGAGGGTCACCACACCCTTGCGCGAGAACAGGTACGACACCGAACCCGGATCGGCCATGTTTCCGCCGTTGCGCGTCATCGCGACGCGAACCTCGCCTGCGGCGCGATTGCGGTTGTCGGTGAGGCACTCGATGAGGATGGCGACACCGTTGGGTCCGTAGCCCTCGTACATGATGGTCTGCCAATCGGCACCACCGGTCTCTTCGCCTGCACCTCGCTTGCGCGCACGTTCGATGTTGTCGATAGGCACCGAGGTCTTCTTCGCCTTCTGAATGGCGTCGAAGAGCGTCGGGTTCCCGGTGGGGTCACCGCCACCCGTGCGGGCCGCCACCTCGATGTTCTTGATGAGCTTGGCGAAAGACTTGCCACGTCGGGCGTCGATCACCGCCTTCTTGTGCTTGGTGGTGGCCCATTTTGAGTGGCCGCTCATGCGATAGGGCCCCTTCCTGCTCGAAATCAGTGTTGTCGACTTTACTCGCCCGTGTCCTTGCTCCGCCCCAACCGGCGATTACGGGTTTCTACGCGCTGCGCACCATGTCCACGAAGAGTCGGTGCACTCGATCGTCTCCGGTGACCTCGGGATGGAAGCTGGTGGCCAGCACTCGGTTCTGGCGCACGGCCACCACACGGCCCGCAGCAGGCCCGTTCGGGACGGTGGCGAGTACTTCGACGTCCGCACCGACACGCTCGACCCAGGGCGCGCGAATGAACACTGCGCGCATCGGTCCGCCCTCGATGTCGGCGAATTCGAGATCGGTCTCGAACGAGTCGACCTGTCGGCCGAAAGCGTTGCGGCGCACGGTGATATCGAGACCGTCGAGGTGTTCCGCGTCGGGCCTGGTGTCGAGGATGTCCGACGCCAACAGGATCATCCCCGCGCACGATCCGTACGCGGGCATACCGTCGGCCAGACGAGCTCGCAGCGGCCCGAGCAGATCGAATACACCGAGCAGGGTGCTCATCGTCGTGGATTCGCCACCGGGAATGATCAACCCGTCGATTCGGGCGAGTTCGTCCGGCCGCCGCACGGTGATTCCGTGCGCACCGCTCGACTCCAGCGCGGCCAAGTGCTCGCGAACATCGCCCTGTAGTGCGAGTACGCCGATCGTCGGCGGCGTCACTTCAATCCGAAGGGATCGACGTGTGGCTTCGAGGTGTCCCGCTCGAAGCGCATCAGTCCCTCTTGGACGACGGCGGCGACCATACGACCGGAGATGTCGAAGATTCGCCCCTGGGCCAGTGCCCGTCCGAAATCAGCGGACGGCGACGTCTGGTCGTAGAGCAACCATTCGTCCGCTCGGAACGGCCTGAGGAACCACAGCGCGTGATCGAGGGAGGCCGTCTGCGTGACGGCGTCCGGGTGCGGCACCTTGGCCGATCCGATGAGCGTCATGTCGCTCATGTAGGCGAGCGCGCAGACATGGAACACCTGATCGTCGGGCAGCGTGTCGCGGTACCTGAACCAGACCCGTTGCTGCGCAGCGAAACTGGGATGCTTGACGGTCTGATCGTCGGGAATGAGACGGATGTCCCATTCGGACCACTCCTTGTAGTAGGAGGTGTCGTACTCCGCCAGGGTGGTGGGGTCGGGCAATGATTCCGGTCCGACCACCTCGGGCATGAGGTCCTGATGGGAGATCCCGTCGTCGTCGCCGTGGAACGAGGCGGACATCGTGAAGATGGCCTTGCCGTGCTGAATTCCGGTCACTCGACGGGTGCAGAACGACCGGCCGTCCCGAATACGATCGACCATGAACACGGCCGGCTCGTTCGGGTTACCCGGCCGGAGAAAGTAGCCGTGCAGCGAATGCACGCGGAACTCGGGCGCCACGGTGCGCACGGCCGCGACGAGCGCCTGGCCGGCAACCTGGCCGCCGAACGTACGCGGCAGCCGGCTCGGGAACGTGCGTCCCCGATAGATGTCGTTCTCGATTCGTTCCAATTCGAGAATGTCCTCGATGCTGGCCATGGCTGTGTCCACCTTTCTGTGACAACGGCTCAGGCTAACAATGAGTGGACCAGGCAAGATGGTCGGTGTGGGTCAACCAATACCGATATTTCCCGATCTTCTGACCAGGTCGATCGTCGATGCGTGCCCCGCCGGGTCGCGAACGATCGTTGTCGTCGACGGTGCCGACGCCGCGAAGCCGGTCGACTTCGCCTCTCGCACAGCCGAACACGCCCGCGCACAGGGCAGGCGTGCCGACGTCGTCGACCTGCACGATTACGTCCGGCCGGCGTCCATTCGATTCGAGTATTCGCGAACGGACGAATTGAGCTACCGCACTGTGTGGTTCGACTACGATGCCGTGATCCGTGAGGTCATCGCGCCGCTGCGTGCCGGTGGCCGAGGTCACTATCTGCCGCGTCTGTGGGATGAGGCAACCGATCGATCCGCCCGCGCTCGTACCGTCGAGGCCGCGCCGAATCACATAGTCCTGATTGCCGGTCCGATGCTGCTGGGCCGAGGACTGGACGTCGATCTTCGAGTGCAGTTGCGGTTGTCCGAGGGTGCGCTGCGTCGGAGGACCGACACGGCCGACCAATGGACCTGCACGGCACTGCTCGAGTACAACGACTCGATCGACGACTGCGCCGAGCGGCCGGACTTCGCGGTCCGGTGGGACCATCCGGACCGCCCGGCACTGGAACGCAGTCAGTAGCTACGCGACCGGAAGAGGACGGTCACCAACCGCGCTCGGCGAGCCGGTGTGCGACGGGCAGGTCGTCGACGTTGATGCCGACCATCGCCTCGCCGAGTCCACGGGAGACCTTGGCGAGGACATCCGGGTCGTCGAAGAAGGTAGTGGCCTTGACGATTGCCTCGGCACGTTCTTTCGGGTTGCCGGACTTGAAGATTCCCGATCCGACGAACACTCCCTCGGCACCGAGTTGCATCATCATCGCTGCGTCGGCCGGGGTGGCGATACCGCCGGCGGTGAACAACGTGACGGGCAGCTTTCCGGCACGGGCGATTTCGACGACGAGATCGTACGGAGCCTGCAATTCCTTCGCCGCGACGTAGAGCTCGTCTTCGGGAAGTGATGTGAGACGGCGAATCTCGTCGCGAATCTTGCGCATGTGGGTAGTCGCGTTCGAGACATCGCCGGTGCCGGCCTCGCCCTTGGAGCGAATCATGGCTGCGCCCTCGGTGATTCGACGCAGTGCTTCACCCAGGTTGGTGGCACCACACACGAACGGAACGGTGAAATTCCACTTGTCGATGTGATTGGCATAGTCGGCCGGGGTGAGGACCTCGGACTCGTCGATGTAGTCGACACCCAGGCTCTGCAGGATCTGCGCCTCGACGAAGTGCCCGATGCGGGCCTTGGCCATCACCGGAATGCTGACCGAGGAGATGATGCTGTCGATCATGTCCGGATCGCTCATCCGCGACACCCCGCCCTGCGCGCGGATGTCGGCGGGAACGCGCTCGAGCGCCATGACGGCAACGGCACCGGCATCCTCGGCGATCTTCGCCTGGTCTGCGGTGACCACGTCCATGATGACGCCGCCCTTGAGCATCTCGGCCATACCGCGCTTGACGCGAGCGGTGCCGATTCCGTTCTCGTTGGACCCGCCGTCAGCGGATCCAGTGGAAGCAGCGGGCGAATTGGGGGCGTGTGGGGTACTCAAGCCAACTCCTGTGTTCTCGGCAGTCCGGATCTTCGCGCAGAGCCGCGGCCCTGCCCGCGAAGGGGCGGGCCGGCGCGGCGACGCGCCCAGAACTGTAGGCCGCTACCGCGTCGTTTCCCATAACCACTTGAAGATTGCTGGACTGGTCGGAAAGGTCCAGATTGTCAGCGGATGGCCCTGACGTCCGGGTCGCCGCGTCGCGCGAGCGCTACGTTGACCTCGTCGAGAAGTTCGGCCAAATCCTGTGGGTACACGTTTTCGCCGACAGCACTCAGCGCCCGGATGTCTGCCTCGGTACACCAGCGATGCCCGGTGACGGTTCGTCGCTCGAAGTCCGTGAACCCGGCACTCTCGGGCTCGAACTCCTGCGTCCGATGCGCGAAGAACAGTTCCTCGGACCGGATCAACGTTCCGTTGAACGGGAAGGTCGCGACTCGACGCCACAGCGGTCCGCGCAGGTCGGACGCGTCGACGGTCAGGCCGGTCTCCTCGTGCACTTCGCGTACCGCCGCCTCGCGAAGGGACTCCCCCTTCTCCACCGCACCTCCGATGGTGAACCAGAAGAACGTCTCGGGCACCGTGGGGTCGTGTCCACGCAGGAGCAGGACACGGCCACGCTCGTCGAGCAACACCACCCGCGCAGAGGTACGCGGCGTCGCCCGAGTCTCACTACCGAACGTTGCCGCGGCCGAGCGCTCCGCGATCTCGAAGTACGACGGCAGGGCCGCGGTGCCGCCGAGATGCAGCCACCGGACCGGACGGCGTACCCGCAGAGCGAGGGTGTCTCGGACGGCGTCGTTGTGGAACCGTCGTGCGATCAACACGCGTGCTTCGGCGTCGGCGAGTTCGGCGACAAGTTGTGGTGGCAGCGCGGCCGGTTCGACAACGGCGAGTGCCATGGACACCGCGTTCTCCGCTTCCTCCCGCTGCGATCGGTCGGCGCGTTCGGCTCGATCTGCCAGTGCAGCAAGCTCTTTGCTCGACGACACCGAGCCCCGGGTGGCGGCCGACACGGCTCGCGCGACGACGGCTCGGCGCGCGAGTGCAGCATCGAGGGCCTGCCAGGCGAGGTCTGTGCGAACGTGGAGCCGATCGAGTCGGTTGGCGGTTCCGTAGGCCCACAGCCCGACGACGAGGATCAGAACCGCGATCAGTCCGAGGACCAGGATGGTGACGGCAGACAGTGTCATCAGCTCGCGGCTCGCACTTTCTGTCCGCCGAGGGTGACCGTCTCGTACACGCGCAGGATCTGTTCGGCGACGACAGGCCAGTCGTACGTGGACACGGCCGCCGAGGCGGCGTCGACGAGACGCTCGCGGACGGCGTCGTCGGACAGAATGGAGGTGACCGCTGCCGCGAGTGCCGCAGAATCGTCGATCGGAACCAGCAGGCCACATGCGCCGTCGCGTAGGACCCGACGGAACGCGTCCAGTTCGCTTGCCACCACGGGGGTTCCGGCTGCCATCGCCTCCACCAGAACGATGCCGAAGCTTTCGCCGCCGAGGTTGGGGGCGCAATACACGTCGGCGCTACGCATCGCGGAAGCCTTCGTCGCGTCGTCCACCTGGCCGAGGAAGGTCAGATGCGAGGCCAGCGCGCCTGCTTCCTTGCGGAGCTTGTCCTCGTCGCCCCTGCCGACGATGAGAATTTCGATGTCGGGGTGAGATTCGACGAGGGCCGGTAGCGCGCCCAGCAGCACGGCCATTCCCTTGCGCGGTTCGTCGAAGCGGCCCAGGAACAGCACCGTCCGGCCCGGACGTGGATAGCCGTCGAGCACGTCCGCGTCGGCGAACGCCGGTACGTCGACTCCGTTGGGAATTTCGACCGCATCGGACCCGAGCGCCTCGACCTGCCATCGCCGCGCCAACTCGGACACGGCGATCCGGCCGCTGATCTTCTCGTGATAGGGCCGCAGCACGCCCTGGAACGTGCTGAGCACGAGAGACTTGGTGGTGGATGTGTGGAACGTGGCCACGATCGGGCCGTCCGCGGCCTTGAGTGCCAGCATCGACAGACTCGGCGCATTGGGCTCGTGAATGTGCAGCACGTCGAAGTCGTTCTCCGAGATCCACTTTCGGATCCGTGAGTACGTCACCGGGCCGAATCGCAGCCGGGCGACCGACCCGTTGTACGGAATGGCCAAGGCTTCTCCGGCCGACACCACGAATTCGGGGAGCTCGACGCCGTCCGAGGCGGGAGCCAGAACGCTGACCCGGTGACCGCGTTCGATGAAGACCTCGGCCAGCTGCTGGACGTGGGCCTGTACTCCGCCCGGCACATCGAACGAGTACGGGCACACCATGCCGATTCTCATGTGCCCTCGATTCGGGCCCGGCGCTCTGCCGACCAGTCGCTCATCCACAGCGGCTGCAGCATGTGCCAATCGGCGGGATGAGCGCGGATTCCGGCGGCGAAATGATCCGCAACCGTCTGGGTCGCAGCGGCTACTCCCTGCGAGACGTCCACCGCGGGCGAGATGTCGAATCCCCAACCGTCGCCGTCGAAATAGCCGTGTACCGGGAGCAGCGTGGCGCCGGTGTCGATGGCGAGCTTGGCCGCACCCGCCGGCATTCGTGTCGGTTCCCCGAAGAAGGTCACCGGTACTCCGTGCTTGGCCAGGTCTCGTTCGCCGAGCAGGCAGACCACCTTGTTCTGGCGCAGTCTGTCGGACAACGCGAGCAGGGGCGGTTGCTCGCCGCCGCTGAGCGGAAAGATCTCGAATCCCAGGCTCTCGCGATACGCCACGAAGCGTTGGTACAGCGACTCCGGCTTCAGCCTCTCGGCCACGGTCGAGAGGCCACCGTGCGTCCGTACCAACCACATTCCGGCCATGTCCCAGTTGCCGCTGTGCGGTAGTGCGAGCACCACTCCCTTGCCGGCACCGAGCGCCGCTTCGAGATGTTCCTTGCCGTACACGCACCGATCGATGACGGCCGCCTGAGCGGCCAGGTCCATCGACGGCAGCCGGAATGCCTCACGCCAGTACCGGGCGTAGGAGCGAACACTGTCTCGGATCAGGTCATCCGGGACCTGCTCCGCCGTGGTCCCCAGCACCCGAGCGAGATTGCGGCGCAGCTGATCCGGGCCGCCGTTACGGGACGAGGCGAAGTCGGCGCCGCGGTCGAACAACCGACGGGCGACACCCTCGGGTAACGACCGGACGAGACGCCACCCCGCGGCGTACCCGGCGTCGGACGCGCGTTCCGACAGATTCATGTCGGCTCCACACCGCCGTCGTCGGAGACCGACGGAGCCGGCGGCACGATGATGTCGCGGGCACCCTCGGATCCGCGGACGGCGAGCACTCGTTGGAACACGGTCACGATGCTCAGCGCGGCAAGAATCCACATTGCGGGATAGATGAGACTGTCCAGCCATGGAATGTCGAAATGTCTTCCGACACCGGTGAGCCCGGCCCCGACCAGAACAATGACGAGGCGGTCGGGTCGTTCGATCCAACCACCGTCCGCGGACAGGCCGCTGGCCTCGGCGCGCGCTTTGGCGTACGAGATGACCTGCGAGGTGACCAGGCAGACAAGAGTGGCAACGAGCAGTAGCTTGTCGTTCTCGGAATACACGGCCCACCAGGCCAAGCCGCCGAATATCGCGCCGTCCGCAACGCGGTCGCACGTCGCGTCGAGAACGGCACCGTATTTGGTGCCGCCTCCTCGTGCGCGGGCCATCGCGCCGTCGAGCATGTCGAACAGAACGAACAGGGTGATGACGATCGAGCCCCACCACAGGTAGCCGGCAGGGAACATCGTCACCGCAGCGGTCACGGTGACGACCGTGCCGATGATTGTCACCGAGTCCGGAGTCAGGCCGGTGCTGTTGAGCGCTCGGCCCAACGGGGCCGTCAACTTCGAGACCGGCGCACGGCCGAAGATGCTCAGCACGCCGCACTCTCCCCTTGCCGGTGGTTCATTCGTTCCAGGCCGAGGCAAGCAGGGCCCGAGTGTCGCGGAGCAGTTGCGGCATCACCTTGGCACCGCCGATCACCGTGATGAAGTTGGCGTCACCACCCCACCGCGGCACGATGTGCTGGTGCAGGTGCTCGGCCAGCGAACCGCCTGCAGCCGCCCCGAGGTTGAGGCCGACATTGAAACCGTGCGGGCTCGACACTCGCTTGATCACGCGAATCATCTTCTGCGTGAACGCCATCAGCTCCGAGCTCTCGGCGGGCGTGAGATCCTCGAGCGCCGCGACACGTCGGTACGGCACGATCATCGTGTGGCCGGGGTTGTACGGGTACAGGTTGAGTACGGCATACACCGATTCGCCGCGCGCGACGACCAGTCCGTCCTCGTCCGTCATCTTCGGGATGTCGGAGAACGGCTCGGTCGACTTCGCCGAACCCTCCGCCGAACCCTGTGGGGCCTCGGCGATATACGACATCCGATGGGGAGTCCACAATCGCTGCAGCCGATCCGGTTCACCGGCACCGGTGGCGACGATCGACTCGTCGTGTTCTTCCATGTCAGCTCACTCCGGCGGTACTGGTCTGCACGAGTTCGGCGGTCGGTGATGCGTTGTTTCGCGCGGCGATCCACTCGGTGATCACGGTCACGGCCTCCGCCACCGGAACCCCGTTGACCTGAGTGCCGTCCCGGAATCGGAAGCTGACGGCACCTGCTTCGACGTCGCGCTCGCCGGCCAGCAGCATGAACGGGACCTTCTGCGCTGTCTGATTGAAGATCTTCTTCTGCATTCGGTCGTCGCTCGCGTCGACCTCGGCCCTGACTCCGCGCTTCTTCAGTTCCTTCACCACCGCGAAGAGATGGTCCTGATGCACCTCGGCCACCGGAATTCCGACGACCTGCACGGGCGCCAGCCAGGCCGGGAAAGCACCGGCGTAGTGCTCGGTCAGCACACCGAAGAACCGCTCGATGGATCCGAACAGGGCACGGTGAATCATCACCGGGCGCTCCTTGGTACCACCGGAACCGGTGTACTCGAGCTCGAAACGCTCGGGCAGGTTGAAGTCGAGCTGAATGGTCGACATCTGCCAGGTGCGGCCGAGCGCATCCTTCGCCTGCACCGAGATCTTCGGACCGTAGAACGCGGCACCGCCCGGGTCGGGCACCAGATCGAGACCCGACGCCTCGGCCACCTCGGCGAGGGTGGTGGTCGCCTCCTCCCAAACTTCGTCGCTGCCGACGGACTTTTCCGGATTGCGAGTCGACAGTTCGAGGTAGAAGTCGTCGAGTCCGTAGTCCTTGAGCAGTCCGAGAACGAATTCCAGAGCACGAGTCAGCTCGTCGCGCATCTGGTCGCGAGTGCAGAAGATGTGCGCGTCGTCCTGAGTCATGCCGCGTACTCGGGTCAGACCGTGGATGACGCCGGACTTCTCGTAGCGGTACACCGTTCCGAACTCGAACAGACGCAGCGGCAGTTCGCGGTACGAGCGCCCTCGGGAGCGGAAGATCAGATTGTGCATCGGGCAGTTCATCGGCTTGAGGTAGTAGTCCTGGCCGGGCTTGCGCACGTCGCCGTTCTCGTCGAGTTCGGCGTCCAGGTGCATCGCCGGGAACATGCCGTCCCGGTACCAATCGAGGTGACCGGACACCTCGTACAGATGGCCCTTGGTGATGTGCGGGGTGTTGACGAACTCGTAGCCCTCTTCGATGTGGCGCTGACGTGAGTAGTTCTCGAGTTCGTTGCGGATCACGCCGCCCTTGGGGTGGAACACCGGAAGACCGGAACCCAGTTCGTCGGGAAAGCTGAACAGGTCCAACTCGGAACCGAGCTTGCGGTGATCACGACGTTCGGCTTCGGCGAGCAACTCGAGATGCGCATCGAGCGCCTCGGTGGACTCCCACGCGGTGCCGTAGATGCGTTGCAGATCGGCGTTGTCCTGGTTGCCCCGCCAGTACGCAGCCGAGCTGCGGGTGAGCTTGAACGCCGGCACGTACTTGGTGGTGGGGATGTGCGGGCCGCGGCACAGATCGCCCCAGATGCGTTCACCGGTACGGGGATTGAGGTTGTCGTACGCGGTGAGCTCTCCCCCGCCGACTTCCATGACCTCGGGATCGTCGATCCCGGACTTGTCGTCGATCAGTTCGAGTTTGTAGGGCTCGTTCGCCAACTCTTCACGGGCCTGATCCACCGATTCGTACACCCGACGCGAGAACCGCTGCCCGGCCTTGACGATCTGCTTCATCTTCTTCTCGAGCGCAGTCAGATCCTCGGGGGTGAACGGCTGCTTCACGTCGAAGTCGTAGTAGAAGCCGTCCTTGATGAACGGGCCGATGCCCAGCTTGGCATCGGGGAAGAGTTCCTGAACGGCCTGAGCAAGAACGTGCGCAGCCGAGTGCCTGATGACGCTTCGCCCGTCCTCGGTGTTCGCCGGGACCGGCTCGACCTCGGTATCGGAGTCGGGAGCCCACGACAGGTCACGGAGCTTGCCCTCCGGATCTCGCACGACGACGATCGCGTCGGGACCCTTGTTCGGCAGGCCGGTGTCGCGTAGCGCCGTACCTGCGGTCGTTCCTGCCTGCACCGAGATGCGGGCGGGCGAGACGGCGGCGACAACGGGCATGCTCACAGCGATGTACTCCTCGATCGGTTCATCTGGCCAGGAAGGCCTCCGACAGCCTATCGGCAACGGGCAACCGCGCGGCCCTCAGCGCGGCGCGTGCGTCACAAGGGACTCTCGAGCCAGGTCCAGTCGAGGCCGAACCAACCTCCGACCAGCGCGAAAGTGCCCAGAAGCCACAGTGTTGCGAGCACGACGACCGTCGTGAACAACACGCCGAGTCCCTTGACGACGATCGACTGCTTCGAGAACCAGGCCATGAACGCGTCGTACCTCTTGCGGACGAAGCGCAGCGCGCCCTTGGCCCACTCGAACTCCGAGGCCAGGATGCCCAGTCCTGCGAACACGATCAGCCAGCCGGGGCCGGGGTACGGAATGGCCAGCACACCCAACGCCAACACCAGAGCTCCGACGACACCGACAGTGATCCGGTAGGCGAGATCGAGCGACTTGTTCTCGGCGATGCGAGACCGAAACCGTCGATGCTTCTTCGCCAGCTGTTCTGCCGGACCACTCGAGTCCGCTGTGCTGGTCTTGCCGTCCGCCTCGCGGGACGTGTATCCGTCGGTGCTCACCGGGTCAGATTACCGGGACGGAACACCA
Source organism: Rhodococcus sp. 06-1460-1B (assembly GCF_002258475.1). Taxonomy (NCBI): domain Bacteria; kingdom Bacillati; phylum Actinomycetota; class Actinomycetes; order Mycobacteriales; family Nocardiaceae; genus Rhodococcus; species Rhodococcus sp. 06-1460-1B. The sequence goes on from NZ_NOYS01000030.1 coordinate 375,620, forward strand.
AAAAGCCCGCACCGACAAGCGGTGCGGGCTTTCTTCGTCTGTGGTCCCGGCTGGGATCGAACCAGCGACCTTCCGCGTGTGAAGCGGACGCTCTTCCACTGAGCCACGGGACCGAACGAGGCAAAACATTAACACGAGGTGTTGCAGTGGATCGAATCGCCTGCTCCGGCTCGTCGATGTCGCATTCGACGCCTGCATCGAGCGCAGACCTCGCTCCCCCGGACCCGGCCCGACCCCATCTTTCACACGGTTCACAGCCGCCAGAGACCCGAATTCTGGGGCTGACCACGAGATTTGTGAGTTTCACTCCCGTTGGGTTAATGTTTTCCCCGCACCACGGAGACAGCAACTGCCCAGCAGTGATTGCCTCCGGGGTATGCGGATGTGGCGCAGTGGTAGCGCATCACCTTGCCAAGGTGAGGGTCGCGGGTTCGAATCCCGTCATCCGCTCGAGGGTCTCGACCCATGGTGGAGTGGCCGAGTGGTGAGGCAACGGCCTGCAAAGCCGTGCACACGGGTTCGATTCCCGTCTCCACCTCGCTAGTGCGTCGGTTGTGAAGGCCGATGCGAGGACATGCGCGATTAGCTCAGCGGGAGAGCGCTTCCCTGACACGGAAGAGGTCACTGGTTCAATCCCAGTATCGCGCACCACAGTCAGAACAAAGGACCCCCTTTCGAGGGGGTCCTTTTTTGTGTCTTGCCCAGTCTCGGTGGTGATTCACGCCATAGAAGTGCACAGTGGAGACGACGCACACACTTCGATGGAAGGACACTCACGTGTCGGACGATGCTCGCAGTGCACCCACGGACGAAACACCCACCGACACGGCCGGCCCCGGTAGCGCGACCGACAGCGAAGAGCCTCAGGTCGACGACGCCACACTCGAAGAAGCGAAGAAATCGGTCGAGGGACTCGACGACCGATACCGACCCGGCGCTCGGCCCACTGTGGCTCTCCCCGGAACCAACGGCACCGTCGCGGGTACAGCCTTTGCCGACATGGTCGACGACAACGGTGAGATGGTGGATGCCGACGATCAGGATGCATCCGACAGCTCCGAAACAGACAGCACGGACACCCATCACGCCGGCAGCGACGAAAAGGTAACGTCCTCGACCGATGGCTGAACACGACGTTCCCGACGCCCCCGCCGACATCGAACTCGGCGGGGGCGTCGCGTTTCTTCACACGCCGCCGATCCCGTCGCGCGGAGGGCTCGCTCTCACTCACGGTGCGGGCGGCAACTGTGGGTCGGTGCTCCTACAGAACATTGCGTCGGTGTGGGCGGCGGCCGGCTTCACGGTGTTGCGGTTCGACCTCCCGTTCCGAGTCCGCAAGGCCAAGGGTCCTCCGCATCCCTCCCGCTCCGAGGAGGACCGGATGGGGATCGCCGCGGCCGTCGATCGACTACGTGCGGAAACCGACGGGTTCGTCGTGTTCGGCGGGCATTCGTACGGCGGCAGGCAGGGATCGATGATCGCGTCGGAGCAGCCGGGTCTCGTGGACGGTCTGGTGCTGACGTCCTATCCCCTGCACCCACCGGGAAAGCCCGACAAGCTTCGGACCCACCATCTGCCCGACCTCCGTACCCCCACTGTTGTGCTGCACGGCACCAAGGATCCGTTCGCTACCACCGAAGAACTCGGGGCGGCGTTCGCTATGGTTCCCGCGCCCACACTGCTGATCGACATCGACGGTGCAGGCCACGATCTCGCACCGGCGAAGTACGACGCAGCGCAGCGGACTCTCGATGCTGCTGTCTCACTGTTCGAGTCGCTGCCCGCCGATCCGTCGGGCGTCGTCCCGCTCTTCGACCCGTCACGCTGAAGTGGTGTACTGACGTTATGCCGACCTGGGGATGGTTCATCGTTGCGCTGGTCCTCGTCGATACCGCGGTGCTCGCGGCCTGGTTCCTCGCGCGTCGAAAGCCGGACAGATCGCGTGCCACGTCCCAGAGCCTGAAGCTGGTAGGACTGGACGACGAAGCGCGAGCAGAAATTCACCGATTGTTGGCCGCCGACAAGAAGATTCAGGCCATCAAGGTTTTCCGTGATCGAACCGGTGCCGGATTGCTCGATGCCAAGAACGCAATCGAGACGATGCAACGCGGAGCACCGTTTCCTCCCCCGTCGACCATTCTCGATGCAGCGAGTTCGGGTCCCGTGCGATGGGACGACCTCCTCCCCCGACTGACGGCACTCAAATCGGAAGGCAAAGCGATTGCGGCGATCAAGCTGCTGCGCGATCGAACAGGACTGTCGTTGCGGGACGCGAAGAATGCCGTCGATCAGCTGTGAGCGTTCGTGAGGCGGGCCCGGCGGATGCGCACCGAGTCGCCGATCTGGCCGCACTGACCTTCCCCTTGGCCTGCCCACCGGGAACGCAACCCGGCGATATCGAGACTTTCATCTCGAACGTGTTGTCGGCCAAGCACTTCGAGACGTACATCGCCGACCCGAACAGGACCGTACTGCTCGACGAGTCGGCCGAGGCACAGGTACTCGGATACGCGATGCTGGTGTTCGGCACTCCCACCGACTCCGGCATCCGCTCGGCGCTGTCCCACGAGCCGACGGTAGAGATCAGCAAGCTGTACGTCCGACCCACCGAACACGGCGGCGGAGTCGCAGCGCGCCTGATGACGTCGGCGCTGGACAGTGCTCGTCGGCACGGCTGCGGAGGGGCGTGGCTGGGCGTCAACCAACAGAACGTCCGCGCCCAGAAGTTCTATGCCAAACACGGATTCGAGGTAGCCGGCACCAAGACGTTCGTCGTCGGCGACCGGACGCACGACGACTACGTCATGCAGGTGCAGCTCTGAGCCTGCCGCGACCGAAGCAGGTCAGCCGACGGCAGCGAAACGAGACAGCGCGAGCAGACGGGACGTCGCACGGAGGTACTTCTTCCGGTAACCACCCGCGAGCATCTCCTCGGTGAAGATCTCGTCGAGCTTGCCACCCGAGGCCGTCACCGGAATACCCGCGTCGTACAGGCGGTCGGCGAGAACGACCAGTCGCAACGCAATTGCCTGATCGGAAGCCGGGTGCACGTTCTTCAGGAACACCACGGGAATACCGTCCAGCAACTTGCCGTAGCGCGACGGGTGCAGCGTGCTCAGGTGCGCCAGCAGGTCGTCGAAGTCGTCCAGGGTCGCGCCCTCGATACCGTCGGCGCGCTCGACGAGCTCGGCCTCCGACGTCGGCTCCGGGGCCGGCGGCAGATCGCGGTGCCGGTAATCGGGACCGTCGACGCGGACGGATTCGAAGATCGAACCGAGCTTCTTGATCTCCCGTAGGAAGTCCTCGGCCGCGAAGCGGCCTTCGCCGAGCTGGCCGGGCAGGGTGTTCGACGTCGCCACGATGGACACGCCGCGCTGCGAGAGCTCCGACAGCAGTCGCGAGACCAACATCGTGTCGCCCGGATCGTCGAGCTCGAACTCGTCGATGCACAGAACACTGTGGTTCGAGAGCTCTTCGAGAGCCTTGTTGAAGCCCAATGCACCGACGACGTGCGTCAACTCCACGAACGTGCCGAACGCCTTCGGTTCGGGGACGCTGTGATAGATCGAGGCCAGCAAGTGGGTCTTACCGACGCCGAAGCCGCCGTCGAGGTAGAGCCCCGCACCGGTGGCCGGGGTCTTCTTACCGAACAGTCCGCGCTTGCCCTTGCCGCGGATCTTCTGCACCTTGTTCGCGAATTCCTCGGCTTTCGCGACTGCAGCGGCCTGCGTCGGCTCCTTGGGATCGGGAATGTACGAGGAGAAGCTGACGTCGTCGAACATCGCCGGCGGAACCATCTGCGCGATCAGCTGATCGGAGGGGACCACGGGATTTCGGTCGACAAGGCGTGCGGGCATTGATCGAGCGTAACGACGTGGTCTCATGTGACTCATGCAGCTTCTCGATATTGGGACCTACTTCACATCGGAGCAGGCCGCCGCAGCGCTCCCCGCCGTCGGAACCGAAGTGGACGACGACGGTCTGCGATCGCTGTATGCCTACCCGACCGATGTGGGCCGACCGTGGATCCGTACCAATTTCGTCTCCAGTATCGACGGGTCCGTCACCTCCGACGGTGCCTCGGCCGGATTGGGCACCCCGGCCGACACCCGGTTGTTCGGCATCCTGCGAGAGCTGTGCGATGCGGTGCTCGTCGGCGCCGGCACCGTGCGCGGAGAGAACTACGGCGGGGTCGCCCTGTCTCCCGATGTCATCGCTCGCCGGCAGGCGAACGGTCAGGAATCGGTGCCGACCATCGTGGTCGTCACCGCCTCCGGCTCCATCGATGCGCGGTCTCGCCTACTGACGGACACAGCGGTGATGCCGGTGGTGCTCACGTCCGCCGCGGCGGACCGCTCTGCGGTAGGCGAACTCCGGACGGCCGGGGCGACGGTGCTCGAGGTGTCCGGCGAATCGGTGTCGACCACCGACATTCTCGAGTCTCTGTCCCAGCTCGGATTCGGTCGAGTGCTGTGCGAGGGCGGACCAGGACTGTTCGGTCAGCTGGTGACCGACGGGGCAGCGGACGACGTGTGCCTGACGATCTCACCGAAGCTGATCAGTGGGCCTGCCGGCCGCATCGCCCATGCCGCACACGCCGCCGATACCTCCATGCAGCGCGCACTCGTGCTCGGCGACACCGACGGCACGCTGTTGACCCGCTGGGTGCGGCCGTGACGAGAGACGCGGGCGCGGCAGCGAAGCAAAAGTAGATAGCCTCGCACCGTGACGCAGAAACGTTCGTTGCTCGCCGCAGTACTCCTCGTCGCCACGGTCTGCGCGGCCTGTGGAGGCGGCCCGTCGATCCGTCCCGAAGTGGCGGTGGAGCAGCGCTCGCCCGGTCAGCCCGCCGAGTCGTCGCCCGAAACCCCGCCCGAACCGGCTGCACTCGCTGTTCCGACCACCGACCTCGATTGGTCCGAGTGCACCTCGGCCACCCTCGGAATGTTCGGGCTCACCGCCACCACGCCGGGCCTGACCCTCGAATGCGGTGAGTACGAGGCCGATGTGGACGCCAGCGGTCAGATGTTCGGCACCTTTGCCGTCGGGGCGCTTCGGGCCACGCTCGACCGGACACCCGTCGATGCCGGGCCCCTGGTGTTCACGTCCGGTTCGGATCGTTCGTCCATCGCAACCTTGGCCACGATGGCCGCCGGCCCACTCGCCACGCTGCTCGAGGCACATCCGATCGTTGCCGTGGATCGCCGCGGGATCGGACGCTCGACGGCCGTGGACTGCATCGACGACACCCCCCAGGCGCCTACCAAGGCTGCCGTCGATGCCCTGGGACAGTTCTCCAGATCCGACTCGGACTCCGTCGACCGCGCGGTCGACGCGGGACGAGACGCCACCATCGAATGCACCGACACCCTGCAGCCGCAGGAGCTCGCCTTCGGCACCGGGTACGCCGCGGACGATCTCGATCGGCTTCGACAGTTGTGGGGCGTGGACCGGATCGGCCTGATCGGAGCGGGAGACGGTTCTCTCACCGCCATGGCCTACGCCGCGAAGTTTCCCGACAACGTCGCGCGCCTGATCCTCGATTCGCCGACGGGCGTCAACGCCGACCAGGCAACGCTCGCCGAGCAGCGAACTCAGGGCAAGGAAGCGGCGTTCGCTGCCTTCGCACAGCGTTGCGTCGCGCTGAACTGCTCGCTCGGAAATGACCCGACGGCCGCAGTGGCACAGTTGATCAAGCGCGCCGCCGGCGGCGAGTTCGCACCGCTGTCCACACACGAAATTCTCGACGCGATCACCTTTGCGCTGGCCTCGACCGCGGGAGACGCGTCGACGCGGGCGAGAGATCTGTCCTCGACGCTCTCCGCTGCCGCCGCCTCCGACACGACTGCGCTCGCAGCGCTCGCCGAACGAGGCCGGGCGGCGTACAGCACCGACGGCCAGTTCGTCGCCCGCTGCACGGACGGGCAGCAGTGGCCCTCTCCGCAGGGCGTCCGCGACCTGGCACCGGGGTGGGCCGACCGCTACCCGATCTACGGAACCGATGCTGCCCTGACGGCATTGCTGTGCTCGTCCTGGCCGACAGCTCCCTCCGTCCCACTGCCCACCTCGCTGGACGTTCCGGTCCTGGTGCTGTCCAACGCCGGCGACCCGATCGTCGGCAACGGCGGCCTGTCCTCGGTCACCGGCCTGATCGGTGCGACGGGTGCCGCCGTCGCGTCGGCCGCCTGGCAGGGCAGCGGGCATCCGAGCATCGGCGGGTCGCAGTGCCTGCAGAGTGCTGCTGTCACCTACGCCCGAGACACGACGCTTCCGACCGACGGCACCGTCTGTCCGGCCTGACTCGACTCCTCGGAGGGTCGCGAAAGACACGGGCCCCGCGGGGTGTCCTGAACGGCCGCACCGACCGTCTCGGGTACCGTTCGCGGGTGTCACTTAGCTTTCTGGAGCCGCGTACCGGGCGGACCACCGCCGAAGTAATCAAGTACGCGCTCTGGCCGATCGCCATCATGACCGTCGTGCATCGGGTGGTGATCAGGGCGGTCAACGGCGATGTCACCAACGACTTCAACCCGGTGTACAACGCAGCTCTCGCGTTCCTCAACCGGCAGCCGGTGTACACCGCGAACTTCGATTCGGTCGATCCTCATTACCTGTACCAGCCGAGCGCGACGATGCTGCTCTCCCCCATCGCCATCATCGACCCGGAGCGCTCTCGCTGGCTGTTCATCCTTGCCAGCACCGTGGCCATCCTCGTCGCGCTGTACATCCTGCTGCGCATCTTCGGCTTCCGGTTGGACTCGGTGGCTGCACCCGCCCTGCTCCTGGCTGCCTTCGTCAGCGAGACGGTGACGAACACACTGGTGTTCACCAACTTCAACGGTTTCGTACTCCTCGGCGAAGTGGCGTTTCTCGGATTCCTGTTGCAGCGCAAGGATTTGTCCGCCGGTGTCGCGATGGGCTTGACCCTGGCGATCAAGCCGATGCTCGCACCACTGCTGCTGCTCCCCCTGATGACGAGACAGTGGAAGGTGTTCATCACCTCGATTGCCATCCCGGTGGTGATGATGGCCATCGCCTGGCCGTTGTCCGTCGATCCCATGAATTTCATCGATCGGACGCTGCCGTACCTGCTGCAGACGCGTGACTACTTCAACAGCGCTGTCGTCGGCAACGGCCGTTACTACGGAGTGCCCGAGTTCCTGACCCTCGGCATCCGCGCCGTCCTGGGCATCATGGTGTTGGTCTCGCTGTGGTTGCTCTACCGGTACTGCCGAGAAGATCGACTGTTCTTCTTCGCCACCACCTCCGGCCTGATCCTCACCGCGCACTGGCTGCTGGGCTCACTGGGCCAGATGTACTACTCGATGATGCTGTTCCCGTTGCTCATGACGGTCGTGCTCAGGAACTCGCTACTCCGGAACTGGCCGGCCTGGCTCGCGATCTACGGGTTCATGAACGCCGATCGTTGGTTGTCCGGACGGTGGATCGAAACCGGACGGGCCCTCGACTATCTCCGCACCACCTTCGGTTGGGCGCTGCTGATCGTCGTGATCTTCGGAGTGCTCGTCGGACGCTGGTTCGCCGCGAGATCAGAGGGACGGCTCGACGAGGGAATCGAGCCCAGCTACCTGTTACCGACCGCGTCACCAGCGAAAACGGCATAACCCGGCAAATCGTATTAGCGTGTCAGCATGAGTTCAGCAACAGACAACAATGCCGCTCCGGCCGTCCAGCTCACCGACGCGCAGTGGCGGGAGAAGCTGACACCCGAGGAGTACGCGGTTCTGCGTCAGGCCGGTACCGAGCGCCCGGGCGTCGGCGAATACACCGACACCACCACCGAAGGCATCTACGAGTGCCGCGCCTGCGGAGCCGAACTGTTCCGCAGCACTGAGAAGTTCGAATCGCATTGCGGATGGCCGTCTTTCTTCGACCCGGCCGACAGCGACGCCGTCATCCTGAAAGAGGACACCACCCTCGGTATGCGCCGCGTCGAGGTCGTCTGCCGCAACTGCCACAGCCACCTCGGCCACGTCTTCGAGGGCGAGGGCTACCCCACCCCGACCGACCAGCGGTACTGCATCAACTCGATTTCTCTGGTGCTCAAGCCTGCATCCTGATCGGTCCGGACATCCCGGGGATCGCCGCGCACTCGGCGAACCTGTGCTGAGGATGCGTCGAAACCGAGCCGCGAACTCCGGAGATTACCTCTGCTTGACCCGATCGTTAGGGTAGCTTTGGGGTTGTGGCCACGTCGATCAAGACCTTCTGGTGGCGCCAGGTGAAAATCACCGGCGTCACACCCAATTTCGGTGACGAATTGACGCCGGGACTGGTCGGAACATTGTTCGGGCAGAAGTGTTCCTGGCGTCGCGCGAAGCGCTGCGACATGATCGGGGCAGGTTCCACCCTGGAAATGGTCCAGCTCATGCAGGCCCGGAAGGGTCTCAAGGTCTGGGGCTCGGGTTTCATGCTCAGTGACGCCGCCCACGAACGAGACTTCAGCTACCCCGATTTCGACTTCTACGCGGTTCGCGGACATCTATCGCTGGGACGCATCAAGTCCGAGCGCGAGGTCGCGGTCGGGGACCCCGGGCTGCTGGCGAACAGAGTCTATGCACGCTCCCCACGTGTACCCGGCCGGATCGGCCTCGTCTACCACTGGGTGCACAAGAAGGATCCCGTAGTGCGCTCGCTTGCGCGAGACAAGAGCGTCACGTTGATCGACCCGTCCAGAAAGCCGGCCAAGGTGATCGCCGACATCACTGCATGTGACTTCGTGATGTCCACGAGTCTGCACGGGTTGATCGTCGCAGACTCGTACGGCATCCCCAACGCATGGATAAAGCTGCCGCAAGACATAGGCGGCAACGGATACAAATTCGACGATTATTACTCTGCTTTCGACCGAGAAGCTGTCCAGCATTCGTCGGACCTTGCGCGAGATCACGATCGAATCGCGCAGCTACAGCACGAATATCGGCCGGTCCCGAATCTGAAAGAAATTCAGGACAATCTGATCGGAGCCTTTCCTTTCGCTCCGCCCTACACAGCCTGAATTCGACAGGCCGACACTCGAGCCGGTCATCGTTCGCTCCCACATGATCGCTTTCGAGCGCCCTATTGCGACGGTGCATACTGTGAGCATGCGCACTTTCACCTCACCAGAGCAGATCAAGGCGGCCGTCGGCGAAGAACTGGGAACCAGCGACTGGCTCCAGATCACCCATGAACGGGTGAACACCTTCGCCGACGCCACCGGCGACCACCAGTGGATCCACGTCGACGTCGAACGAGCGAAAAAAGAGAGCCCGTTCGGCGCTCCGATCGCCCACGGATTCCTGAGTCTGTCGCTCGTGTCGATGCTGAACTGGCAGATCTACACCATCGAGAACACCAAACTCGGAATCAACTACGGCTCCAACAAAGTTCGCTTCATCAACCCTGTCAAGGTCGGATCCCATGTCCGGTTGCGGACCACCCTCACCTCTGTCGAGGACGCGTCGGGCGGAGCGTTGCAGATCGTGACGACCGCAACGCTCGAGATCGAAGGCGAGGACAAGCCGGCCTTGGTTGCCGAGATCATCTCGCGGGTGGTGTTCTGACCGATCGTGTCACCGGTGGATCGAACGCAGTGATCGGCGGCAGCGGCGCGTCGTAGCGTTCGATCTCCACCAGCACGTGCTGCCCGGTGCACCCTCGCGAGAGCGACGACGACCCGACGTCGGCGGTGAGAACGTTCACGCTGCCGTGCTTGCACATCGAATCGGGATCAGCCGGATCGAGCGGGTCGTACCAGGCCCCGGTCGACAACTGAACTACCGCTTCGAGCATCGCGTCGTCGACGACCACACCGGCCAGGCACGAACCGCGGTCGTTGAACACCCGCACGACGTCACCGTCCGACACTCCCCTGGCCGCTGCCGCTGACGGGTGCATTCGTATCGGCTCTCGGCCCTGAATCTTCGAATGTCGGCTCACCGCACCGTGATCGAGCTGACTGTGCAGCCTGGTGCGCGGCTGGTTGGCGATCAAGTGCAGAGGAAACTGCTCGGCCCGCGCCCCGCCGAGCCATTCCTGCGGCTCGAACCACATCGGGTGCCCGCGGCAATCCTCGTAATCGAACCCCGCGACCGTCGCCGAGAATATCTCGATCTTGCCGCTCGGTGTCCGCAGCGCGTTGCCGATCGGGTCCTGGCGAAAATCCTCCAGGAACGTCAACTCGTCCTCGGTCTTCATCCGGAACGAGCCCTCACGCGTGAAGTCTTCGAATTCCGGGGTCTGCACGCCGTCGGCCCGCAAGTACTCGCGCCACTGCCCGTACATGTGCTCGAGCCATTGCTGTGACGTGCGCCCCTCGGTGAACTGCTGCCCCACACCGAGTTTCGTAGCGAGTTCCGCGAAAGTGTCGTAATCGTCGCGCGAGTCGGCGAATCGCTCGGCGGCCGGCGCCATGGCCACGAGCAGTGGATCGTTGCGTGTGCAGCTCAGATCCGACCGTTCCAGCGATGTGGTCGACGGGACTACGACGTCTGCGTGCTTGGCCATCGGCGTCCAGTAGGGATCGTGGACGACGACGGTATCGGGCCTGCCGAGTGCCCGGCGCAATCGTCCCAGATCCTGGTGGTGATGAAACGGGTTGCCGCCCGCCCAATAGACCACTTTGATGTCGGGATAGACCAAACGTCGGCCGTCGTAGTCGAATTCGTGCCCGGGGTTGAGCAGCATGTCCGAGACAGCTGCAACCGGAATCAGATCGGCCACCGGATTGATTCCCTGCGGCAGTGTCGGCAACGGATAGGGCACAGGAGCGAGGCCGGGCTCGTTCATCGAGCCGTATCCGTGTCCGAATCCCCCACCGGGAACGCCGATTTCGCCTAACATCGCTGCCAACGTGATGCCCATCCACGGAGCCTGTTCACCGTGCTGCGTACGTTGCAACGACCAGGTGACGGTGACCATCGTGCGTTTCGAGGCCATCTCCCGGGCGAGGTCCGCGATGATCATGGGCTCGATGCCGCAGATGTCCGACGCCCACTGCGGGGTCTTGGGAGTGTCGTCCGAGACACCGAGAAGGTAGCGCTCGAACTCGGGGTAACCCTCGCAGTATTTCTCCAGAAACGCTGTGTCGTGCAGTTTTTCGTCGGCCAGGACGTATGCCAGAGCCAGCATCATCGCCACGTCGGTTCCGGGGCGTGGGGCGATCCACCGCGCCTCGCCCGACATGTCGTTGCGCAATGGACCGACGGTGACGATCTGCCCGCCGCGGGCGCGCATCGCGTCGAGCGAACCGACGGTCGGATGATCCGACGTACCACCGTGATTGATGCCGGTGTTCTTCACCGGAACTCCGCCGAACGCCACCAGCAGTTCGGTGTGTTCGGCGATCACGGACCAGGATGTGGAGCGGGAGAACATCTTCCAGTGCGCGCCGAGCACGTGCGGCATGATGACGCCGGTCGCACCGAGCGAATAGCTGTGCACGGATCGCGTGTAGCCGCCGATGCAGTTCAGGAAGCGGTGTACCTGACTCTGCGCATGATGAAAGCGGCCGGCACTGGCCCAACCGTACGACCCGCCGTAGATGGCGTTGTTGCCGAATGTGTCCACCACGCGGCGCAATTCGCGCGACAACAGGTCGGTGAGCTCGTCCCACGAGACGTCGACGAACTCCTCGCTACCGCGCCTGTCGGTGGGGCCGGGACCGTTCTCGAGCCAGCCTCTGCGTATCGCAGGCGAGGTGACTCGGGATCGATGGGTCACCGAACCGACGAGGTTGCCCAGCACCGGGGAAGGATTGCTGTCCGTCACCTGAGGATGAATCGCGGTGACGTCGCGTCCGTCCGAGTCGGCGCGGAACATCCCCCAGTGGCCCATGTGCTGGACGCCGGTCACTCCGGTCATCGAATCCCGAACGCGCTCAACGCTGCCAGCAGTGCGTCGGGACGCTCGGCCGTCGGCACCGGATCGACGAGTGCGAAACTGCACCCGATCTCCTGTGCCGCGCCGTCGGCCTCGGCACTGTCGCCCACCATCAGTGTCCGCGCGGGCTCGACGCCGAGAGCGGCCACCGCATGTCGGAAGATCTCCGGTTGCGGTTTGACGTGCCCGACCTCGAACGAGAGCACGAATTCGTCGACGTACCGGTCCAGGCCCCGAGCAGTGAACGCAGGACGGATGTCGAAGGCAATGTTGCTCAGCACCCCGACGCGAATCGACCGTCCCGCCAATGTCGACAGTGCCGCTTCCGTGTCGGGATAGGGCGTCCAGGAGTCGGCGTCGATGACTCGTCCGTACACCGATTCGGCCTGTGCCGCGGCGGTGATGCCGGACTGCGCCAGAACGTGCAGATACGCCTGCCGATGCAGGGCCGGATCCAGATCGCGATGACGCCATGCGTGCCGAGTGGCGTCGTCGAACTCGACGGTCTCGCCGACCGGAGCGGTCATGCGTCGCATGAGCTCGGCGGCTCCGGCTCCGTCGACCGGAACGCCGTCGGCATCGTGCACACCGTCGAACCACGACGGCTCCTCTTCCAGTCGGAAGAGTGTGCCGGAGAAGTCGAAGAGAACGGCGTCGACGATGGGTGTGTCCGTCCCCGTCACGGTAGTGATTCGACGAGCGCGTCCACCTCGACCCGAGGGCCGGTGAAGAACGGCGTCTCCTCGCGCACGTGTCGGCGTGCCTCGGTGGCCCGGAGATCGCGCATCAGGTCCACGATGCGGTCGAGCTCGGGTGCTTCGAAAGCCAGGATCCACTCGTAGTCACCGAGCGCGAACGAGGGGACGGTGTTGGCGCGCACGTCCTTGTAGTCGCGTGCTGCCTTCCCGTGATCGGCGAGCATCGTCCGACGTTCCTCGTCGGGCAGCAGGTACCAGTCGATCGAGCGGACGAACGGGTACACGCAGATGTACGCACCCGGATCCTCGCCCGCGATGAACGCAGGCACGTGGCTCTTGTTGAACTCGGCGGGGCGGTGCAGAGCAGTGTTGCTCCATACCGGCGTGCTCGCCTTGCCCAGCGCGGTGGTGCGCCGGAAGTCGGAGTACGTCGCCTGAAGGTCCTCGATGCGCTCGGCGTGCGTCCACACCATGAAGTCGGCGTCGGCCCGCATGCCGGCGATGTCGTAGACCCCGCGCACGACGACACCCTTGTCCTCACGGCCCTCGAAGAATGCCCTCGCTTCCTTCGCAGCGGCCGCGCGGTCGTCGCCCAGAACCCCGGGTGTGACCTTGTAGACCGAGAACATCAAGTACCGGAGAGTCGAATTGAGCGCTGAGTAATCGAGGCGTGCCATGGCCCCTATCGTGCCACCTCGACCAGACGGGCGGCAGCGGTGGTGGCGGACGCAATACAGGCCGGCACCCCGACGCCGCGCTGCCACGCTCCGGTCACGGCGAGCCCGGCGAGTTCGGACACTCCGGATTCGATGGCGGCGACGCGGTCGAGGTGTCCGGGAGCGTACTGCGGCAATCCGCCCGGCCACCGCTGGACGGTCACTGCCAGCGGCCGGGTGTCGATACCCGCGACCGTGGCCAGGTCGGCGAGCGCGACGTCGATCGTGTCCTCGTCGGATCGCTGCGCGGCGGTGTCGTCGCCGAAACGCCCGAGCGAGGCTCGCAGCAGTACCGCGTCACGCTCGGCCAGGTGCGGCCACTTTCGACTGGACAGCGTGAACGCCTTCACGTCCAGCCCCGCGTCCGTCGCCACCAGAATTCCCGAATTCTGCGGCAGCTCGGTCGACGTCGGAAACGCCATCGCCACGACCGTCGACGACGCCAGTTCGATCTCACGGGCCGCGCGCGACGCGTCCGGTGCGAGGTCTGCGATGAGATCGGCCAGTATCGGTGCCGGTACCGCCAGCACGACCCCGTCGACCACACCCACCCGATCGACGAACCAGCCGCCCGACTCACGGCGGATCTCGCCGACGCTCGTCTCGCGCAGAACGCGAGCGTCGGTGGCTGTAACCAAGGCATCGAGCAGCACCGCGTAGCCGTCCCGGAGTCCACCGAACACCGGCCCCGGGGACGGAGTCGGGAGTGCCTTCAGCACAGCCTCGGTCAGGTTCGCCGCGCCGTTGTCCAACGCAGCGGCCAGCGTCGGCAGCGCAGCACGGACACCGATGGAGCTCGCCGAACCGGAGTAGACCCCGCCGAGCAGTGGATCGACCGAACGGCTCACCACCTGGTCCCCGAAACGTGTGCCCACAAGATCGGCCACGCTGGCATCGGAGCCCCGGACCCATCGAAACGGCCGCTCGGTCTCGGTGTCGATGATGTGCAGCTCGGACGGATCGACCAGCTCTCGGACGGACTCCGCCGACGATGGGATACCCATCAGGGTGCCCACCGGAAGTGGATGAGTGCGACCACCGGAGAAGACGAGCGGTCGCACCGTCGACGGGTGCACGAGCTGATCGGTGAGCCCCAGTTCCGCAAGCAGCGCGGGCACCTCCGGGCGGCGACCGATGAATGCCTCGGCACCGACATCGAGCGACTGATCGCCGACCGAGGTGGTGCGCAGGGTGCCGCCCACCCGGGACGATGCCTCGACGAGAGTGATCTCTGCGTCGGGCCCGCACGCCTGCCGCAAGCGATACGCCGCGACGAGGCCGGAAATTCCGCCGCCGACAACGGCGTAACGCCGGACGGTCACAACGAATGCACCAACGAGACGACGCGAGTCAGGATGTCGGGATCGGTATCGGGAAGCACGCCGTGGCCGAGATTGAACACGTGGCCGCGGGCACCGGCCGCGATCGCACGATCCGCCTCGGCGGCAATGCGTCGGACCTCGGCCTCGACTGCGTCCCAGCCCGCGAACAGCACTGCGGGATCGAGATTGCCTTGCAGAGCCTTGCCGTGGCCCACCCGGTGCACCGCATCGTCGAGCGGAATCCGCCAGTCGACCCCGACCACGTCGGCACCGGCCTCGCCCATGGCACCGAGCAGTTCTCCGGTGCCGACCCCGAAGTGGATCTTCGGGACGCCGGCCGAGGACACGGCGTCGAACACTCGCGTCGAGTGCGGCAAGACGTACTTGCGGTAATCGGCGAGCGAGAGTGCACCCGCCCAGGAGTCGAACACCTGAACGGCGTCGACGCCCGCAGCCAGCTGGGCCTGCAGAAAGGTGATCGTGGTGGAGGCCAATGCGTCGAGCAAGGCATGCCACGTGGCCGGATCGGACCGCATCAGTGCTTTGGTCTTCTCGTGATTGCGGCTCGGACCACCCTCGACCAGGTAGGACGCAAGAGTGAAGGGTGCTCCGGCGAATCCGATCAGCGGAGTGCTTTCCAGCTCACGCGTGAGAATGCGGACGGCGTCGGCCACCGGCTGCACCTGGTCGGCAGTGAGGACGGGCAGAGCCGCGACGTCCGCAGCCGAACGCACCGGATGCGCAACCACCGGTCCGGTACCGGCGACGATGTCGAGATCGATGCCCGCGGCTTTGAGCGGAACCACGATGTCGGAGAAGAGGATCGCTGCGTCGACGTCGTGACGACGTACGGGCTGCAAGGTGATCTCGGCGACCAGATCGGGCCGGAAGCACGAGTCCAACATCCCGATGCCTGCACGGATCTTGCGGTATTCCGGAAGGGACCTGCCGGCCTGACGCATGAACCACACCGGCCGCCTCGACGTCGGTCGACCGTCGATCGCGGCCAGAAACGGCGCCTCCGGAAGTTCTCGTCGGGCGGGGGCTGCGGTGTGCGATTCGGCGTTCATCACCGTCCATGCTGCCACGTGCGACGACCGCCGCTACCCTCGAGGGCGAGACACTCATCGCAGTTCAGGACACTCGGATCGTTCGACGGACGCTCGGCGCAGTTCGATCACGGCTCGGCGCGCCTCCATCGCAGGGCAACGTGACGCGTCTAACGTCCGGTGACGTGACCGAGCACCGATCTGACGCCGAACCTGCGCCTTTCCGCGCCGCCATCGACGCGATGCATCGGGCGCAGGTACACCCGTCGATCGAAATCGGTCCGATTCGGCCGCCGCAGAGACTCGCTCCGTACAGCTATGCGATCGGTGCCGAGGTCAAGCACGCCGACTCCGAGCAGATCGACGAACAGAGCGACGGCGACGCGTTCGGCCGTCTGATCCTGTTGTACGACCCCGACGGTGCCGAGGCCTGGAACGGCACTCACCGCCTGGTCGCGTACATCCAGGCCGACGTGGACGAGTCCCTCGCCGACGATCCGCTGCTCCCCGAGGTCGGCTGGAGTTGGCTGGTCGACGCCCTCGAATCGCGATCGGAACCGTTGAACGCGCTCGGTGGCACGGTCACCTCGACCAGCTCGGTACGGTACGGCGACATCGCCGGCCCGCCGAAGGCTCACCAACTCGAACTTCGCGCGTCCTGGACGGCGACGTCCGAGGATCTCTCGACCCACGTCGAGGCGTTCTGCGAGGTGCTCGCCTACGCCGCGGGCCTGCCGCCCGCGGGCATCACCACCCTCGGTCAGCGCAGTTCCAGTCGGACATAGCAGTTCCAGTCGTACATAGTTGCCGGCCCGTTCGGCCCCAGGGCCTAGAGTCACATCTCATGTCAGCCGAGAGTTCCCCGGACGCCGCGTCGGATGTAGAAGCGGACGAGCCTGTCGCCGTTCCGTTGTTGGCCCCCGCTGACGGGGTTCCCGACGTCGTCGACACCGTCGATGCCGTTCGCGCAGCCGCAGAGGCACTCGCCGCAGGCCACGGGCCCCTCGCTGTCGACGCCGAGCGCGCGTCCGGCTTCCGCTACTCCCAACGTGCGTACCTCGTGCAGTTCCGCCGCCGCGGCGCAGGCACCGTGTTGCTCGACCCCATACCCGTCACCGGCGACCTCGCGCCACTGGCGGAGGTCATCAACCCGCTCGAATGGGTATTGCACTCCGCGGACCAGGACCTGCCCGGTCTCGCCGAACTGGGGCTCGTCCCCGCCACGCTGTACGACACCGAACTCGCCGGCCGCTTGGCAGGATTCGACCGCGTCGGCCTCGGTGCGATAGTCGAGCGAACCCTCGGCCTGGCCCTGCAGAAGGGGCACGGCGCGGCCGACTGGTCCACCCGTCCCCTCCCCGACACCTGGCTCAACTACGCCGCCCTCGACGTCGAAGTTCTGCTCGAGCTTCGCGACGAAATGGCCGCGGAGCTCGAACGACAAGGCAAAACGGACTGGGCGGCACAGGAATTCGCCCACATCCTCGCCCTCGGTCCGCCCAAACCGAAAACCGACAGATGGCGTCGGACATCGGGAATCCATGCGATCAAGTCACCACGAACGTTGGCTGCCGTCCGCGAATTGTGGACCACCCGAGACGAATTGGCGGCCAAGCGCGACGTCGCGCCCAGCCGGGTCCTGCCCGACTCGGCGATCGTCGCCGCGGCGACGGCCGATCCGAAGTCCTCACGCGAACTCGAACAGCTACCGGTCTTCGGCGGCCCCCGTCAGCGTCGGTCCTCTCGGTTGTGGGCCTCGGCCCTGACCCGAGCACGGGCGCTGCCCACCGCGGAGTTGCCGTCGATGGCGGCATCGTTCGACGGGCCGCCCCCGGTCAACCGATGGGCCCGCCGCGATCCGGACGCAGCGTCCCGACTGGCCGATGTGCGAGCGGCGATGACCGAGCTGAGTGAATCGGTGTCGGTACCGGTCGAGAACCTGCTGATGCCGGATCTACTTCGGCGACTCGTATGGGATTGGCAGACTCCCGACGACGACGGCGTCGACCCAGGAGAGATGATCGACGCTCGGTTGACCGAGGGTGGGGCTCGGCCGTGGCAACGCTCGCTGGTGGTGCCGGTTCTGACGAAGGCACTGCACCCTTCCCAAGTTACCGACGGGTAATACCCGCTACAGTGGGTGGCGCGTCCGGGCACCCGGACGAGTCGTCCGCATCTGTCGGGAGGATCGAAAAGCGTGTCTGTACCCCCGTCCACCAGCTCACAGAGGAATGTTGTCTTCGTCGACGGCATCCGTACCCCGTTCGGCAAAGCAGGCCCCAAGGGCATGTACGCCGACACTCGCGCAGACGACCTCGTCGTCAAAGCAATACGCGAGCTTCTCCGCAAGAACCCCAATCTTCCTCCCGAGCGCATCGACGAGGTCGCGATCGCTGCGACCACACAGACCGGCGATCAGGGCCTGACCATCGGCCGGACGTCCGCTCTCCTGGCCGGGCTCCCCCGCAGCGTCCCGGGATTTGCGATCGACCGCATGTGCGCGGGTGCGATGACCTCGGTGACCACCACCGGATCGGGAATCGGATTCGGCCAGTACGACGTCGTCATCGCAGGCGGAGTCGAGCACATGGGCCGCCACCCGATGGGTGAGGGTGTCGACCCCAACCCGCGCTTCCTCGCCGACAAGCTCGTCGATCCCAGTGCACTGGTGATGGGCAACACCGCCGAGAACCTGCACGACCGGTTCCCGAGCATCACCAAGGACCGCACCGACGCCTACGCCGTCGCGAGCCAGAACAAGTACGACGCCGCCAAGAAGGCCGGCTACATCGCCGACACTCTCGTTCCGGTCGCCACGAAATCCGCCGCAGGATGGGGTCTGGCCACCGAAGACGAGCCACCTCGTCCCGGCACCACCGTCGAAGACCTCGCCAAGCTCAAGACGCCGTTCCGGCCCGCAGGTCGCGTCACCGCAGGCAATGCCGCGGGACTCAACGACGGCGCCACCGCGGCGATCCTCGCCGGTGAGGACACCGCGCACGAGCTCGGCCTGAACATCGGGATGCGGATGGTCGGCTTCAGCTTCGCCGGCGTCGATCCCGCCGTCATGGGCATCGGCCCGGTTCCCGCAACCGAAAAGCTGCTCGGCCGAACCGGATTGAGCATCGACGACATCGGTCTGTTCGAGATCAACGAGGCCTTCGCCATCCAGGTTCTCGCCTTCCTCGAGCACTACGGCATCGCCGACGACGACCCCCGCGTCAACCAGTGGGGCGGCGCCATCGCGTGTGGCCACCCGCTCGCTTCCTCGGGCGTCCGCCTGATGACGCAGCTCAGTCGTCAGTTCGCCCAGCAACCCGACGTCCGCTACGGCCTGACGACCATGTGCATCGGTCTCGGCATGGGCGGCACCGTCATCTGGGAGAACCCCAACCACGCTGACTACTCAGGAGCCAAGGCATGAGTGACATCACGACGGCGTTCGAGGACGAGGTAGTCACGAACGCGTTCACCAAGATCGTGTCCGTACCGGGGCTCGACGGCTCCATCGCACTGGTGACCCTGGACAACGGCTTCGATCACACCAAGCCGTCGACCTTCGGTCCCGGCGGACTCGCCAAGTTCGACGCCGCACTGGACGAGGCATTCGCAGCGAACCCGGTCGCCATCGCCGTCACCGGCAAGCCGTTCATATTCGCCGTCGGTGCCGACCTCAACGGTGTGCCGAACATCAAGACCAAGGACGAGGCGCTGCAGATCGGGCAGCTCGGCCACAAGGTGTTCCGTCGCCTGCGCGAAAGCACGATTCCGACGTTTGCCTTGATCAACGGTGCCGCACTCGGCGGTGGACTCGAAGTAGGACTGCACTCGCACTACCGGACCGTCGCGGAGAACGCTGCCGCGCTCGGCCTGCCCGAGACCTTCCTCGGCCTGGTACCGGGATGGGGCGGAACTCAGTTGCTGCCCAACATCATCGGAGCCTCGAACGCGGTCACCGTCGTGATCGAGAACGCACTGAACCAGAACCGCGTCCTCAAGCCGCAGCAGGCACTCGACCTGGGAATCGCCGACGCCCTCTTCGGCGGAGCTGACTTCCTCGAGCAGTCCCTCGCGTGGGCCGCTCAGGTCATCAAGGGCGAGGTCGTCCCCCACCGTCCCGAGATCGACCGCGGGCAGGCCTGGGACGACGCCATCGCCCGTGCCAGGGGCATCGTGGCCGGCAAGACCGGCAATTTCGCACCGGGACCGGTCGCTGCCGTCGACCTGCTCGAGCTCGCCAAGAACACCGACATCACCGATTCCGCGTCTCTCGACAAGGCCTTCGCGGCCGAGGACGACGCGCTGTCGACGCTGTTGGTCAAGGACGAGTTGCGTGCCGGTTTGTACGCCTTCGACTTGGTTCAGAAGCGCGCAAAGCGTCCCGCCGGTGCGCCCGACAAGTCGCTCGCGCGCAAGATCTCCGGTGTCGGCATCGTCGGTGCCGGTCTGATGGCCAGCCAGCTCGCACTGCTGTTCGTGCGCCAGCTCAAGGTGCCGGTGATCCTCACCGACATCGATCAGGAGCGCATCGACAAGGGCGTCGGCTACGTTCACAGCGAGATCGACAAGCTGCTCGGCAAGAAGCGCCTGTCCCCCGACGCCGCGAATCGGTTGAAGGCGTTGGTGTCCGGCTCGATCGACAAGTCTGCGTTCGCCAACACCGACTTCGTCATCGAGGCCGTGTTCGAGAACCTGGACGTCAAGAAGAAGGTGTTCGCCGAGGTCGAGGAATTCGTCTCTGCCGAAACGATTCTCGCGACCAACACGTCTTCGCTGTCGATCACGAAGATGGCGGCCGATCTGAAGCACCCCGAGCGGGTCGTCGGTTTCCACTTCTTCAACCCCGTGGCCGTACTTCCGCTGCTCGAGGTCGTCAAGGGCGAGAAGACCGACGACGCCACTCTCGCAACGGCATTCGCGACGGCCAAGACCCTCAAGAAGTCGGCCGTGCTGTCGGCGGATCTCCCCGGATTCGTCTTCAACCGTCTCGTCACGCGCGCGTCGAACGAGATCATCAGCGCCATCGATGAGGGCACCCCGTTCGATGTGGCCGACGGCGCAGTGGGCGAACTCGGCATGCCGATGAGCCCGCTGACGTTGCTGGCCCTCGTCGGACCGGCCGTCGCTCTGCACACCGCGGAAACACTGGCCGAGGCGTACCCGGAGCGATTCAAGGACTCCGCCGGATTCCGTGCGCTCGTCGAGGCGAAGAAGCCGGGCGTGTGGACCTACGGACCCGAGGGCCAGGTCGTCGACCCCGAGGTGGCCGCACTGTGGCCGCAGGGTGATTCACCGTCGACGGCCGAACAGGTTCTCGAGCGAACCCGCAACGCGATCGCCGACGAGATCAAGATCATGCTCGACGAGGGCGTCGTGGCAGCAGCCGAGGATATCGACCTCTGCCTGCTCCTCGGCGGTGGCTTCGGCTTCTGGAACGGCGGCATCACTCCGTACCTGGATCGCAGCGGCGCGTCCGAGGCCGCCACCGGTCAGCGCTTCCTCGCGCCCGGTGTTGCCAGCGTCTAGCTGTACCCGCCGAGTTCGAGGTTATGGACGGGTTTCTCCGGATTTTCGTCCATAACCTCGAACTCGGCTTTTTCGTGTCGGGATAAGGTCTGATCCGATGAACAGCGAACGCAGTCGGTTGATCGGCATCGGCTATCGAATGCTGGGCTCCTACAGCGACGCCGAGGACGCGGCATCGGAAGCGCTGCTCCGCTGGTACCGACTCACCGACGCCGAACGTGACGCCATCGACGTCCCCCGTGCGTGGCTCACCCGCGTCGTCGGCCGCATCTGTCTGGACCTGCTCGGATCCGCCCGCGTACGCCGGGAACACTATGTGGGGCAATGGCTTCCCGAACCCGTCCGAGCCCTTGCGACCGGCGACGACGGCACATCGGACCCGGCCGACCGCGTCGCCCTCCACGAGTCCGTCGGCCTGGCGTTGCTCGTCGTTCTGGACTCACTGAGCCCGGCAGAACGTGTCGCGTTCGTGCTGCACGATGCATTCGCGATTCCATTCGACGACATCGCGAACGTTCTCGGTCGGACCCCCGCCGCCTGCCGCCAACTGGCCTCGGCTGCTCGGCGACGGGTGCACGACGATCGCCGCGGCCCCAGCGCTCCCGACACCCACGACCGCGTCGTCCGCGCTTTCGTGGCTGCCGCCGCCGGCGGAGATCTCGATGCGCTCGTCGCACTGCTCGCCCCCGACATCACCCTCGTCAGTGACGGCGGCGGACGAGTGTCGGCGGCCCGCAACCCGGTTCGCGGGGCCGATCGGGTCGCCCGCTTCGTTCTGGGTATCACCGTCAAGTCCACCGACCTCGACCGGTTGATCGAATCGGTCAACGGCCTGACCGGGATAGTCCTTCGCCGACACGGTGTGGTCACCGGTGTGATCGGTTTCCGCACCGATTCCGCCGTGGTCACCGACGTGTGGATCGTGCTCAACCCTGAGAAACTTCGACACTGGTCGTGACGGCCATACATTCTCGTGGGCTACGTCGTCAGTGCAGGTGAGGCCCGAACTCCTCGAGCCGATCGACTCCGAACAGGACAGGTGGACACACGATGAAGATCGCCGTAGCCGGTGGAACAGGAACCGTCGGAACGCATGTCGTCGACGTGGCGCGTGAGCGTGGGCACGAGGTCGTCGTGCTGTCGCGGTCGGCCGGTGTCGACCTCGTCGACGGGACCGGCCTGTCCGACGCTCTGGCCGGCGTCGACGCCGCCGTCGATGTCGCGTCGACACAAACGGTCTCGGCGAAGGAATCGACGGCGTTCTTCTCCGCCGTCACCCGCAACTTGCTGGCGGCCGAGATCGAGGCCGGAGTCGGCCACCATGTGGCGCTGTCCATCGTGGGGATAGACAAGGCTCCGCACTCGTACTACGCCGGAAAAGTCGAGCAGGAGAACATGATTCGGTCCGGGTCAGTGCCGTGGACGATCCTGCGAGCCACTCAATTCCACGAATTCGCCGCTCAGATCCGTGCACGCGCGTCGTTCGGTCCGGTGAGCATCGTCCCGAAGATGGTCTCGCAACCGATCGCCGCCCGCGAGGTCGCCGATCGACTGATCGATCTGGCCGAGCACTCCCCCGCGGGCCGCGTTGCCGACCTCGGCGGGCCGAGACAAGAACGGATGGCCGAGATGGTGCGGCGCTATGCACGTGCCATCGGTGCCCGTGGCCTGGTGCTCGAGGTCCCGATTCCCGGCGCATACGGTCGCGCGATGCGAGACGGAACGCTGGTCACCACGACCGGTTCGGATCACGGTTTCCAGACCTTCGATCAGTGGTCGGCCACCCAGGCGCGATAGCCACCTGCCGCCGAACTCGAAGTTATGGACGACTTACGGCAGTTTTCCGTCCGCAACTTCGAGTTCGACAGCGCAATATCGGACATTTCGCCTATTTCCGCAATTGGATCGCTGCACGCCACGAATATCGAGGCGATTTCACTGACGCGCCGGCACTCCGAGGACGAAGATGGCGACGACCACCATGGACGCTGTTCACCCGAAAGCTGGTTCATGCCATGACGCAATCGACCGATCGGCACACCGCAAAGGTCATCGGAGTCACCATCGCCGCCGCTGTCGGCGGGTTTCTGTTCGGATTCGATTCGTCCGTCGTCAACGGTGCAGTCGACTCGATCCAGGAAAATTTCGCTCTGTCGTCGTTCGTCACGGGGTTCGCGGTCGCAATCGCGCTACTCGGGTGCGCGGTCGGAGCCTGGTTCGCCGGTCGCCTGGCCGACAGTTGGGGCCGCAAGAAGGTGATGCTGCTCGGCTCCGCGCTGTTCACCATTTCCTCGGTGGGGTCCGGGTTCGCCTTCAGCGTCCCCGATCTGATGTTGTGGAGGGTCCTCGGCGGGCTGGGTATCGGAATTGCGTCGGTGATCGCGCCCGCGTACATCTCGGAGATAGCACCGGCTCGCTATCGCGGTGGATTGGCATCGCTGCAGCAATTGGCAATCACCGTCGGAATCTTTGCCGCGCTGCTCTCGGATGCGGTTCTTCAGAACGCGGCAGGCGGACCGTCGAACGATCTGTGGTTCGGCCTCGAAGCGTGGCGGTGGATGTTCCTGGTCGGCGTCGCGCCCGCACTGGTCTACGGATTTCTCGCGACCCTCATTCCGGAATCACCTCGGTACCTGGTGGGTAAACACCTCGACGAGGAAGCTGCCCGCATTCTGGGCGACATCACCGGCGAAGTGAATCCCGACGAACGCATCCGGGAAATTCGCCTGACTCTCCGGCGAGAATCCAAATCCTCGTTCGCCGATATCCGAGGACCCAAATTCGGTCTGCAGCCGATCGTGTGGGTCGGTATCACGATGGCGATTCTGCAGCAGTTCGTCGGGATCAACGCGATCTTCTACTACTCGACGACGCTGTGGAAATCGGTGGGATTCAGCGAAAATCAATCGTTCGTCACGTCGGTGATCACGTCCGTCATCAATGTATCGATGACATTCGTCGCAATCTTGTTCGTCGATCGATTCGGTCGCCGAAATCTGTTGATGATCGGCTCGATCGGCATGTTCGTCGGTTTGGTCCTGGCCGCAGTCTCGTTCACGCAAGCCGTCGGAAGCGGCGACCAACTCGAATTGCCGTCGCCGTGGGGCCCGGTCGCGCTCGTCGGCGCAAATCTGTTCGTGGTCTTCTTCGCAGCAACATGGGGACCGATCATGTGGGTGATGCTCGGAGAGATGTTCCCCAATCGAATGCGTGCCGTGGCGTTGGGCATCAGTACCGCCGCGAACTGGATAGCGAATTTCGCCATCACATTGGCATTCCCGCCGTTGTCCGACACCATCGGACTCGGCTTCATCTACTCGTTCTTCGCACTGTTCGCTCTCCTTTCCTTCTTCTTCGTCAAATACAAGATCACCGAGACCAAAGGGATGGAACTCGAAGAGATGGGCGTCTGAATCGAGGTTGCCCGAACGACGGCGGGTCCGCGGTTCTCTCGACCGATAAGGCAGGGTGGGGGTGCACTCTGTCGGTCGATCTGCCGTCGAAAGTAGGACATGAAGCTTCGTATCGCATGCGCCGTGGGCACCGACGTGGTGTTCGGACTGAGCCTGCGCCTGCTGTTCGGCAGTACGTCGGCACTCACCTCCGACATCGCCAAGTTCTACTCCGCGAACTCGACATCCATGGCGTTGCTGACCACGGGTCCGGTGATCTGCCTCGGTGTATTCGCCGCCACCGCACGCTATTTCGTGCGCCGCGCCCAGGTCACGCACGTTCTCGTGGTGTGCCTGTTCCTGGTGGCCGTCGGCACAGCTGTACGCGCGGTGCCGTCGTGGCCGATCCTCGTGGTCGGCACTCTCGTCGCGGCGGCGGGTATCGCGGTCGCGAATGTGTTGGGTCCGGTTTTCGTCCGTCTGGTGGTGCGGGAGTGGAGCCTGTCGGAACGACCCAGGGGCAGAGAGTGGAGTTCGATAGGTGAACCCGATGCGGCGGCGGGGCGACGACTGGGGTTGTTGACCGGGGTGTTGACCGCTGTGATCAGTGCCAGTGCGGGAGTGGCGTCGGGAGTGTCCGTTCCGTTGGCCGAGGCGTTCGACGGTGGTTGGCGGATTGTTCTGGGGCTGTGGTCGATTCCGGTCGTATTGGCCGCCGGAAGTATGGCGGTCTTCGGGCGAACGCTGTCGCGCGGGCTGTCGGTTGCCGGGTCGGCGACAGTCCCCGACGACGCTCCTCGGAGTCGCACGGGGGTTCTGACATCGCCCGTGGCGTGGTCGTTGACGGCATTCATGGGTTTGCAGTCGCTGATGGCGTATTCGATGATCGCGTGGTTACCTACGATCTTTCGTGACCGCGGGGTGGACGCGCGTGATGCCGGTCTGCTGTTGACGGCATTGTCGGTCAGCAGCGTGCTGACTGCATTGACGGTTCCGAGCCTGGCGACAAGGTTGGGGAACCAGAGCGCGTTGGCGGTCGCCGTGACGCTACCGACGTGCGTGGGCCTGCTCGGGATAGTGTCGTCGGCCGATTCCTGGGCCCTGGTGTGGGCGGTACTGCTCGGTTTGGGCCAGGGCGGGCAGTTGTCGCTCGCGCTGACGCTGATGAATCTGCGGGCCTCGAACGCCCGTGATGCTGCGTCGCTCAGTTCCATGGCGCAGACGGTCGGATACGTGCTGGCTGCTGCCGGTCCGCTGGTGTGCGGAGCCGTTCATTCGGCGACGCAGCGGTGGGAACCGTCGATTGTGTTTCTTCTGTTAGTGACGATTCCCATGGCTGCAGCAGGTGCGGTGGCCGGCCGCCGCGTCGTGGTCGGAAGCGAGGCGGAGCCGGCCGACGCCGTCAGAGGCTCTTGACCCAATGCGAAACTTGCTGCACCACGGTTTCGCAGGTGAGTCCGAACTCGTGGTGCAGTTGCTCCCGAGATGCGTGGTCCAGGAATCGTTGCGGCACACCGAGATCGCGGCAGGGCACGTCGACACCGGCACCGCGCAGCGCGGCCGAGAGCGTCGAACCTATCCCGCCGTGCAGGCCGCTGTCCTCGACGGTGACGACCAACCGGTAATCCTCGGCCATCTTGAGCAGCGACTGCGGGACCGGGAGCACCCAGCGTGGATCCACGACGGCAACCGAAATACCCTCTGCTTCGAGCTTTTTCGCGGCGTCGAGGGCGAGCGACCCGAACACCCCGACGGCAACGATCAGCACGTCGCCGGTGGCCTCGGACGGCTCGGTCAGCACGTCGAGTATTCCGTCCAACCTGCGCACCGCAGGCACCGTTTCGGTGACCGCGCCCTTCGGGAAGCGAAGTGCCGTAGGGCCGTCCGAGGTGGCGATCGCCTCGGCCAGCTCCTCTCGAAGAGTGGCGGCGTCTCGGGGCGCTGCCACCTTCATGCCCGGAACGATGCCGAGTAGAGACATGTCCCACATGCCGTTGTGGGACGCGCCGTCGGCACCGGTGACTCCCGCGCGATCCAACACGATGGTGACGGGAAGACCCAACAGGGCGACGTCCATCAGCAGTTGATCGAACGCGCGGTTGAGGAACGTGGAGTAGATGGCGACCACGGGATGCATGCCGCCGAGCGCAAGCCCGGCGGCCGACGTCATCGCATGCTGCTCGGCGATACCCACGTCGAACATTCGGTCCGGAAACCGCACCCCGAACGCCGCGAGCCCGGTGGGCGCGGCCATTGCGGCGGTGATGGCCACGACGTCCTCGTTCTGCTCGCCCTGCTCGATGAGCGCCGCCGAGAACACCGACGTCCAATCCGGAGCCGATTTGGATCGGGCCAGGCCGGTCGCAGGATCGATGACGCCGGTGGCGTGCATCTGGTCGGCTACGTCGTTCTCGGCATGGATGTAGCCCATGCCCTTGCGCGTCACCGCGTGCACGATGACCGGGCCGCCGTACGCCTTGGCTCTGCGCAGTGCCGATTCCATGGCGTGCTGGTCGTGACCGTCCACCGGGCCCAGGTACTTGATGCCGAGATCGGTGAACATGACCTGCGGGCTGATGGCGTCCTTCACTCCGGCTTTCATGCCGTGCAGCATCGTGTAGGCGGCGCGGCCGACGACGGGGATCCGTCGTACGATCCGGCGGCCGTTGTCGAGAATCTTCTCGTATCCCGGCTGCAGTCGCAGAGCTGCCAGGTGATCGGCCAGCCCGCCGATGGTCGGGGCGTACGAACGGCCGTTGTCGTTGACGACGATCACCAGCGACCGGTCTCGGCCGGCGGCGATGTTGTTCAGCGCCTCCCAGCACATACCGCCGGTCAGCGCGCCGTCACCGACCACAGCCACGACATGCCGGTCGGCCTCTCCCTTGAGGGCGAACGCTTTGGCCAACCCGTCGGCATACGACAAGGATGCCGATGCGTGCGAGGACTCGACCCAGTCGTGTTCGCTCTCGACCCGAGACGGATAGCCGGACAGCCCGCCCTGCTTGCGGAGTGTGTCGAACATTCCTGCGCGTCCGGTGAGCATCTTGTGCACGTAGGCCTGGTGGCCCGTGTCGAAGATGACCGGATCACGCGGTGAGTCGAAGGTGCGGTGGATCGCCAGAGTCAGCTCCACCACTCCCAGATTGGGACCGAGGTGGCCCCCTGTTGCCGATACCTTCTCGACCAGGAAGGCGCGGATCTCGCGAGCCAGTTCGGCCAGCTCCGCACTATCGAGGTCGCGCAAGTCCTCGGGCGTCTGAATTCGCGCTAGGACACCCAACGAGATCGCTCCCTCCGGCCGGAAAACATATTCGAAAAACCAGTCTACGGAGTGGCTGCGCCCAGCCGCCCCGTCCAGCATTGTCTCGCCGACACTACCGTCGAGTAGGCAGGTGCCCGGGGTCAGTCGCCCCTAACCTCGAATACGCTCGAAACGGACACCCGACATACAGTGTCGCCCATGAGCAACGTCGTCGATGCCATCCTGACCCGGGTTCACGAACTGTGCCGGGACGACGCGTCGGGACAGGTCGCCGACTACATCCCCGAACTCGCAGCCGTGACGCCGGACGGCTTCGGTATCGCCCTGACGACCACCGACGGCTACGTGTACGAAGTCGGCGACACGAGGATGCCGTTCACCATCCAATCCATCTCCAAGCCCTTCACCTATGCACTCGCGCTGGCCGACCGCGGCCTCGACGTCGTCGCGGGCAAGATCGACGTCGAACCCTCGGGTGAGCCGTTCAACGAGATCAGCCTGGACGCCGTCACCGAGCGGCCCCGAAACCCGATGATCAACGCGGGTGCGATCACGTCCGCGTCGCTCATCGGCGGCCGCACCGCAGAGGAACGATTCGAGCGCATCCGAGCGTCGTATTCCCGGTACGCAGGAAGGTCTCTGAGCTTCAACGACGCGGTGTATCGATCCGAAGCGCGCACCGGACACCGCAATCGCGCCATCGGCTACATGCTGCGGTCCTTCGGCATCATCGACCACGATCCGGAGGCCGCCGTGGACCTGTACTTCCGCCAGTGCTCGATCGACGTCACGGCGGCTGATCTGGCCATGATGGCCGCCACGATGGCCAACAACGGAGTCAATCCCCACACCAAGGAGCGCGCCCTGGCACCCGCACTGGTCGAACGCGTGCTGTCGGTGATGACGACCTGTGGCATGTACGACGGCGCAGGCGACTGGGTGGCGCGGGTGGGTATGCCGGCCAAGAGTGGGGTCGGCGGCGGCATCCTGGCGGTGCTTCCCGGGCAGATGGGCATCGCCGTCTACTCCCCCCGCCTCGATTCGCACGGCAACAGCGTGCGCGGCGTTGCTGCCTGCCGAGAACTCTCCACCAGACTCGAATTGCACTTTCTGCACGTCACTCGGGCCGCGAAATCGTCGATTCGACGTCGGTACGTTCTCACCGAGGCACCGTCGCGAAAACGACGATCCGAGATCGAACAGGCCACACTCGCTGCAGTCGGCGACCGCGCGCGGGTCTACGAGTTGCACGGGGACCTGCTGTTCTCGGGTGCCGAGACAGCGGTCCGCGAGATCGGCAACCTCGACCGGAATCTCGATGCACTCGTCATCGACGTTCGTGGCGTCGACGAGGTGAGCGACATCGCCCGTTCGATGTTCGAGGACCTACGCCGCGATCTCGCCGACCACGGCTGTGTGGTGTGCCTGGTGGATCCCAGAGCCATCATGGGCCACACGACGTCGAGCCTGGACCCGAATGATCCGGCGGGCCGGGTGTACTCGAGTCTGAGCTCGGCCATCCAGTGGGCAGAGAACCTGCTGCTCGATCGGCACTGCTCCGGCGCGCGGCAACCGGCAGAGATCACTCCGGCCGAGCACCCGTTGCTCGCCGGTCTGTCCACCGAGCAATTCGACTCGGTGACTCCTTATCTGGAGAAACGTCACTACGCACGGGGCGACGTCATCGTTCACCGTGGTGCGCCTGCAGCGGGTCTGTTCTTGATTCTGCGCGGAGAAGTGACATCGACGGCCGTGTCCGCAGACGGGGGCACACACCGCATCACGACGCTCTCCCCCGGGATGAGCTTCGGCGAGATGCCGCTGCTGATGTCGGTGCCGTTCCTGCTGGACATGGTGGCCGACACCCCTGTCGATCTGGTGGTCGTGTCGGTATCGCATTTCGAGGCACTGACTCGGGACGCCCCGGAAGTGAAGCTGGCGCTACTGGAAAATCTGGCCAGCGGCGCGTACGGCCAGATGGCGGCCGTCGTCAAGACGCTCGGGCGGTTCGACATCGGCATCTGATCCGACTGTCGAACCGCCCGAGTGGACGTGCTTGGCCCCTGATCAGGCGTCGAGCGTGATCATCGTGAGGACCTCGGTGGGCTGCGCCGAGCCGCCGGCAGGCTCGAGCGAGAACGCGAAGTTGGTCGACGCTCCCATGCCGTCCACCACGGTGCCGTCGCTCGACGTGAGCTGATCCTCGGTGACAACGCCGGCGGAGCGCGGCGCACCGTCGACGAACCACATCTGGTAGACCCGGCCCGAGGGCGGCTCCGGGACACCGTTCAGAGTCACCACGACCGCATCTCGGCTCAGCGAGTACGACACCTTTGCAGTGCCGCCACCCGGGAACTCAGCGGACGCCTCACGAGCGTCGGGCGCTGCGACGATCTGCTCGGCCTGGGAAGGCTGCGGGTCCGAGCCCATGGTCTGCGTGACGACGACTACACCGCCGACTGCGACGACGATCGCGGCAGCCGCGGACACCATCGAGTATCGCCACGTCTTTGAGCGCTCACGTCGGTGCCGGTGCAGTGGAGTGACGTTCGGCGGAAGTTCTCGGACCGTCGGCTCCTGATCGCTCGCGGCGACACGCGCTAGCACGGCCTCCCGCACGCGTTCGGGTGCGGGAGTGGCGTCTGCCGCCGCAGCCAACGCCAGCGTTTCGTGAATCTCACCCACGAGGATGTCGAATTGTGCCCGGGTCGTCTCGTCGACGCGGATTCGCTCGGATTCGATGGCGCGCCGCTCGGACTCGCTCATCGCGTGGAGGGCATAGACCTCCGCTTCGTCCAGCAGTCGTTGCCGTGACGCTTCACTCATTGCGGGATCACCCCCAGGCATGTCTTCAACTTGATCAATCCATCTCGTATGCGCGATTTGATCGTCGGCACGGCCACCCCGAGCCGTTCGGCAACCTCGCGATAGGTGTACCCGCTGTAATAAGCCATTCGTACCGACTCGCTCTGCGTATCGGTCAGAGTGTCGAGACAGGCCACGACCGCCTCCGATTCGAGCCGCTGGGTCACCGTCTCGAGTACCTCGTCGTGCTCGGGTGTGTGACTCACGGCACCGTACGCCGCCTCGCGGTCGGTACCCGACTGTTCGCTACGTACCCGATCGACCGCCCGGCGATGTGCCAGCGTCATGATCCACGCCAGCGGACTCCCCTGGCTCGGATCGTAATTCGGTGCCGCACGCCAGATCTGGAGGAACACCTCCTGCGCGGTCTCCTCGCTGTACCCCGGATCGCGAAGCACGCGCACCACCATCCCGTACACACGGGAGGACGTGGCGTCGTACAGTTCGGCGAAGGCCGACCGGTCGCCCTGGGCAACGGCGGCCATCAGGCGACGGAGACGGTCCGTCTCCTCGGCACGCAGATTCTTCAGCTGCGGGCTCGGTACTGCGCACACCGCATCCTCGACCGAGGTGCTGTCCTCGGACTCGGGCGGCGTTCGGTCACGGCCGGTGCCCGCAGATCCGGAAGCGTCGGAGAACGGCACGCTCATCGGACTGTCGTCCCAGCAGACGGGTTCATGATCGAGTTCATCGATCATGACACTAGTGGTCATGTAGCCCTCATATCGAAACCTCCGCGTTTTCCCGCCGCAGTACATATTCGGAACAAACACCCCGAGGGATGGTCCGCGACCGAAATTCGTTTGCGCAGAATTGGACCGGGCTTCATCCTGGGTGCGAGAATCGGACAAACGCGGGCAATCGGGCGGACAGCTCGATGGAGGGACGGACACGCATGACGGCCATCGAAACCCACGGGCTCGTCAAACATTTCGGCACCACCGCCGCAGTCGACGGCGTGGATCTGTCGATCCCGTCCGGCGGGGTGTACGGCGTACTCGGACCCAACGGGGCCGGGAAAACCACGACCATCCGGATGCTGGCGACACTTCTTCCGATAGACGGCGGCAGCGCACGAGTCCTGGGACACGACGTGGCAACCGAGCCGGAGGCCGTTCGCCGAAAAGTCTCTCTCACGGGTCAATTCGCCTCGCTCGACGAGGATCTGACCGGCACCGAGAATCTCGTTCTGCTGGCGCGGCTGCTCGGCTACTCACGTCCGGCCGCCCGAGCGCGCGCTGATCAACTGTTGACAGCATTCGACATCGCCGACGCCGGACCGCGACAGGTCAAGACCTACTCCGGTGGCATGCGCAGGCGCATCGACATCGCGGCGAGCATCATCGTCACCCCCGAGCTGATCTTTCTCGACGAACCCACCACCGGCCTGGACCCGCGCAGTCGCAATCACGTCTGGGAGATCGTCCGTGCACTGGTGGCAGGCGGCACGACGGTACTGCTGACGACGCAGTATCTCGACGAGGCCGACCACCTGGCCGGGCGCGTGGCGGTGATCGACCACGGCAAAGTCATCGCCGAGGGCACGACGGGCGAGCTGAAGGCATCGGTGGGATCGAACTCACTGCACCTGCGCGTGCTCGATGCCGGGCACCGGAATGCCGCGGCGAGAATCGTTCGAGATCTGGTCGGCAGCACCGTGACCGAGGACGCCGACCCGTTCACCGTGTCCGCACGACTGGACAATCCGGCGCAGGCGGCACCGATCCTTCCTGCTCTCGAATCCGCCGGAATCGCCATCGCATCCTTCACCCTCGGTCAGCCGAGTCTGGACGAGGTGTTCCTGGCGCTGACCGGGCACGACGCGGGAGCGGGAGTGGAGCCGGTGGGTGTGAAAAAAGCTGAAATCGACAACGCGGAGATCGCGTCATGACCACCGAGGCCCAACGATCCGCCCCACAGGCGTCGACGATCATCGATGTTCTCTCAGCCGCAGGTCCGAGGCCGGAGCGTCCGTCGTCGCTGTCGACCTCGCTGAGTTTCGGCTGGCGGGCGTTGCTGAAGATCAAGCACGTACCGGAGCAGTTGTTCGACGTGACGGCGTTTCCGATCATGTTCACGCTGTTGTTCACGTACCTGTTCGGTGGCGCTCTGGCCGGTTCGACCGACGCGTACATCCAGTTTCTGCTGCCGGGCATCCTGGTGCAAACCGTGGTGATGATCACGATGTACACCGGCGTGACGATGAACAAGGACATCGAGAAGGGTGTGTTCGACCGGTTCCGATCGTTGCCGATCTGGCGTCCGTCGCCGCTGGTCGGTGCGTTGCTGGGTGACGTCGTGCGCTACACGTTGGCGTCGGTGATCGTACTGATCTTGGGGCTGATTCTCGGTTTCCGGCCGCAAGGCGGGCTGCTCGGTGTGATCGCATCGATAGTGCTGTTGCTCGTGTTCTCGTTCTGTCTGTCCTGGATCTGGACGATGATCGCCATGATCGTGCGCACCGAGGCAGCCGTGATGGGGATGTCGATGTTCATCCTGTTTCCGCTGACGTTCGCGAGCAACATCTTCGTCGACCCCAACACGATGCCGGGGTGGCTTCGTGCGTTCGTCGACGTCAACCCGGTCAGCTTTCTGGTGACGTCACTTCGAGGCCTGATGCAGGGCGATGTCGACACCGGCCAACTCGGAGTGACTCTGGTGCTGTCGGCGGCGATGCTGGCGATCTTCGGACCGATCACGATGCGGCTGTACAACCGCAAGTCCTGATCCGCGCCTCCCGGTGCAAGCGTCAGGATGCGGCGCGGGCTCGGTGTCGGCGGACTGCGTCCCGATTCGAGCACACGGTTCCGCAGTACCGCTGCCGTCCGGTACGTGAGGTGTCGGCGAAGGCGGTCGTGCAGTCGGCTGCGGCACACCGATGGAGTCTGTCCATTCCGCGACCGGTCAAGTGCAGCGCGGTACCGACACCGACCAGTGCCCTGATGACGCCGCCCAACGCGATGTTGGGGTCGCGATAGTGCATGTGCCAGCCGTCGTCGGCATGGTTGGTCAGTCGCGGGTACGCGGATGCCTGTGCAAGGAGGGCGTTCAGGGCCTCGGCGCGCTCCTCGGCTGTCTCTGCATCCACCACGCGAGCCCACTCGCGGAGGAACTCGAGTGTGTCCGCGAGATCGTCGTCGGTGGCAGTCCAGTCGGGAACGAGGCCGGCGTCGATGCAGCGGGCACCCAGTTCGCTCGGCGACGTGGGTGGCCGGTTGAGGAGGTCGATGCCCAGTTTCACGGCATATTCTCCGTAAGGGTTGATGTGCACAAGACCATTACATCACAGTGGATGCATGGACATCGAACACAGCACACACTCCTGGACCACCCGCTCGCTCCACGACACCAGCGAAGGCCTCGTCGGCTACCAGGGCTGCCACTGCGGAGCTCAACGCATCGTCTCGGTACCCGCGCAGACATTCGCCCCGGTTGCCGAAGTGGATCACCCCAGCACGTTCGCCACCGCAGGCACCACCGTGTCGAGTGCATAGCCGATGGACAGCGCCGAGTTGGTGGCGTAGGACTTCGCGACTTCCGGGTCGTCGAACACGACGTAGCGGCCGTCCGCGACAGCCGGAATCCGTTGGAACAGCGGATTGTCGGTCACCTCGGACGGCGCCTTCTGGATGGGGAAGACGATCAGTACGTCGGCGTCGAGCAGGTCGAGCTCCTCCCCGGAAATCGGAACCGAGAAGCCGCGCGGCGGAAGAGAATCGATGGTCGGGCTGGTGACGAAGCCGAGCTTCTTCATGAACTCGAGTCGACTGTTCGACGAGATGTATGCGCCGTATCCGGTGCCGCTGTAGGCCCCGACCACCGCTGTCTTGCCGGCGAATTCCGGATGGGCAGCGGCCGTTGCATCGAAACGGTCGGCGATTCCTGCGAGCAGCGCGTCCCCTTCGGACTGCTTGCCGAGTGCCGTGGCCACCATCGTGACCTGCTGCTCGAGCGTTGTCAGGTAGTTGTCCGCCCCCGCCGGTATACCCACCGTCGGAGCAATGGCGGAAAGCGTGGCGTACCGATCGGCATCACCGGAGCTCTTGGTGTCGAGGATCAGATCCGGCTCGAGCGCCGCGACCTGCTCGAACGACGGCTCCTGCGTCCCGATGATCTGCGGTGGTGCGTCGTAGAGCCCGGCCGCCCACGGACCGACGCCGTCGCCGCCGAAGGCGAGCCAGTCGCTCGCACCGACCGGTGAGACACCGAGCGCGAGTGCGGTTTCCGCGTCGCCCCAGCCGAGCGCGACGACGCGCTGCGGGGCACTGTCGACGGTCACGTCGCCGAACTCGGTATCGATCGTGACAGGGAACGCAGCCGCCGATCCGTCGGACGGCGCCTCCGATCCGGGTCCGTCGTCCCCGCCCGACCCACACGAGACGACGGCGGTCAGGAACAGCAGGGCGACCGACACAGCACCGACGGTGCGACAAATTCTCACCCGAGAAACGGTACGTCAGACTCGCCAAGATTGGTGAGGCAACCCTATTTACGGACGAAGCGGCCGATACATTCGACGTGGCTGGTCAGAGGAAACGCGTCGAACGCGCGCACGTCCGTCAGCTCGTAACCGGCTGCCCGGTAGAGGCTCGCGTCCCGCGCGAACGATGCCGGATCGCAGCCGATGTGGACGATCGTGCGGGGAGACCGCGTCGCGAGACCTTCGATGACGTCGCGTCCGGCACCGGCTCGCGGCGGATCGAGTACCGCCACCGCCACCGATTCCGGCAACGAATCCATCGATCGCTCGACCCGGCCCGGCGCGAACGAGACCTGAGCAAGGTCGTGCAGCGCCGAACGCCCGTCCTCGGCGGCCCGGCGCGAGAACTCGACGCTGGTGACTCGTCCGCTCGATCCCACCCGCTCGGCGAGAGCCGCCGCGAACACGCCGACACCGCCGTAGAGATCCCATGCGCCGTCACCCGGCTCGGCGTCCGCCCAGTCGCGCACGACGTCGGTGTACACCTGGGCCGCTCCCTTGTGCGCCTGCCAGAAGCCGGTGGCATCGAGTGTCCACGGCCGCGCCGAGACGAATTCGGTGACGCGACCCGACCCGATGACAGCCTTTTCCGGCCTGGCCCGGGACGACGCTGCTCGGCGCGCCGACGCACCGCGGCGGCCCGGAGACCGGCGTCCGGTTCGCGTCAACTGGGCCGGTGCCACCTCCACCACATGGCGTTCACCCGTACCGTCGAGGACCACCTGCAATTCGGCACCTGCGCGCCACTCACGGCCCGACAATCCGTCGAACGCAACCGGATCCATTTGCGGGCACGACAACTCCGTGACGATCGAACTGCTTCGATAGCGGTGGTAGCCGGGCCGTCCACCCGAATCCACTGCCAGCCGAACACGGGTCCGCCATCCGGTGCCGTCGCCGGTGCCCGGCAACTCCTCGACCGGAACGTCCCGCTCGATGCCCGCGACGCGGCGCAGCTGTTCGGCGACGACGGAGGACTTGAGTCGACGACCGGCTTCGGGGGTCGCGTGAGAATAGTCGCAGCATCCCGAACCACCGGGCCCGGAGATGGGGCAGCGAGCGTCGATGCGGTCCGGAGACGCGGTGAGGATCTCGATCGCGTCGGCGCGGCAGAACGACCCACCGCGATCCTCGGTCACCTTGGCCATGACGCGTTCCCCCGGTAGCCCGTGGCGAACGAACACCACTCGACCTTCGTGACGGGCCACGCAGAACCCACCGTGTCCGGGAGCGCCCAGTTCGACGTCGAGCACCAGCCCGAACCAGTTCGCGGTCATTTGCCCGCCGGCGGTTCGTAGCCGCGACGCGATGCACCCGGCGCATTTCCGAGCACCTCGCGCCTGGCCTTCTCCGACGAGCGCAGCTGCCACGGAACGCTGGTGACCATCACGCCGGGTTGAAACAGCAGTCGGGACTTCAATCTCAGCGCACTCTGGTTGTGCAGGACCTGCTCCCACCAGTGACCGACGACGTACTCGGGGATGAAGACGGTCACCACATCACGTGGTGAGTCGCGTCGAACTCGTTTGACGTAGTCCAGAACCGGCTTGGTGACTTCGCGGTAGGGCGATTCGACGACCTTGAGGGGTACCGAGACGTCACTGGCCTCCCATTCACGCACCAATGCTCGGGTGTCCACCTCGTCGACGTTGACGGTGACGGCTTCGAGAGTGTCGGGCCTGGTCGCGCGTGCGTAGGCGAGAGCCCGCAGGGTCGGCATGTGCAGCTTGGACACCAGCACGATCGAGTGCGTGCGGCTGGGTAGTACGCCGTCCCACACCTCGTTCTCGAGCTCGCGCGCCACGGTGTCGTAGTGCTTTCTGATCATCCGCATCAGGATGAAGATGGCCACCATCGCCACGATCGCGATCCAGGCTCCGGCAGCGAACTTGGTGATCAACACGATCACGAGAACGGTCGCCGTCATGGCCAGACCGACGCTGTTGACCACCCGCGAGCGCTGCATCCTGCCGCGCTGCTCGCCATCGGTCTCGGTTCGGAGCAGGCGGGTCCAGTGCCGGATCATGCCGGTCTGGCTCAGGGTGAACGAGACGAACACACCCACGATGTAGAGCTGGATGAGCTTGGTGACCTCTGCTCCGAACACCACGACGAACACGATGGCTGCACCGGACAGGAACAGGATGCCGTTACTGAAGGCAAGGCGATCGCCGCGCGTGTGCAACTGTCGGGGTAGATACCGGTCCTGAGCGAGCACCGAGCCCAGCACGGGGAAGCCGTTGAATGCCGTGTTCGCGGCGAGTACCAGGATCAACGCCGTCACGGCGGTGATGAAGAAGAACCCAACGGGGAACCCGCTGAACACTGCCTCCGCCAACTGCGCGATCAACGTCTTCTGGTGGTAGCCATCCGGTGCCCCGATCAGCTGCGTCTCCGGGTCCATCGCGTACTTGATGCCGATCTTCTGCGCCAGCACGATGATGCCCATCAACAACGTGATGCCGATACCGCCGAGCAGCAACAGCGTGGTTGCCGCGTTGCGGGACTTGGGTTTCTCGAATGCAGGCACCCCGTTACTGATGGCCTCGACTCCGGTCAGCGCCGCGCAACCCGACGAGAACGCCCGCGCGACGAGGAACGCGAACGCGATTCCGTACAGATGCGAGTCCTCGGCTTTCAGATCGAACGTCGCCGACTCGGCGTGAATGTCGTCTCCGAGCACGTAGACCCGGAACAACCCGTAGCCCAACATCAGGAACATGCCGCCCATGAAGGCGTATGTGGGAATGGCGAACGCGGCACCCGACTCGCGGATACCGCGCAGGTTGATCGACGTGATGAACACGATGGCCACCACCGCGAACAGCACCTTGTGCTGCGCGACGAAGGGTACGGCCGAACCGATGTTCGACGCGGCCGCCGAAATGGAGACCGCCACGGTCAGCACGTAGTCCACCAACAACGCACTACCCACGGTCAGACCCGCCGCAGGACCGAGGTTGGTGGTCGCGACCTCGTAATCACCACCGCCGGACGGGTAAGCGTGCACGTTCTGCCGGTAGCTGGCGACCACCACCGCCATCACGACACAGACCGCGAGACCGATCCACGGAGTGAACGTGAGCGCCGATATCCCGGCCACGGACAACACCAGGAAGATCTCTTCGGGTGCGTACGCAACCGAGGACATGGCGTCCGAGGCGAACACCGGTAGCGCGATTCGCTTGGGTAGCAAGGTATGACCGAGCTTGTCGCTGCGGAACGGCTTACCGAGAACCAGCCGCTTTGCGGCAGTCGAGACCTTGGACACGATCAGAAGCGTAGGCCGTCGGGTCGCCGGCGGCGCAACCACGCGCCCTTTGACTTCCATCCGATGCCCACCCACGGTCGAGCCGGTGACGAATCCCCGATACGTTGGTGCTCGCATGCACACGGTGGCAATGTCGTCGGCAGTGTTGGTCGGCAATCGAGATCGGGACGGAGCTGGGCGTTGTACGTAGTTGTGATGGGGTGTGGCCGTGTCGGCGCATCGCTGGCCGGAGCGCTCGAGCGCATCGGGCACGAGGTGGCGATCATCGACCGCGACGAAACCGCGTTTCTGCGCCTCGACCCCGACTTCGGCGGGCATCGAGTAGTCGGTATGGGATTCGACCGAGATGTGTTGGTGCGCGCCGGAATCGAAAAGGCGGAGGCATTCGCAGCCGTATCCTCCGGTGACAATTCCAACATCATCTCCGCGCGCGTCGCGCGCGAGACGTTCGGCGTCGAGAAGGTCGTCGCCAGGATCTACGACGCCAAACGCGCCGCCGTGTACGAGCGCCTAGGTATTCCGACCGTGGCCACAGTGCCGTGGGCGACCGACCGGTTTCTGCACAATCTTCTGCGGGACGACCCCACCACCAAGTGGCGAGATCCGTCCGGGAGCGTCGCGGTGGTGCTGCTCGACTTCCACGATGCGTGGATCGGCAAGAAATTGTCGGTACTCGAGGATGCGACCCGGTCGCGGGCCGCGTTCGTCATCCGTTTCGGCACCGGACTGCTGCCCGACAAGCGCACCGTGATCCAGGCAGGCGACGAGGTGTACGTCGCTGCCGTCTCCGGGACCGTCGCCGAGGCCATCGCATTGGCCGGCAATCCGCCGCCGTCGGACGACTGATGCTCGCCCGTACGTTGTTCTCCTCCCCCATCGACCCGAACGGGAAGCCATGAAAGTCGCCATCGCCGGTGCCGGCGCAGTCGGCAGATCCATTGCACGCGAATTGATCCGAAGCGAGCACGAGGTGATGCTCCTCGAACGCAAACTCGACCACGTCGATCAGGCCGCGGTACCCGAGGCCGAATGGGTGCTCGCGGACGCCTGTGAGTTGAGTCTGCTCGAGGCCGCCCATCTCGAGAACTACGACGTGGTGATCGCCGCTACCGGCGACGACAAGGCGAACCTGGTGCTCAGCTTGCTGGCCAAAACCGAGTTCGGCGTGAACCGCGTGGTGGCCCGGGTCAACGACCCCAGAAACGAATGGCTCTTCGACGCGGCCTGGGGTGTCGATGTCGCAGTCTCGACCCCGCGCATGCTGGCGTCACTAGTGGAGGAGGCCGTGTCGGTAGGCGATCTGGTCCACCTGATGACA
Organism: Rhodococcus sp. 06-1460-1B; assembly: GCF_002258475.1. Classification (NCBI taxonomy): domain Bacteria; kingdom Bacillati; phylum Actinomycetota; class Actinomycetes; order Mycobacteriales; family Nocardiaceae; genus Rhodococcus; species Rhodococcus sp. 06-1460-1B. Next base: position 415,405 of record NZ_NOYS01000030.1, read on the forward strand.
TTCCGCAAAGGGCAGGCAAATCTCGTGGAGATCACTCTGCCCGATAACACGCCCCTGGCGGGCAAGCCGGTACGCAAGCTCCAGCTACCGCGGGACGCAGCACTGGTGACGATTCTTCGCGGTGGCCGTGTCATCGTTCCGCAGCACGACGATCCACTCGAAGGCGGTGACGAGTTGCTCTTCGTCGCGGCGAAAGAGGTGGAGGACGAACTACGTGCTGCGGTCGGTCTGACCTGACGGCAGCTCGTCGGCCTGTTCGTCGTTCGATGCGAGGTCCAGCGCTCGATCTGCCTGACGCACCGCCCACAGAGTCACCAGTAGGGCTACGCCGGTCAGGGGCCACCCCATCCCGATCCGTGCCACCGCGAGCCAGCCGGTCTGGTCCGAGTCGTAGAGCTGGGACTGAACGATGTAGCGCGCAGCGAACACCGACGCCCAGGCGGTAGTGGCCACGTCGTAGTAGCGAACCGCAGACCGCTCCCGACGCCACGACGTTCCCTTGCCGTTGAGGTAACCCCAGATGACGCCGACGAGCGGCCACCGGGCGAGTACCGACAGCACGAACGCCCCGCCGTAGACGAGTGATGTATAGATGCCGAACAGGAAGTAGCCCTTGGCGTCCCCGGTGCGGTACGCGATGAATGCGCAGATGCCTACGCCGAAGAATCCGGAGATGGCCGGTTGTATCGGGCTGCGGCGTACCAGCCGCCACACCAGAACGGCCGCGGCGACACCCAACGCCGCCCACAGAGCGACCGACAGGCCGAAATAGCTGTTGAACGGGACGAAGACGACCACGGGCAGTGTGGAATACACCAAGCCGCTCACGCCACCGAGCTGCTCGAGCACGGTGGGGGCGGCGGTCTTCACGGCGTCCGGCGTCGACGTGTCGGGTACCGGTTCCGGCGTGTTCGACGTTCTCGGGTGCGGCACTGCATCGTCGCTGTTCGTCACGAGAACGAGAGTGCCATACCGGGGACGATCAGTTGTCGTCGCGCAGTTCGTAGTACGGGTTGTAGACGATCTTGCGTCCATCGCGTTCGCCGACCCGGCCACGCACCAGGACCGTCTTGCCCGGCTCGATTCCGGCAATCTTGCGCCGGCCGATCCACAGGAGAGTCACTGTGTCGGTGCCGTCGAAGAACTCCGCTTCGATGTTGGCGTTCGCGGCCTTGGAACACGCTTCGACGCTGCGTAGACGACCCAACATCGTGACCTCTTCGCCACGCGAGCAATCGCAGGCGCGTCGAGCTCCGGACGCTTCGGAGGATTCGGCCATCTCCTCGGCGTCGAGCTGATCGATGTCCTCGGTCAACTTTCGCGTCAAACGGCGAAAGTATCCTGCGGCAGCGGGTGCCATTGTGCGCTCCTGCGGGTGGGGGTCGTCTCGCAGCTCCACTCCTGGGAGCAGTTGCGGCGACCTGGGAGTTTCCCTCGTCATAGCTGGTACTTCGCCACTGTAGACCCGATCTGGCGCGCTGACCAACCACCGCCACGCCGTCGAACGGGGGCGTGCACAATCGTCTCGTGCACACTCGATTCGAGACCTCCACCGCGATCGTTCTACCGGGGACGGGATCGGACGCGCAGTTCGCGCAGGAGGCATTCGGGCAGGCGTTCGACGTTGTGGGATTGACCACTGTCGCCGTGGAACCCGACCCGACCGGCGTGGTGGGGAGCTATCTCGGTGCACTCGACGAGGCTGTACGCGCGCACGGTCCCGTCGTGGTCGCCGGAATCTCGCTGGGTGCAGCCGTCGCGGCGCACTGGGCCGAACGCAACCGCTCGAGCGTCGTCGCGTTGGCGCTGGCGCTGCCGGCGTGGACGGGCGATCCCACCGGCTCACCGGCTGCACTGAGCGCACGGTTCACGGCTGGGTCGCTTCGCGAACACGGGCTCGACAGCGTCACGGCGACGATGGCAAATTCGAGCCCGGAGTGGCTCGCGTGCACCCTGGCGCGATCCTGGGCGTCGCAGTGGCCGGCGCTCCCCCGCGCGCTGGACGAGGCGGCCTCGTACCGAGGCCCGGAGTTGGACCGTCTCGCGCGGATCGACGCGCCGACCGTCGTGGTGGGCGCGGTCGACGACCCGGTGCATCCGATCGCGGTTGCGGAGCAGTGGGCTCGCGCCCTGCCGAGAGGCGTACTGCGGACCGTGACTTTGACGGACATCGGACTCGACCCGGGGGTCCTGGGCCGAGCAGCCGTCGACGCTCTGACCGCGGCGCACGACGTCTGACGCCGCTCAGCCCCCCAGTTGCTGAATCGCCGATCCGGACGCTCCGCGGCGCGGAGCGCGCTCGGCACCGGGTTGTTCGGCGTTCGGTTGCGGAGTCGACTGCTGCTGCGCCGCATCGGTGTTCGCATCAGGGGCGGTGGGCTGCGCCGGCGCGGCCTGCTGCGCTGCTTGCTGCTGCGCGGCAGCCGCCAGTTGCTCGGCCAACACCTGCGGCAGAACCACCGGCAACGGAGTACGCACCGGGTGCGGATCGGTGCCACGGTCGACGACGGTCTGTCGAAGAATCGAGTGCGCGAGCTGGACCAGGGGCTGGTCCTCCGCCACCGCGCCCGACGGCCCGGCGAGGACGCATCGAACCATCCAGCGATACCCGTCGACACCGATGAAGCGCAGATCGGCGTTGGCGGTGACACCGACCAACTCGCGGCCCCACGGCCCGGTCTCCACGGTCGTCTCGGCCTTGTCGTTGCGGAGCGATGTCGCCAGATCGGCTGCCACCTCGCGCCACTGCCCCGGAGACTTCGGGGCAGCGTAGGCGGCGATGGTGATGCGCCCGAACTGGGTGACGATGTGTACTGCTTGCGGGCTGCCCGCCTGAGACATCTCGACCTGCAGTTGCCCGCCCTCGGGGAGAGGGATCAACACCGAGCCGAGATCCAGCCGGTTCGCCGCGACGCTCTCGCGATCCTCGTCCAGATCACCGAGATCGTGGGGCCCCTCGACGGTGGTGTCCGCGGTCGCATCGTCGTTGTCGTCGTCGCGGCCGTCGACGAATGGCTCCGCGCTGGACGCGGAGGCACTGCCGGCGTCGTTCTTCTTACGCCGTCCGAACATGTTCAGCTCTCTTCTTCTCGGTTGCATTCAGTTCGCTGTACACCGACGACCGTCGCGACAGACGCACTACGTAGGACGTCACTGCACCAGACTCGCATGTCCGCCGGTCGAACCGTGACCGCCGTCCCCTCGAACGGTGTCGTCGAGTCGATCCACTTCGACGAACTCGACCAATTCGACGCGCTGCACCACCAACTGAGCGATTCGATCGCCGCGATCGAGCACGATGGGCGTCCGGAGATCGTGGTTGATCAAGCAGACCTTGATCTCCCCGCGGTATCCAGCGTCGATGGTGCCAGGGGTGTTGACGACCGACAGTCCCGATTTGGCCGCCAGGCCCGAGCGCGGGTGGATCAGCCCCACCATCCCGAGGGGCAGGGCCACCGCAATCCCCGTGCCCACGAGAACCCGTTCGCCCGGAGCGATCGTCACTGGCGCGGTGATCCGCAGATCCACACCCGCGTCACCCTCGTGCGCACGCGTGGGAACCGGTAGATCTGGGTCCAACCGGCGAAGTCGAACCTCCCCGGGGCGGTCCGGGGGCACCTCGAGCTGGTCGCCGGAAAGCGTGTTGCGGGACTCGATGACTTCGTCACTCACGTCGAACGAGACTACGCTGATCTGCTTCGCCGTCGGCGCGGCGACTACCCTGGGTGGGGTGACTGCAGATCGACAGGCCGATCGGGCGAACCCCGAGTCCGACGACCCCACCTCGCGTGCCGGTTCCCCCGGCTCGGAGTCGGTGCTCTACGCCGAACGACTGTGGGTACCCCTCTGGTGGTGGGTGGCCGGCGCAGCGCTGGCGGTACTACTCGCAGCGGAGGTACACATGGGTGCCCCCGGTGTTCGCGCCTGGCTGCCCTACGTGTTGCTCCTGCCCCTGGTCGCCTGGGCTCTCGTGGCGTTCAGCAGGTTACGTGTGCAGGTGGTGGCCACCGATCCGAGCTCTGACTCGACCGGGTCGTCGTCCGCCGGCCTCGAACTACGGGTCGGCAAAGCGCATCTGCCTCTCGACGTCGCGTCCAAGGCAGCCGTGGTGCCCGCGACAGCAAAAAGTGCGGCGCTGGGAAGGCAGCTGGACCCGCTTGCCTTCGTACAGCACCGCACCTGGGTGAAACAGATGGTGATCGTCGTACTGGACGACCCGGACGACCCGACGCCCTACTGGTTGATCAGCACCAAGCGGCCGGAGGATCTACTCGCCGTGCTCAGTGCCCACGGCGTGGAAGCTCGCTGACCCAGCCGTCGGGCTCTCGCTGCGAAACCTCACTGCCCGGCCGCTCGGCCGGGCATCGCCTGCCCTCGATCAGGGCTTGCCGTCGATCAGGCAGCGCAGTCCCGGCACATGAGGACGCCGTTGGCATCGCTGGCCAGTCGACTGCGGTGGTGCACCAGGAAGCAGCTCGAACAGGTGAATTCGTCCGCCTGCTTGGGAACCACCCGGACCGAAAGCTCTTCGCCGGACAGGTCGGCACCCGGGAGCTCGAAGGACTCGGCGGTGTCTGACTCGTCCACGTCGACGACTGCGGACTGCGCCTCGTTGCGGCGAGCCTTCAATTCTTCGAGAGAGTCCTCCGAGACGTCGTCGGATTCTGTTCTTCTCGGAGCGTCGTAATCGGTTGCCATTGTTCTCGTAACCCCTCATCTTCGTACGTGTGTGGTGGAAGCTGCCGGTGTGGTCGGCTTGTGGCCGTCGGCTGTGAAGAGGGCGCTTGCTCGCTCCCACCGATTTGATTCTCGATCGAACAGGTTCATCACGCGGTGCCGGAAACTACACCGGGTAGTTCCCGAATTCCGCCGGTTGAAACTCGATCGAGATTTCGCTCACCTGATCGACGATTCACCGGCAGCTTTCTGTTTCTTAAGCACTGCGGCCGCCAGACAATAGCCGACGCCGACCCCAAAGCCGAAACCGAATCGCCGATCACTTGATTGCCTCCGTGCACGCCGCATCAACACCGAGATCACCGGCTTCATTCCGCAGTCCGCAGAAGCAGTTCTGCTGCTGGTTTTCGCGGTGCAAACGGGTCGCGTGCACTGCTTTCGGCGAGCTCGCGGCCGAGTGTGCCGTCGCCGAGGACCGCGGGCATCTACAGTAGGCACGCGTCGGTGTGAACCGACTCCGTGTACCGGTCTCGGCGACTGCCGACGGAAAGGCGAAGAATCACTGTGGTTTCTCTGATCACCGAAGGCCAGCCGGTCGACGACCGCGGCCGTCCGTTCCGTCGACGCCGCGCACTTCCGATCATCGCCGTGTTCGCAGTACTCGCTCTGCTCGCCGTGGTCGTGTGGGTCAAGGTGTTCACCACCACCGAGACGACATCGGCCACTGCCGAATGCAACACCCCGACCACGACCGCTGCCACCGACGGAACGCAGCCGGTTGCCCTCGGCGAGGAAGTCGACCCGACGACACTTCTCGACGTCGAGCCTGCCGCCCTGTCGGCATCGAAGGTACGAGTGTTCAACGCCAACGGCGAACGCGGCCAAGCTGCACACGTGGCGGCTCAGCTCAGTGACTACGGCTTCGCGAGTGCTCCGGACGTGCAGGTGGGCAACGATCCCGTCTACGTCGACCAGAACATGCAGTGCCAGGGCCAGATCCGATTCGGATCCGCGGGTATCGGTGCCGCGAGCGCAGTGTGGCTCCTCGCACCGTGTGCAGAACTCATCGAGGACTCGAGGACCGACGACTCGGTGGATCTGGCACTCGGCACCTACTTCAGCGAGATTCAGCCGAACGACGACGCAGAGGAAGTGCTACGCACGCTGGCGGGCGCAGCACCCGGTGCCGCGCCGCAGCCCCTCGACCCCGATCTGCTCGCCGCCGCGCGTCAGTCTCGTTGCTGAGTCGATCGCGCTGCTGAGACGATCGCGCTACTGAGTCGGACCAGTCCGTCAGCTCGGAATCGGATCGAGTGCGCCGACGAGTCGTAGGGCGGCAGTCAGGGGTTCGGCGATTCCCGGGGCCATCGCCACGGTGACGACCCCGTCCGCACTCGACGACGTCGCTGCGGGCACATCGACGAGGGCTCCGGCCTCGGCAGCGATCAGCGACCCCGCCGCCCAGTCCCACGGGCTGAGCCCGTGCTCGAAGTGTGCGTCGACGGCACCGGACGCGACCATGCACAGATCCAGTGCTGCAGAACCGATTCGGCGAATATCTCGCACCTTCGGCAGCAGTTCGGCGATGATCGCGCCCTGCGCCGCGCGGCGTCGTGATCCGTACCCGAATCCGGTGGCCAGCAACGTCATCGACAATTCGGTCACACCCGAACACTGCAGCCGTTCGATACGACCGTCTGCGTACCGAGCCGTCGAACCGTGCCCCTGCGCGGCCGAATAGACCACATCGCGGGCCACGTCGACGACGGCCCCTGCCACGCTCACTCCGTCGATCTGCGCGGCGACAGAGACCGCGTACGCGGGAATGCCGTACATGAAATTGACGGTTCCGTCGATCGGATCCAGCACCCACCGAACTCCGTCGACGGATTCGTCTCCGCCACCTTCCTCCTCACCGAGGACGGAATCGGTGGGACGCAGCTGCGCCAACAATTCGCGAAGAACACGTTCGGTTTCGGTGTCCACGACGGTGACCGGATCGGTCGGTGTGCTCTTGGACTGCACGGCAGCTGCCTCCGCAGCGGGACTGCCACCGAACACCTGCGGACGACGCGTTCGCACGTGTTCGGCTGCCTCCGTGGCAACCCGAACGGCGACCCCGCGCAGTGCCTCCACATCACGTGTCGTCGGTTCGGTATCCGACCGTTCTACGGTTGCCGGCGTCTGGGGCAATTGCTCAGTGGCGGTGTGGGTCTGCGTTCCGTCATGTTTCGACACGCGTACATCGCAACACACTTCGGCAGTGCGACACCACCGAAGCACTCGGCTCGCCGTCCGCTGCAGCGTCGGCGTCCCGTCGACGAACGGTCGGCACTATTGTTCCGAAGCGACGGCACACACGAATTCGATCAGGCCAGGAGCGGCATCGACATGACACAGCCAGGTTCGGACAACAGCACCGCGGCGACGGCCGAGCGTCACGGGTTCGGCGTCGACGTCGGTGGCAGCGGCATCAAGGGCGGCATCGTCGACCTGAACACCGGTGAGCTCGTGGGCGATCGCTACAAGATCGAGACGCCTCAGCCCTCGACCCCCGACGCCGTCGCGCGGACCGTGGCCGAGATCGTCGCGCATTTCGAGTGGACCGGACCGATCGGCGTCACTCTGCCCGCGGTGGTCACCAACGGTGTGGCTCGTTCGGCCGCCAACATCGACAAGAGTTGGATCGACACCGATGCGCGCGCACTGTTCGCGAAGGCCATCGGAAACGAGAACATCACCGTCCTCAACGACGCGGATGCCGCCGGGGTCGCCGAGGACAAGTACGGCGGCGGCAAGGGCAAGGACGGGGTCGTCGTTCTGCTCACGTTCGGCACCGGCATCGGTTCCGCCGTTCTGCACAACGGAGTTCTGCTGCCGAACACCGAATTCGGACACATGGAGATCGGCGGCAAGGAAGCCGAGCATCGCGCGGCGTCCTCGGTGAAGGAGAACAAGGGGCTGTCCTACAAGGAATGGGCCAAAGAGGTCTCCACCGTGCTCGCGACGTTCGAGGCGCTGCTGTGGCCCGACCTGTTCATTGCCGGTGGCGGAATCAGTCGCAAGAGCGAGAAGTGGATTCCGCACCTGACCAACCGAACTCCGGTGGTCCCCGCGACCCTGCTGAACACGGCGGGGATCGTCGGAGCGGCCCTCGCTGCGGACAGTGCCGTCGCGTCCGCCGAGACCGGTACATCGGCTGGATCACCGCACTGACACGCGGTGTCGCCACCTGCGAAGGACGAGGGTAGGTAACAAACTCCTGAGAGGTCGTTACAATGGTGTGTGCCGGTACGCAGCCGGCCGAATCCGAAGACCTCTCCGCCGGAAACAACTCTGGCGTGACGCCGCACGACTTCGTCACGAAAGGGCGTACGTGGCAGCCACCGATATCCGTCAGACCGTAGATTCCGAACCTGGAACTGCGACACCTGAACCTGCTGTCAAGGCACCCGCCGCGAAGGCACCGGCTAAGAAGGCACCGGCCAAACGCGCCGCCGCCAAGAAGGCACCGGCCAAGAAGGCCGCAGCGAAGAAGACAGCAGCTCCCGCCACCGGCGATGACGTCGACGAGAGCACCCCGGGAATCGAAGACATCGACATCTCCGAAGGTGATCTTGCCGCCGCAGCGAACGACGTCGTCGAGGTCGTCGCCGCAGGCGACGACACCGAAGAAGACGCAACGAGCGAGCCGACTGCCGAGGACAAGGCTTCCGGCGACTTCGTCTGGGACGAAGAGGAATCCGAAGCCCTGCGTCAGGCCCGCAAGGACGCCGAGCTCACCGCATCAGCGGACTCGGTTCGCGCGTACCTCAAGCAGATCGGCAAGGTCGCCCTCCTCAACGCCGAGGAAGAGGTCGAGCTCGCCAAGCGCATCGAGGCAGGACTGTTCGCCGTCGAGAAGATGCGCGAGTCCGCGGAGAAGGGCGAGAAGCTCCCCGTCGCCCAGCGGCGTGACATGACCTGGATCTGCCGTGACGGCAACCGCGCCAAGAACCACCTGCTCGAGGCAAACCTCCGCCTCGTCGTCTCGCTGGCCAAGCGCTACACGGGCCGCGGCATGGCGTTCCTGGATCTCATCCAGGAGGGCAACCTGGGTCTGATCCGCGCGGTCGAGAAGTTCGACTACACCAAGGGCTACAAGTTCTCGACGTACGCCACCTGGTGGATCCGCCAGGCCATCACCCGTGCCATGGCAGACCAGGCCCGGACCATTCGTATCCCGGTGCACATGGTCGAGGTCATCAACAAGCTCGGACGCATCCAGCGTGAGCTCCTGCAGGATCTGGGCCGCGAGCCCACTCCGGAGGAACTCGCCAAGGAGATGGACATCACGCCCGAGAAGGTGCTGGAGATCCAGCAGTACGCTCGCGAGCCGATTTCCCTCGACCAGACCATCGGTGACGAGGGTGACAGCCAGCTCGGGGACTTCATCGAGGACTCCGAGGCTGTCGTCGCGGTCGACGCGGTGTCGTTCACGCTTCTGCAGGATCAGCTGCAGTCGGTGCTCGAGACGCTCTCCGAGCGCGAAGCAGGCGTAGTTCGCCTCCGCTTCGGCCTCACCGATGGACAGCCCCGCACCCTCGACGAGATCGGGCAGGTGTACGGAGTCACCCGCGAGCGAATTCGTCAGATCGAGTCCAAGACGATGTCGAAGCTGCGGCACCCGTCGCGGTCCCAGGTTCTGCGCGACTACCTGGACTGACAATCTTCGAACGACAAGCGACCGTCGATCTTCGGATCGGCGGTCGCTTCTCGTTGCTGGCGACTGCCAGGCTTTCGGTCAGAGCACGGGCGTCCCGAAATCCCCGGCTGGCCCCGGTCGGTACTCGACGGCGGCAGTGACGGCCTCGAGCGGTAGCGGTCCGTACAGGTGCGGAAACAGCATCGACTGCGGGTCGGACGGCACACCCGGCTCCCACTGCACCGGCGCACTCAACCGCGCTGGGTCCAGCGCCAGCAGCACCAGATCGGTGCGTCCTGGGAAGAGCCGGTTCGCGGGCAGATGCACCTGCTCGGGCGTGGAGAGGTGAACGAAACCCAGTTCGGCGAACGACTCCGGCGTGTACTCGGTACCGCCCCGGATTCGCGACCACTCCTCCGTGGTGCACAGATGTACGAGGACGTCGGTTCGTTCGGTCACACCGCCATTGTGCCGGGTTCTCGGGGCCTCGTGTCCCCTACCCCGCGCGTTCCCGAGCCGTGTCCTGGAAGTCAGGGCGGGGGCAGCGTGGGCGCCCCACCGCGCGTTCGGCCCGGCAGGCCACCGAGCACCACTGCGGCGATAACGGCAAGGATTCCCAGGGACTCGAGCAGCGTCGGCACCTGGGTCAGCACCACGGCACCGACGACAGTCGCGGTCGCGGGCAGCAACGCCAACAGCAACGCGAAGCGAGCCCGACCCACTCGGACCAGGACGTACTGGTCGAGAACGTACGGAACGACGCTCGACAACAATCCGACGCCCAGGCCCAGAACCCAGATGCGCCAGTCGCTCAGAACGTCGGTGTGCGCGAATGCGAACGGTGCGAACAGCGGCACGGCGAGAACCACCGATGCGATTCCGAAACCGGCGGCCATGTCGTCGAGCCCCTGCCCGGCGTCGGCCACGGACTTGCCCAGCACGATGTACGCCGCCCACAGAGCCGCCGAACCGAGCGCGAACGCGATTCCGATCAATCCCACCTCGCCGCCCTCGAACTGAGCCGATGCGATGGCAGCAACGCCCGCAACCACCAGAACGACCGCGAGTGCATCGGTGAGCTTCCGAGATCCTGCTGCGGCGACGACGATCGGGCCCAGAAACTCGATGGCGACCGCCGCACCGAGGGGCAGCCGAGCGATGGCCTCGTAGAACATCACGTTCATGCCGATGGTGGCCGCTCCGAACGCGGCAGCGGTCACCGCGCGTCGTACCGTCCATACGGATCCGGCACCGCCGCGTCGACGCCACGGCCTACGCCAGGCGATCAGGACGACAGCGGCACCGAAGCCCCGCAGCCAGGCCACCGCAGCCGGGTTCACCGTGTCGAACAGGAACACTCCGATGGCCGCACCGACGTACATGCATACGGCACCGATCACGAACAGCGACGGGATACCCAGCCTCGAAGCGCCGGACAGCGAGAGAGAAGTCGAAGCCACACCGGGACCCTACTGCCGCCACCCGTCCGATTCCGTATCAGCTGTCAGCGAACAGGATCCACGGCGTTCCTGCTCGTAGGACATGTTTCGTGTTAGTGACAACACAAAGAAACGCGCTCGGGAACAACGCGTGACCGCCATACGTCTGACAGAGTGAACGAACCGCGCCATACCGACGCGGCGGACCGGCCCCAGGCGAACGGGACATACCCGCAAGCCAGTACGGAGGAGTCATGCCCGGAACATTGACCAGCCCACAATTGACAGCAGCGGACCGGTGCGACCGGTGCGGTGCAGGGGCTCGCGCGCGTGTCGTGCTCTCGACCGGTGGAGAGCTTCTCTTCTGCGGTCACCACGCCACCGAGCACGAAGCCCGCTTGCGTGAAGTGAACGCAACGGTGATGACCGAATCGGACTCCACGGTGTAACCCACCGACTCGTCGGGGGACGCCAGTTCGCCACAGCTGTACCGATACAACTGCATCAACGCACGATCACAACGACGGACGGTCTCTGGACCGTCCGTCGTTGTCGTGTCACCGGCACAGTCCGCCGGCAGCGCTCGTCCGTCGGGTGCTACATTTTGCGCAACTGCGCGATTCGCTCACCCAGCTGCTCCGCCGATGCCATCGCCGTCGGCGGGCCACCGCAGATTCGACGCAGATCGCCGTGAATGACGCCGTGCGGCTTCCCCGTCCGGTGGTGGTACACCGCAACCAAACTGTTCAATTCCCGCCTCAGGCCGGCCAACTGGCCGGCACTGGTGGCCCTGTCGTTGACGACGGCAGGCGCGGGGACCGCCGGGCCCGGAGCGGGTTTGTCGATCTGCTCCTGCTGACGCTGGCGAAGCAGGTCGCGCATCTGCGTCGCGTCGAGCAGGCCGGGGAGCCCGAGATAGTCGGCCTCTTCGTCGCTGCCCGAGAACGTCGCGGTCCCGAACGAGGACCCGTCGTAGATCACCTGATCGAGCTCGGCATCCGCGCCGAGGGAGGTGTACGCCTTCTCTTCCTCGCCCAGCTCGTCTTTCTGCTTGTTGGCGTCGGCCAGCAGCTCGTCGTCGAAGCCGTCCTTCTCGCGGTGGGGCTTGCCGAGAATATGGTCGCGCTGAGCCTCGAGCTGTGAGGCGAGGTCGAGCAGGACCGGTACCGACGGCAGGAAGACGCTCGCCGTCTCGCCCTTACGGCGTGATCGCACGAAACGGCCGATTGCCTGCGCGAAGTACAGCGGAGTGGATGCACTGGTGGCGTAGACGCCGACGGCGAGACGCGGAACGTCGACACCCTCGGACACCATGCGAACGGCAACCATCCACCGCTGATCACTCTTGCCGAACTCGGCGATACGAGCCGAGGATGTGGGGTCGTCGGAGAGGACGAGCGTCGGCGTCTCCCCCGTGATCACCTCGATCAGCTTGGCGTAGGCCCGCGCCACCGTCTGGTCGGTCGCGATCACGAGACCACCTGCGTCGGGCATACCGCCCGACCGCAACTGTGCCAATCGTGTGTTCGCAGCCAACAGCACCGCGGGCATCCAGTCGCCCTGCGGGTCGAGGGCGGTACGCCATGCCCGTGCGGTCTGCTCCGCATTCAGCGGCTCGCCCAACCGAGCGGTGTACTCCTCGCCTGCGCTGTCCCGCCACCGTGCCTCCCCGGAATACGCGAGGAAGACGACCGGGCGAACGACACCGTCGGCGAGGGCGTCGGAGTAGCCGTACGCGTGATCGGCCTTCGACCGCATCAGGCCGTCCTGATCCGGTTCGTAATTGACGAACGGAATGGGACTGTCGTCGCTGCGGAACGGAGTACCCGTCAACGCAAGGCGTCGGGTGGCGTCGCCGAACGCCTCGCGGATGCCCTCGCCCCAGCTCTTCGCGTCACCACCGTGGTGGATCTCGTCGAGGATCACCAGAGTCTTGCGGGCCTCCGTGCGCACTCGGTGCTTGAACGGATGCGAGGCGATCTGCGCGTAGGTCACCACCACACCGTGGTAGTCACTCGAGGTCTGCCCGGTCGAGTTGGAGAAGCGTGAGTCCAACGCGATGCCCACCCGTGCCGCCGACTCGGCCCACTGATGCTTGAGGTGCTCGGTGGGTGCCACCACCGTCACCTGATCGACGGTGCGGTGCGCAAGCAGTTCGGCCGCGACGCGCAGGGCGAACGTGGTCTTACCTGCACCCGGGGTCGCCACCGCCAGGAAGTCCTTGGGCGAGGCGACGAGATACTTCGTCAGCGCGCGTCGCTGCCAGGCACGTAGCGGTGCCCCGCCGGCGACGGGCGCAGCCGTCTGATCGGTGGATGGTGGTGTGGGATCGAACATGTCAGCGCTCACTGGCCGCCGGTTCCTGGCATCGATGTAAATTCCTCGCGCTCTCGGTAGCCCTGCAGTGTCCGCCGAGGAGCCTATCGCTCCGTACCGACGGATCCCGCATCGCTGGGGTGATGTCGGACGCGACACGGCGCGTCGGTCGTTAGGCGAAGTCGGCATCGGTCAGGAATGCTGGAGGCACCATGAGCGAGTCTGCAGGCCCAACTCCCACACCGCCGCGATTGTCGGCGAGAAACCCGCTACGTGCGGTGTGGAAAGTGACTCTGCGCACGCTCGGCAAGGCCTGGGACGATTCGATCTTCAGCAAGGCCGCGACCGCCGCCTTCTGGCAGACGCTGTCGCTACCGCCCCTTCTGCTCGGGGTGCTGGGCAGTCTCGGTTTCGTCGGAGGATGGTTCGGCCCCAACACCGTCGACATCATCGAATCGAAGATCATCACCTTCAGCAACACGCTCTTCAGCAGCAGTGTCGTCGATCAGATCATCGCGCCGACCGTCCGAGACGTACTCGCACAGGGCAGTGGCGAAATCGTCTCGGTCGGCTTTCTGCTCTCGCTGTGGGCGGGCTCGTCGGCGATCTCGACGTTCGTGGACTCCATCGTCGAAGCACACGGACAGGCCGACGCGCGAAATCCCGTCTGGCAGCGGTTCTTCGCGCTGCTCCTGTACGTCGGCTTCCTGATCATCGCGGTGTTCGTGCTTCCGCTCGTCGCACTCGGACCGGTGTACGTCCAGCAGATATTGCCCGATTCGTGGCTGACCGTCGGCAGCGAACTCGTCGACTTCCTGTACTACCCGGCCGTCGGCTTGTTGCTGATCATCGGACTGACCACGTTGTACAAGCTGGCGTTGCACACGTCACTGCCCTGGCATCGTCTGCTCGGTGGAGCACTGCTGGCCGGGGTGTTCTTCATGATTGCCAGCGCCGTACTGCGCCGGTACCTGACCTGGGTCACCAGCACCGGCTACACCTACGGTGCGCTGGCAACTCCGATCGCGTTTCTGCTCTTCACGTTCTTTCTCGGCTTCGCCGTGGTCCTCGGAGCCGAGTTCAACGCGACGATCCAGGAGTTCTGGCCGGCCAGAGCAACCCGAATGGATCAAATGCGTGAGTGGCTCGCTGCTCAGGCAGCGGCGGACGACAAGCCGTCGGGACCGGTGACCGCGGTAGCGCGGCGTCTGGCCACAGGCCCGATCAAAGTGGTCGGCGATCGGCAGCGATCCGACCGGCCCGAACCGTCTCAGTGACGGTCGGGTCCGGCGGGGTCACCGTCGGAGGTGAGCCGTCACTCGCCCTTCTTGAGGCCCTCGTAGACCTTCTTGCAGTCCGGGCACACCGGTGAGCCCGGTTTTGCAGACTTGGTGACCGGAAACACCTCGCCGCACAGCGCTACCACATGGGTACCCATGACGGCGCTTTCGGCGATCTTGTTCTTCTTGACGTAATGGAAGAATTTCGGCCGGTCATCGTCGGTGGTTTCGTCCGGAGCGATGTCGGGACGGTCCTTCGTCTGAGTGCTCATGAACACAGATTAATCCGTCGCCACACTGTGTTCGAACCGGTCGCACAGCTCGTCGTATGCAATCTGTGAGCGGTAGTGCCACAGTGGAGGTATGACGAGAACCCCAGGGTTCGACGGAAGCGCGTACAGCGACTCGCCGGATGGGCCCGTCCTGATCACCGAGGCGCAACAGTCGGTGGAAGAGCAGCACAAAGCGCGTGTCCGCAAGTACATGTTCATCATGTCCTTCCGCATACCGGCCTTGGTGCTCGCTGCACTGGCATACGGAATGTGGATGAACCCATGGATATCCATGGCGATCGTCGGTCTGTCCATTCCGCTCCCATGGATGGCGGTGTTGATCGCGAACGATCGGCCGCCGCGTACCAAGGACGAAATGAGCCGGTACGACTACCGGACCATCGACAGTCCGGCCATCGAATCGAGCAATCACCGCGTGATCGAAGCCGGCGAGGACTGACAGGAAGCCGACAGGCGGTGCGACACTTGCTGGGTGAACGCACAGATTTCTCCGTCCCCACTGGTCGCTGCCGCCGCTGCCCTCCGTGAAGCCTTCGATCGCGCGGGTTACGACGCCGACGGCGTCCTGAGGTTGCTGGGCTCCGACGCCCACGCCGCACTGGGACGCAGCGAACCGGTACCGGTCCGCAATGCGAGCCTCGGCGGCGGAGATCTGGGTGTCCTGGTGCGATTGTTCCTGCTGGTCGACGACTGCCCCGAGGACGAGGTCGCGGCCGCTCTCGCACCGCTGACCGTCTCCGAAGCCATCTCGGCCGGCATTCTCACTCGTACCGGATCCACGGTGCGCACCCTGCTCGACATCCGGCCCCTCGACGCCGGGCACGGAACCCGGTGGATCGTCTCCGATCCCGACGGCAGCATGCGCGTCGCCGACACGGCCACCGATCATGTGCTCGGCGTCGGCCAGGCGTCGCTGTCGTTGTTGCGCGGTACACCGACCTCGCCAGTGGACACCGTCCTCGACGTCGGAACCGGATGCGGCGTCCAAGCCGTCCACGCGTGCGACTACGCAACGACGGTCACCGCGACCGACATCAGCCCGCGTTCGATGGATCTGGCGGCAGCGACGACGGCCCTCAACGGTCTCGACGTCGAATTGCTGCACGGTTCGTGGTTCGAGCCGGTGGCCGGACGTACGTTCGATCGGATCGTCGCCAATCCCCCGTTCGTCGTGGGACGAGCCGAAGTACTGCACTCGTACCGAGATTCCGGCCTCGACCTCGACGGTGCGAGCGCATTGATGATCGCCCAGGCACCCGAGCACCTCACCCTCGGTGGGACTGCTGCCATCCTCGCGTCGTGGGTGCACCTCGAGGGCGAGGACTGGCGTACGAGAGTGGCCTCCTGGCTTCCCGCCCACGGCGTCGACGCCTGGGTGGTCGAGCGTGACGTGGCAGACCCCGCTCTGTATGTGGGCACCTGGATGCGCGACGGCGGTTTGGACCCGCGCGACCCCGATGCGGCCGCGGTGGCCCAGTCCTGGCTCGATCATTTCGCCGCCGCGGGTGTCGAGGGCGTCGGTTTCGGGTTCGTCTATCTACGCAAGACGGACTCTCCGACGGATCTGCTGGCCGAGGAGTTGACGCACGGGTTCTCCGACCCGATCGGGAACGAGTCGCTCGAGTATTTCTCTCGGCTCGAGTGGCTCCGTGACAACGACATTCTCGACTCGGTACTGACTCTCGACCCCAACACCGCGCTCGAACGGGTGTTTCTTCCCGGCGACGAGGGCTGGGCTCCGGTGGCGATCCGTGTACACCGGGGAAACGGACCACAGTGGCAGCACGACGTCGACGAGCTCGGTGCCGCGCTTCTGGCGGGCCTGCGTCCGGATGGGCTCGCGGTGGGCGAACTGGTCGAGCTGCTCGCCGCCGCGCACGGTGAGGATGCCGACGAACTGGCGGGGCATGCGGTGACGCTGATGCAGGGTCTGGTGCGGCACGGACTCGTGTTGCCGGCTCGCTGAACGGACCTGGGGCTGCGCTGCCGTTCCCGCTGCGAACGTTCTCAGCAACTTCTCAGGACGGACCCGCCGTATTCCCTGGTCAGGCGGGTATCACAAGGATCGGCGTGGGAACTTATCGGAGCGTCCCGAGCGTTGAACCTGTGAGACACCACCGACCAGGAGGCAAGTCATGACCAGCCCCAGCACCACGATTCGTCCGCGGCCCACCGATGCCGATCTGGACGCCCAGAGCCCAGCAGCCGATCTCGTTCGCGTGTACCTCAACGGCATCGGCCGCACCGCGTTGCTGACGGCTGAAGAAGAGGTCGACCTGGCCAAGAGGATCGAGGCAGGTCTGTACGCCAAGCAGGTTCTCGAGAACACGAAACGGTTGAGCGCAGTCAAGAAGCGCAACCTGGCCATCATCGTGCGGGACGGAAGCGCGGCGCGCAGCCATCTGCTCGAAGCAAACCTCCGGTTGGTCGTCTCGCTCGCCAAGCGCTACACCGGTCGCGGAATGCCGTTGCTCGACCTGATCCAGGAGGGCAACCTGGGCCTGATTCGCGCCATGGAAAAGTTCGACTACGCGAAGGGCTTCAAGTTCTCGACCTACGCAACGTGGTGGATCCGTCAGGCCATCACTCGCGGCATGGCAGATCAGAGCCGAACGATTCGGCTCCCTGTCCACCTCGTCGAGCAGGTCAACAAACTCGCCCGGATCAAGCGGGAGCTGCATCAGCAGCTCGGACGCGAGGCAACCGACGAAGAGCTGTCGAGTGAATCGGGCATCGCAGTGGAGAAGATTGCGGATCTGCTCGACCACAGCCGGGATCCGGTCAGCCTCGACATGCCGGTGGGTAGCGACGAGGAAGCGCCGCTGGGTGACTTCATCGAGGACTCGGAAGCCACGTCCGCCGAGAACGCCGTCATCGCCGGGCTGCTGCACAGCGACGTTCGCGTCGTGCTCGGCACCCTCGACGAACGTGAGCAGCAGGTCATTCGTCTGCGCTACGGCTTGGACGACGGCCAGCCGCGCACCCTCGATCAGATCGGCAAGCTCTTCGGACTGTCTCGCGAGCGCGTGCGTCAGATCGAGCGCGAGGTGATGGTCAAGCTTCGCCAGGGTGACCGCGCCGAGAAGTTGCGTTCGTACGCCAGCTGATTCCGGTTCTCCGACCGGTGGAGCGACGGTGACCACTCCCGTTCGCGCCATCCGACGCGGTGGCCGAACCGACGTTCTTTTCCCCTCGGGACGTCGGCTCGGTCGCCGCTTCTCTCGTTTTCGGCGACACAGTCCTCGTCAACGCAATCGTCGGGGACCGAGGTCTGCCTTCGTCGGTTCGGGCCCGATTCGTACTCGCGCATCGGTGATGTATGCGCCGTCGGCGGATGCCAGCACCGGTTCGCAAGAAATCTCACGGATGTCGGGAATGTCCTCGGCCAGCGCAGATATGCGCTGGACGAGGTCGATCAGCGCACTCTTGTTGACCGGCACGGCGTTTCGGTAGCCCGACAGCAGCGGAGCAGCCTTCGGCGCGTCGATCAACTGTGCCGCTTCGTCCTCGGTCAACGGCAGCACACGGTAGGCACGGTCGCCCAACAGATCCGAGATCACTCCGGCCAGACCGAACGAGATGAGCGATCCGAACGACGGGTCGTCCTGAACCCGCACCACGCAGCCGATTCCCTTGACTGCCATGCGCTGGACGTGCAGTAGCGGCTCTCCGGATTCGGCCGCCAGGTTGCGGTATGCCACACGGACTGCCGAGGCGTCGGCGACGTCCAAGCGGACACCGCCCAGATCGGGCCGGTGCCGCCACCGCTTCCCTGTCGCCTTCACGGCAACCGGGTACCCCAGTTCGTCGGCCGCCGCGACGGCCTCGTTCTCGTCGGTGACGGCGCGGAACGCCACGACGTCGAGGCCGTAACAGGCCAACAGTTCGGCAGTCTCGAAATCCGACAGCCAGCGCCCTTGGCCCCCTGCCGAACGCCAATCCCGGACCAGCTGCTTGGCGCGATCGCCGTCGATGCTCTTGGGCCGAACCAGATTCGACACCGGCCGCGAGCGCCAGGACGAATACCGCCACGCGGCGGCGAGTGCCGCCACGGCTCGTTCGGGGCTCGAATACGACGGAACCGAGCCCCGAACCGGGTGCCCGCCGGGCCCGCGTACAGCCAACACATCCGGGATACCTTCGGTGGCAAGGAATGTCGACAGCACCGGCTTGTCGGATCCCCGGACCGCATTGCCCAGCGCAGTCGCGAACGGTTCGACCTCGACCGCGACCGGGGGCACGAACACGACGATCACTGCATCGATGTCGGAGGCGGCCAGTGCCGACGAGACGGCCGCGGCAAAATCCTCGGGACCGGCCTGCGGTCCGACGTCGGTCGGGATATCGGCATGCAAGCCTTTGGCGCGAGCGGCGTCGACGGCCAGGACTCCCAGGGCCGTGGAGTTGCCCACGACGGCCACACGCGGGCCGGCCGGCAAGGGTTGGTTGCCGAACAGTACTGCGCAGTCGAACAGTTCGGAGATGGTGTCGACCTGGATCACTCCGGCTTGGGCGAACAACGCTCGGACGATGGAATCGTCGATGTCGGCACCGATGGCGTGTGCGGGTGGTACGGCTCCGCGGCCGCTCTTGACCGCGATGATCGGCTTGCTGCGCGCGACCCGTCGAGCGATTCGGGTGAATTTGCGGGGATTTCCGAAGCTCTCCAGGTACAGCAGAATCACCTCGGTCGCCGGGTCGGAGTCCCAGTACTGCAACAGGTCGTTGCCCGAGACGTCCGCTCGGTTGCCGGCAGAGACGAACGTCGACAGACCCAGTCGGCGATTGGCTGCCTCGTCGAGAATTGCGATGCCGAGTGCGCCGGACTGGCAGAAGAAGCCGACGTTGCCCGGGGTCGGCAGATGCGGTGCCAATGTGGCGTTCAACCCGAACTCAGGGTCGGTGTTCGCGACGCCGAGCGCGTTGGGCCCGATCAATCGCATCCCGTGGGCACGGGCGGCGAGCACCAGCCTGCGCTCGCTCTCCTGCCCCGCAGGCCCGGTCTCGCCGAATCCACCCGACACCACGAGCAGTGCTTTGACACCTTTGTCCAGGCAGTCGTCGAGCACCGCGTCGATGGCATCGGCCGGAACCGCCGCGATAGCAAGGTCGACCGGGTCCGGGATGTCGTGCACCGTGGCGTACGCACGCACACCGCGCACCGAGCGGTGGTCGGCGTTGACGGGGTACACCGGGCCCGTGAAGTTACCGGCGAGCAAGTTCGCCAGCACCGCGTTGCCCACCTTGGAGCTGTCGGTCGATGCGCCGATGACGGCGACCGATCGAGGGCTGAGTACGTTGCGAACGCTACGGGCCTCGGCTGCGCGCTCGCGAGAGTTCCGCACCGACAGCAACGCCTCGCTCGGATCGATGGCGAATTCCAGCCGCAGGACGCCGCCCTCGAAGGAACGGCTCACCTGATATCCGGCCTCCCGGAACACGGTGACCATGTTGCGGTTCTCGGCCAACACCTCGGCGACGAACATGTTGACGCCGTTCTCGGCGGCCGCACCCGCGAGGTGCTCGAGCAGGATGGGTCCGAGTCCGCGGCCCTGGTGGGCGTCGGCGACGACGAATGCAACCTCGGCCGAGTTGCCGTCGCCCTCGGGTAGCCGCTCGTACCGGCCGACCGCGATGATGTCGTCGCCCAGTACTGCAACGAAGGCCACACGGTCGTGATGGTCGACAGTGGTGAAGTTCAGAACGTCCCGCTGCGGCATCGTCGGATAGGGGCCGAAGTACCTAAGGTATCTGGTGCGCTCCGACAGTCGTCCGTGAAAAGCCACGATGGCCTCGGAGTCCGAGGGCACGATGGGCCGCAGGTGCACGACGCCGCCGTCCGACGTCAGAACGTCGGCGACCCAGTGCCGCGGAAACTCTGTTTCCGCGCGCTCTCGCGCCAGTTCCTTGCTGCTCTTCTCGTCTGTCGCGGCGGCCTGTTCAGCGGCCGATTCGGTGCCGGTGGAATCAGTCACGCGGGTCCTCCGGATCGAGTCCGAGCAGCGGAAACACTGCTCGACGAGTGGCAATGATGGCCGAGTCGACACGTTCGAGTGCCCGGTCGGTGCCGTCCGTTCCGGCCAACGATCCGCCGGGACCGTCCCAGGCGGGATAGTCGACATCCCCACCGTCGCCCATGGTCTGGGGCAGATCCACGCTCGGTGCCATGGTTCTCACTCGCTCGCGCCAGGTGTCGGGTAGGGGTGCCATCGGATCGATGTCGCGGCCGAGGGCAGCGGCGATCAGATAAGTCCAGGCCCGTGGAACCACCCGGACGAGGCCGTACCCGCCTCCCCCGACGGCCAACCACCGACCCTCCGAGTATCGGTCCGCAAGGTCGCGCATCGCCAGGAAGGCCGCATTCTGCCCGTCGACGGTGAGCGCGAGGTCTGCGAGCGGATCCTCGCGGTGACTGTCGACGCCGCACTGACTGACGATGATCTGCGGCCGGAACGCTCCGATGGCGCCCGGAACGATCGCATGGAATGCACGCAGCCAGAGTCGATCCGCGGTACCGGGCAGCAGCGGGACGTTGATCGAGGAACCCTCGCCGCGTTCGGTTCCTACCTCCGTCGACCATCCGGTGTTCGGCCACAGTGTTGCCGGGTGCTGATGCAACGAAACCGTCAGAACCCGAGGATCACCGAGAAACGCTGCTTGGACGCCGTCGCCGTGGTGTGCGTCGACGTCGATGTAGGCGATGCGATCGAACCCGTTGTCCAGCAACCACGAGATCGCGATGGCGGCGTCGTTGTAGACGCAGAAGCCCGAGGCCCAATCGGCCATCGCGTGGTGCATTCCACCACCGATGCTCACGGCTCTCCTGGCCCGCCCCGACGCGATCTCACGCGCGGCCGCCAAGGAGCCGCCGGTCAGCATCGCGCTGGCTTCGTGCATGTGCTCGAACACCGGGTTGTCGTCGGAACCGAGACCGTGGACGACGTCGTCGGGGTCTCGCAGGGCCGGACCCTGCGACGGCGCGCGCTTGACGGCCTCGATGTACGCGCTGGTATGGAAACGCAGCAGCTCCGAGTCCGGTGCCGCCGACGGTTCGACGAGCTCCACGCCCGCCAACACACCGAGATCGGTGGCGAGGGCCATCGTCAGATCGAGCCGCGTCGGGTTCATCGGATGGTCGTCGCTCCACCGGTAACCGAGATAGTCCGCACTCCACACGACGATGTCCTCGGGACGGTTCGGAATGGATACGGCGGCGCGTGTCGCCTGATCAGACATACGGACAAAACTACGTTGCCGCGCGGGATGGTGTTGCCGGGTTCCGGTGTTGTCTTCGGTACCCGGTTGTGACGCGCCACGGCGAGCGGCTTCCGGGGTTGTGATGCGCCGCGCCCGCCGCCATCGGGTGCAGCGCCGATTCAGAGCCGCTGACGGTAGGATCGAACCCGACGAAGGGGTTGAGTGTGAAGGATCTGGTCGACACCACGGAGATGTACCTCCGGACGATCTACGATTTGGAAGAAGAAGGCGTCATCCCGCTCCGCGCGCGGATCGCCGAGCGGCTGGAGCAGAGTGGTCCCACCGTCAGTCAGACCGTCGCCCGAATGGAGCGCGACGGTCTTCTGTCCGTCGCCGGCGACCGGCATCTGGAGCTGACCGAGAAGGGCCGCAGCCTGGCCGTCGCGGTCATGCGCAAGCACCGTCTCGCGGAGCGTCTGCTCGTCGACATCATCGGACTGCGCTGGGAAGATGTGCACGCCGAGGCGTGCCGTTGGGAACACGTGATGAGCGAGGAGGTCGAGCGCCGGTTGGTCACCGTGCTGAACAACCCGACGACCTCGCCCTACGGTAATCCGATCCCTGGTCTGGCGGAGCTGGGTCTGGGTCAGACGACACTGGCACCGGAGGCTCTCATTCGTCTCACCGACGTCCCGCTCGGCGAGCCTACGGCGGTCGTCGTTCGCCGCTTGGCCGAGCACGTTCAGTCCGACCCCGAGGTCATCGCTCAGCTACGCGAGGCGGGCGTGGTTCCCGACGCCCGGGTTACAGTCGAAGCCAAGCCCGGGTCGGTGACGATCACGGTGCCAGGACACAGTGGTGTCGACATATCCGACGAAATGGCGCATGCCGTTCAGGTGAAGAAGGTCTGATCTCTTCCCACGGACGGCCTCTGCCGCGTGTGAGGGAGATCGAACAGTGAAGCTTCTCGTTACCGGTGGTGCAGGGTACGTCGGCAGTGTGTGCGCGGCGGTACTCGACGAACGCGGCCATGAGGTCGTCGTCGTGGACAACCTGTCCACCGGTAATCGGGATGCCGTTCCCGCCGGGGTCACTTTCGTCGAGGGTGACATCAAAGACGTCGCGGCGGAAGTATTGACGGGCGGCGACTTCGATGCAGTTCTGCATTTCGCAGCGCAGTCGTTGGTGGGCGAGTCGGTTGTGTCGCCGGACAAGTACTGGAGTGGGAACGTAGTGACGTCCCTGGCTCTTCTGGACGCGATCCGGTCCTCCGGCACCCCCAAGTTGGTGTTCTCCTCCACCGCGGCCACCTACGGCGAGCCCGAGAAGACTCCCATCACCGAGGACGACCCCACACGTCCCACCAACCCGTACGGTGCGACGAAACTCGCGATCGACCACGCCATCACCTCGTACGCAGCGGCCTACGGTCTCGCCGCTACCAGTCTGAGGTACTTCAACGTGGCCGGCGCGTACAAGGGTTTCGGTGAGAACCGCGTCGTCGAGACCCATCTCATCCCCCTCGTATTACAGGTCGCCCTCGGTCAGCGAGAGAAGATCTCGGTGTTCGGCACGGACTGGCCCACTCCCGACGGCACAGCCGTCCGCGATTACATCCACGTCGCCGATCTCGCCGAAGCGCACATCCTCGCCGTCGATGCCGCCCAACCCGGTCGGCACTCCATCTACAACCTCGGCAGCGGAACGGGATTCTCCGTCGACGAGGTCATCTCGTCGTGCAAGCGCGTCACCGGACTGCCCATTGCCGTCGAACATGCGCCTCGCAGGCTCGGTGATCCGGCCGTGCTGATCGCATCGAGCGCCCGTGCCGTCGAGGAACTGCATTGGACGCCGGAGTTGACCGATCTCGATCGCATCGTGTCCGATGCGTGGGACTTTCTGCAGCAGCTCGGCGACCGTTCTCACGCGGCTCGCTGAGCAGACTCCAGATCAGCGCCGACCGAACGGGTCGCCCGGTAGCCGAATGCCACAGGCTCGCGCACAGGCGAACCCACTCTCGGCGACTTCGCGAACCAGGGCAGGACTGGCACCGACACCGAGCGACCGGTCCAACAGCGACGCCAAACTGTGGGAGCTGTCTGCCTTCAGGGCCGCATCGATCGCGATTCGGGCCATCGGCCCGTCTCCTCGCACGTAGGCGCTGAACGCGAGAAGTGTTGCTGCTATTGCTCTTTCGCGGTTCGGAACCACACGGACGAGGTGCGCCCAGAATTCCTCGACGATATCTGCATCCTCACCGAGAGTCAGTGCCAGCACCGCGTCCCGGACCTGCACATGCCCGATCGCGACGGCGACCCGCGCGAAGTCGGTGGTCTCGAGCTCGGAGTCGTAGGGAGACCGCGCGAGGTAGGACAACACCGCTGTCAGGTGGTCGGTCAGCGACAGTGCACCGCTGCGCCGAAACTTTGCCATCTCGGCGGCGACTGCCTGCACCGTCTCGACCGGGCCGGGTGCGATGAATTCGGCGAGCTCGTCTCTCGAGCGTCGCACCGGATAGCCGTCCAGCACTCTGGCCACCGTCAGCGGCGATGCCGTCGGATCGGCTATACGACCGTGCTGCCGTGGTCCCTGTAGCGACCACCAGTGCGCGGCATCGGCAATGGCCGAGGTTGCGAAGGCGGCTTCGAGCCGCACACCGAACGTCGGGAGGGTGACCTCGAGCTCGTTCACCAGATCCTGAACGTCGAGTGTGTAGTGCGTTCGCTCGTTGCGGCCGAGTCTGTCGTCGACGAACACAGCGATCACCGAGACGATGTTCTCGAATGCGCAGTAGCCCGCCAGGTAGTCGATGACGTCGAGCATGTCCGGCGTGGCGCGAGTGTCGCTACCCGCACGTCGATCGGTGTGTTCGCCGGCCAGCACGAGGTCGTGCCGCATCGTCGGGCCGATGCTGGTGCCGCCGTCCTCGAGCGCGATCAGCACCATCGATCGATGGGGATCGAAGCCGAGCATCGCCGGGATCGCGGCCAACAGTTCGCTCGCGTCACCGATCCGTACGCGGTGTCGACCGGAGAAGGGGTCGTGGGAGTTCGTCGGTGTGTACATGCCTCGAAGTCTTACGAGGCTCCGTGGTGCCTTCCCGGCTCGACCAGGGGCCGAGCAGCACCCTGTGCATGCCGGACTCTCTGTGGATGAAACGGCGTCCACCCGCCTCCGCCGAGCGGACCGTGTCGGTCCGCTCTGCTAGAGAGGCCGCCACTCCGGCGGGAGAACGTCAGCTCTGGTTCACCTTTTGCACCGCGGCCGTGAACAGCTCGTCCAGCGTCATCGCATCGGGTGTGGCGGACCCGAAGGACATGAATGTCGCCGAGATCCGCACGCCGTCGACCTGCGCCATCAGGGTCAACATCGACTGGGTGACGGCATCCCCGCCGGTGCCCGACGAGACGGTCTGTCGGACGGCGAGTGTGTCGTCAGCGTCTATCGGCGGTGCGGGTGTCAGCGTGGACGTGACCGTGGAGGTGGCACCGGACTTGGTTGCGGTCACTTCGCCGCACTGTTCGAGTTGCTCTTTGCGCGCCGAGAGCGGCTGGTCGACAGCGGTCAGTTCGATGGAGATCGTGGATCGACTGTCGTTGTCGGTGCCGACGATCATCGCCGTACCGGTCGGGCCGAAGTCCTGGTCCGCTGGTTTGCACCCTGCCGGGCTGACCTCGGCGCCGGCCGGTATTCCGCTGAGATCGGGAGCGGCCTGCGAGATGGCCTGCTGCGGCAGCACCAACGCGTCGTACGGGGCCGGGAAGCTCGCCGGGTCGATGAGCAGTGTGTTCAGGTCCGTGCCGGGCTGCGATGCGGTGGTGCCACCGGCGGTGGGCTCGGCTGTTCCGGTGACGGTGGAGCTGCACCCCACCAGCACGAATGCTCCGATCGCCGCCGACGTGGCAGCGATGGTCAGGCGGGTCTGTGCGGCGCGGCTCACGTGAAGTCCTCTTCGAGTTCGTGGGGACGCCGCAGCGAGCGCTTCGGCGTCCCCACCACTGTCTCATTCCACCTACCTCGAACGCGGCAGGCGAGCTACGGCAGTGTCGTCGGTGTCAGTTCCCGCGGGCGATCCATTCCTCGAGGTGCGGGGACTCGTCCCCGATACTCGTTCCGTCTCCGTGCCCGGTGTTGACCCGGGTCTCGGCGGGCAACGCGAACAACCGATCCCGAATCGAGCCGATGATCGTCGGGAAATCCGAATACGACCGCCCCGTCGCCCCTGGCCCACCGGAGAACAACGTGTCCCCCGAGAACAACTGACCCGCCTCGGGCAGATACAGACAACTCGACCCCGGCGAATGACCGGGAGTATGCAACGCC